>CAYXHH010000129.1:0-1830 GCA_964464725.1 uncultured Methylotenera sp. | reverse complement strand
GTGTTCACTGTTAGGCACAAACTTTATAAATTCTTTGTTGATGGCCATTAATATTTCGTCGTCTATTACTGCAGCTGCTTATCACAATATCTGAGTTAAGTTTTTTTTCATAAGCTTTGATAGTATTTGTATTATTTTCAAACATTGGATGAAACAAAAATAACCATAAAATTGCTTGATTCATTTTCTATGCTCCATATAGATTTAATGTTTAACCCATTTTGCGTCGGAAACTAAGCACATCCCACCGTAACGCTTGAGAATTGGTCGCAATACTTCGATAACTGCTGTCAGCTGGTTTTCTGCACAAGCTACGACGAATGTGACATTTTCAAATTTTTCACCAAATACACCCTCGTCTCTAACCCCGCGTTCACCAGAACCGCCAACATGGTGATAAATGGTAAAGCTTCTAATATTGATACTTTTTAAGCACGAGATCACATGTTCTTTCTCTATTGCTTCTACAACTAACTCAATTCGTTTTACACTAATCACGCTTAGCCTTTCAATAAATGAGTGGCAAAATAAAAGTACAGGGGAATACCAAACAGCACATTAAAAGGAAAAGTAATGCCTAGCGATAGAGTTAAATACAGCGAAGGGTTAGCCTCTGGTATGGCTATTCGCATAGCAGGTGGAACCGCAATGTAAGAAGCACTTGCAGCGAGAACACCGACTAGTGTTGCACCGCCTATGCCAAAATTAAGGGTATAAACCCCTAACAAAACACCCATTAAACCTAGAGTAATAGGCATCAATATGCCAAATCCAGTTAAAAATAATCCTGCTTGTTTAAACTCATGTAACTTTTTACCAGCCTCCATGCCCATGGCTAATAGAAACATACATAGCACACCCATAAACATTTGATCAAAAAAAGGAGCAACAACTTTTAGATTTTTATCTGGCACCACGTCACCAATCAATAATCCACCAAATAAAAGTACAATGCTGCCATTGGTGAGTGCTTCTTTAAGCACTTCAGCATTATTAAGGTTACTCGAAGCTTGAGTTGCTTCAGTGCCCATTTTTTTTCTAATCATGCTCGCGGTAAGCAAGCCTACAAGAATCGCGGGGGATTCCATCATGGCTAGCATCACCACAGGATATTTTTCATAAGCAATATCAAGTGACTCTAAAAATGCAATCGCCGTCAAAAACGTCCCTGCACTCACTGAACCATAATGTGTTGCAATAGCCACTGCGTTTAGGCTATCGATTTTCCCAACTTTACTTAGTATCACAAATGCGACTAGAGGAATAAATATGCCTAATAAAATGGCGACAACTATTGCAGGGAATGCGTTACTGATACTTGCGTGTGCAAGCTCAACGCCACCATGAATGCCAATACTAATCAGCAAGTAGATAGTGATTGATTTGACCAAGTCTGCAGGTAGTTTTAAATCGGAACGGATAATTTGCGCAAATAACCCTAAGCCAAAAAATAACATGGAAGGATTTAGAAGATTTTGATACTGAATCAATTGTTAACCTTAATTAATTTTTGAAATATTTTTACCTAAAATAAATGTTCTGTATAATATAAAAAAAATTATTAAATATTCTTTATTAGAGAACAATTATGGCGATCAACATTAATTACAATCACCTCTATTACTTTTGGATAGTGGCCAAGGAGGGCAATTTAACTAGAGCAGCATCACAGCTCTATATTGCACAGTCAGCTTTATCCAGTCAGATTAAAAAGCTTGAATATCAGCTAGGCAAAGAATTGTTTGTTAAAGAAGGCAGGGGTATCGTCCTGAGCGAAGCTGGCATGATTGCTTATAATTATGCAGAAAAGATTTTTCAATTGGGTAACGA
>CAYXHH010000128.1:0-4489 GCA_964464725.1 uncultured Methylotenera sp. | reverse complement strand
CGTTTAGCCGTTGCCACCACCGATTTTGGAATGCCTGCCAATTGCGCCACTTGAATACCGTAACTCATGTGCGCAGCGCCCTCTTCCACCTTGTGTAAAAATACAATACCCTGCCCATGCTCAACTGCATCTAAGTGAATATTCGCGGCTTGCTTAAATTCATCCACAATGCGTGTTAATTCAAAATAATGCGTGGCAAACAAGGTATAGCTTTTATTTTTTTCAAGTAATTGTTTCGCAACCGCCCAAGCTAAACTTAAGCCATCAAACGTGCTGGTGCCACGCCCAATTTCATCTAACAATACTAAACTCTTGTCCGTTGCATTATGCAGAATATTGGCGGTTTCAGTCATTTCTACCATGAATGTACTACGCCCACCCGCTAAATCATCAGAAGCGCCAATTCTGGTAAAGATACGATCAATTTCGCCGATTTTAACCACATTTGCTGGCACAAAAGCACCACAATGCGCGAGCAACACTATTAACGCCACCTGCCGCATAAAAGTAGATTTACCGCCCATATTCGGGCCAGTAATTAACAATAACTGTCGATATGGGTTTAAACAGACATCATTCGCCACAAATGGCTGGGCAATCGTTTCAACCACAGGGTGACGCCCAGCTTCAATCACAATGCCCGCCTCCGTTGTAAATTGTGGCTGTGTGTAATTTAGCGCTACCGCGCGCTCCGCAAAACAACATAGAACATCCAAGCTAGCAACCGCACCGCTATTGGTCTGCAGGGCTACGATATATGGGCTAAGTTGCGCTAACACTTGCTCATAAAGCATTTTCTCTCGCGCGAGTGCGCGTTCGTTCGCGCTCAAGACTTTGTCTTCAAACGCTTTGAGTTCTGGCGTGATAAAACGCTCAGCATTTTTAAGCGTTTGACGACGCCGATATTCAGTTGGTGCATGTTCAGCCTGTGCACGGCTAATCTCAATATAAAAGCCATGCACACTGTTGTATTCGACTTTTAGATTTTGCAAACCCGTACGCGCTTTTTCAGCCGCTTCATACTGCATTAAAAAATCACCATGATTGGTTTGCAAAGCACGCAGTTCGTCTAATTCTGCATCAAATCCATCAGCAATGACACCACCTTCGCGTAGCACTGAGGCTGGCTCAACCTGAATTGCTTGCGTAAGAATACGCACAACCTCATGCGGCGCTTGCAGATTGGCACCTAAGGTCTCGAGCAAAATGGCTTGGCTCGAAACTAATTCAGTTTGTAGCGCTGGCAACTGCAACAAGCTATCGCGCAAACCAGACAAATCTCGAGGTCTAGCCGTGTTAAGTGCTACGCGTGTCGTCATACGTTCAATATCGCCAATGGCTTTTAGGCTAAATTGCAATGTCTGATATTTATCTGTTTGTATCAGCTCAGCTACCGCCTCATGGCGCTTTGCCACTAAATCTCTATCGCGCAAAGGATGATGCAACCAAAGCCGCAACAGACGCGCACCCATCGCGGTTTTTGTATGATTTAACAGTGAATACAGCGTGGGCGATGCCTCACCACGCAATGTCATATCGATTTCTAAATTACGTCTAGTCGCCGCATCCAGTTGAATATATTGGCTAATTTGCTCTACGCTTAATTCATTGATATGCGGTAAAGCAACGCGCTGCGTATGTTTTACATAATCAATCAGCGCGCCAGCAGCTGAAATCGCTGCATGCATCTCTGCGCAACCAAATCCAAGCAAGTCGCGTGTATTTAATTGTTTCGTTAAGTTTGTTGTGGCGGCATCTAAATCAAACTGCCAAGCGCTTAACCGCTTTTTTGCACAATCATAACTTTCTAGCGCGGGATGTTTAAAATCATCCGCACAAATAATCTCAGCTGGAGAAATGCGTTGCAGTTCTTGCGCTAACTGGCCAGTGGCAACCTCACTTAATACAAAAGCACCTGAAGTTAGGTTAATGCGTGCAAGCCCTATCACGCCGTCACTCGAGTATATGCTCAATAATTGATTGTCCCGAGTTTCATCTAATAAAGCGGTGTCGGTGAGCGTACCTGGCGTGAGGATGCGGGTTACCGCCCGTTCGACTGGCCCTTTGCTGGTGGCAGGGTTGCCAATTTGCTCACAAATCGCCACCGCCTCGCCCAATTTAGCAAGTTTAGCTAAATAGCCCTCTGCAGCGTGGTAAGGCACACCCGCCATTTTGATGGGCTGGCCGTTTGTTGCCCCACGATGCGTTAAGGTAATGCCTAACAAACGGGAAACTTTTTCGGCGTCTTCAAAAAATAACTCGTAAAAATCACCCATGCGATAAAACAGCAACATATCTGGATGCTGCGCTTTTAAGGCAAAATACTGGCGCATCATCGGCGTATGATGGGCGGTTTCTGATACGTTGACACTGTTTGAACTGAAGTCTGACAAGGGCGAATGTGCTAAATCTAATTGAATTTAATTTGTATTAATTAAACACATTTTAGTCGGTTTTAAAACGTATCACCATGATTATTCATTGGCATATTTTTGACGATAGTTAACTAGTTAAGTCACCAGAATGTCGACTTTTCAACGTTAACTATGAAATTGTCGACAGTTCATCACCATTCAATCCAATATAAATTATAAAAAACTATAATAAATCAATAGGTTAAAAATAACTCTAATTTGGCATAAATACTGCAAAGTTTTTATTGCAGGTATTTTACTTAACCACAATTAGGATTAAAAAAATGGAAAAAGAGGATTTAGAATTGTATGCTGAATTTTTAGCGCAATGCAGAGAGTTGTTAGGGCCATTTGATATTGAAAAATTAGCCAGCGACCCTGAATACAAAGCTGCATTTATTCAAAATGCCGACATTAACCCAGATGATCAGATTTTTAAACTTGCAAAAAACATTAATCGCATGCTTGAGCAAACGAAACCTGGCGTGAAATTCGCCTTAGTACAAAACGCGCATTAAGCGATTTTGGTTTTAAGTGCATCAGTCAAATGCGGACTGAGCACTTGTAGCATTTGCGAAAATACTTTTGCATTCCCCGCCACAATATTGCCTGTGGTGAGCCAACTTTCATTGCCTTCGAAATCCCCTACCATGCCACCGGCCTCTTGCACTAAGAGGCCTCCAGCGGCGATATCCCATGTGGATAGATTAATCTCAAAAAAGCCATCAGTAAAACCAGCCGCCACATAGGCTAAATCAAGTGCTGCAGAACCTGGCCTACGAATGCCTGTGGTATTTTTAATCATGTCTTTCAGCATCGCTAGGTAAGTGTCTAGATGCGTAAAATCTCGAAACGGAAAACCAGTAGAAATAAGTGATGCTTGTAATTTAGCGCGATTCGATACGCGAATACGTTTATCGTTTAAAAACGCACCGCGCCCTTTTGTTGCAGTAAATAAATCGTTGCGTACTGGATCGTAAATTACCGCTTGGGTCAGCACGCCTTTTTGTTGCAAAGCAATTGAGACGCAATACTGAGGAAAGTTATGCAAAAAATTTGTGGTGCCATCCAAAGGGTCAATAATCCAAATGTCTTCTGACTCTTGATTCGACTTACCTGACTCTTCACCAAAAAAACCATGGCTAGGGTAAGCATCTCGAATAGTATCGATAATCGCTTGTTCTGCGGAACGGTCCACCTCACTCACAAAATCATTAAATGTTTTACTCTGGATTTTAAGTGCGCCTACATCTTGAGAGGCACGATTAATAATTCGACCGGCTTCACGCGCGGCTTTTACTGCAATGGTGAGCATTGGATGCATAACTTAAACTTCTTAAAGAACTGTTAAAATGCTATTTTAGCATTAATAGGCGCATCCCCAAATTGTCAGAAGCCATTTTCAACCAAATCAGAATAGTGCTGTGTCAAACCAGCCATCCCGGCAATATCGGCTCGACAGCACGCGCCATGAAAACAATGGGCTTAACGCGCTTGTATTTAGTGAATCCTAAATACTTTCCAGATGCGCAAGCAAAATCACTCGCGGTGAATGCAACTGATGTACTCGATAACGCAATCGTTACCAACAGCTTAGAAGAAGCCATTGCAGATTGCCAATTTGTGATTGGAGTGAGCGGTAAAGAGCGCTCACTCTCACAACAAGTCATGACCGTGCGCGAAGCCGCGCTTGAAGTACACAAAATTGCGCAAGAACAGCAAGTAGCCTTAGTATTTGGGACAGAAATGAGTGGCCTAAGCAACGCAGAGGCAGACCGATGCCAAGTGCTAGCTACCATTCCAGCCAACCCAGAATATACTTCACTTAACCTAGCACAAGCCGTACAAATCATGTGCTATGAAATACGCATGGCATTGACAGATGGCAGATTGCATTACGATGAAAAGCCAGTAGAACTGGCTAGCCAAGATGATTTAGAGCGCTTCTACACGCATATGCAAGAAGTGCTTGAACAAATTGGCTTTATTAATCCTCGCGCACCAAAAAAATTATTTGAGCGTTTGCGCAGACTCTATGCTCGCACAAGACTAGAGAAAGAAGAGGTCAATTTACT
>CAYXHH010000127.1:0-4594 GCA_964464725.1 uncultured Methylotenera sp. | reverse complement strand
CTATTATTAGATTCAGCCATTTTTTGCATCGATTGAATGTAACGGTCACCCAGCAAAAAGGTGGCAGAACTGTTGTTCTCTTTCACTGCATCGCTAATTAATTTAATCGATTCCGCAGATGCCTTTGCAGCCACCATTTGCGCTTCAGCATCTTTGCGCGCGGCTTCTAATCGCGCCTCTGCATTTAAGATGAGCGATTGTTTTGCTCCTTCTGCTTCAGTCACCACCGCCACACGCTCGCGCTCGGCAGCCGCTTGGCGCTCCATTGCATCTTGCATATTGCTAGATGGTTTAATGTCCTGTATCTCAACAGATTTTACGGTTAAGCCCCAATCTAAAGCTTCATCTGCAATTGCGGTTTTTAGTTCGGCCTTAATACGGTCGCGGCTTGTTAAAGCATGATTTAAATCCATACCGCCGATAATTGAACGCAAACTGGTTTGCACCATATTGCGCATGGCTTCACGAAAGTTTTCAATTCCATATACAGCGCGCTCGATATTGCTCACTTTGATAAACGCTACTGCATTAGCCAAAATCACTGCATTGTCACGGGTAATCACTTCTTGCTCGGGCACATCCAAAATAATATCTTTGGTGGTGACTTTGTAGCTGACACGGCTAAAAACAGGATTAATCACATGTAAGCCGGGAGTTAGCACGCCTGCAAACTTACCAAGACGTTCCACCACCCACTCCTCGCCTTGCGGCACAATGCGCACGCCCTTAACGATAGCGACAATGACTGCAATAATCAGTAATAACGAAACGGTTCCGAATTCCATATACTTTCCTTTATTAAAGTAAATTTATTAAGTTAAATTGCTTGAATACGTAGTGCGTTACCTTCCACCGCCACAACACGCGCTTCCGCTCCTTCAGCAATCACTTCATTGCTGACTGCGGTCCATTTACGTGCGCCCATTAGTCCTTGTGTAAATTGAATTTCACCATTCTTTGTGGGCCCACAAGCTTTAGTGACGGTACCGACACGGCCAATTTCTTCACCTTGTGCTTGACCAACACGCGAATGCGTTTCTGTTTTTTTATAGTTTAACTTCCAAATGGCAAGTGAGCTTATCGATAGCGCAGCAAACATCACAAACTGAAGTGCTAGTTCTGTCGTTGGAAAAACCCACATGGCAACCGCAACACATAAAGCGGATATGCCAAACCATAAAATATAAAATGTGCCAGTAGCCATCTCTATGGCAAGTAAAATTAAGCCAATCGCACCCCAAATCCACATCGCATTTAGCATAAAAATCTCTTTTAAATAATAATAAAAGCTCGTAAAAATATCTTAGCACTTATTCTAAGTTTATTATCAATATTATCGTAATTGACTAATTAACAACACTGTCATTCCGTGCACTTATACTAATAGACATCATTCTGAATTTTTCTAGAAACAAAATTACAAAATAAGTGTAAACTATTGATAACAATAGAATCAAGTTAAAAATATTGAATGGCTAATTTTTATAAACTAGCGATACCACAGGATCGTACTGAGCGTTTGCAGTACATTAAACGCATGTTTCCTCAAGCTTTAGGTTCAAGCTTATCTGATGAATGGCGTGGCGGAAGACGCGAAGCGATTAAACGTTTAAATTTAGTCGATGTAGAAACGTATAACCGAAATAGAAATTTCCTAAATGGTGCTGTATCGCATCTCTCCCCTTACTTTAGACACGGCTGCTTAACCTTAAAAGAGGCGGCAGATAGTGTTCGAACCCGTTTCGGAGAACAATCACAGAAATTTGTGCAAGAGCTAGCGTGGCGTGATTATTGGCGGCGTGTATGGTATAGCTTGGGCGATGGCATATTAACGGATATTGAAGATCCAAAAGTCATATTGGGTGACAAGCTATTGCCAGATTTTATACGCCAAGGCATTACTGGCTTACCGTGCATGGATGCAGTGATTCGAGACTTAACCCATGACGGTTATGTGCATAACCATGCCCGCATGTGGTTTGCCGCCTATGTTGTGCATTGGTTAAAAGTAGATTGGCGAGAAGCTGCAGACTGGTTTGAAAATTATTTACTCGATGGTGATAAGGCATCGAATCATCTTTCATGGCAGTGGGTGGCGTCAACATTCAGTTCTAAGCCTTATTTTTTTAATAAGGAAAATTTAGCGCGCTTTTCTGGCGAAAAATATTGTGCAAGCTGCACGGCAAACTGCCCATTCGATAATAGTTATGAAATGCTTTACGAAAAACTGTTTGGTGATGTACCACCAGAAGCTGCAAAAGTGAGGAACGAAGCTATCCCAGTCAACGTTCCATTTTCATCAAACCGCGCTGTTGCTATTTATGTGCACGATGAAATGCTTTCGCCAGCGCATCCGCTCATGCATAAACCCATCCCAAAGATTTTTGTGTTTGATGTTAAGGCCTATGGTAAATGGCCGTTGAAACGAATTCAGTTTGTTGCCGATTGTTTAAGCGAATTAATGGATGTAGAGGTATGGATTGGCAACACGGCTGAAGTGTTGCAAGCGCGCAATGTCGGCCAAATCATTACGCAAGACACGCCCAACAAGCAAATTAAAACTTTCTTGGAGCCGTTTAATACCAATTGGCATGCAGAAGTTAAATTTGCAGAATCAGAAATTAGTGAAAAACGATTAAAACGTTTTTCGCGTTACTGGGATAAAGTCGGCGTTGAGTTGTTCGGTGAAGGTGCAAGTAGTGAATCAATAAACAAAGGGGAATAGAATTGATAGTCTATATTATATTGGCGGTTATTTTGGTTTATTTCATCATGACCTACAACAGCTTGGTGAGTATTAAAAATAATGTTGAAAAGGCTTGGGCGAATATTGATGTGCTTTTAAAGCAACGTAACGAAGAGTTACCAAAGCTAATTGACACTTGCAAAGTGTATATGGCGCATGAGTCACAAACCTTAGAAAAAGTCATTAGTGCGCGCATGGGTGTAGATGCCGCACGCGAAACGCATGACGTAGATGGGCTAAGCAAAGCGGAATCTGCGATGACGCAGAGCTTGGGTGGTTTGTTTGCGGTGGCCGAAAGCTACCCAGAGTTAAAAGCGGACCAAACGTTTATTAACTTGCAGCAACGCATTACTGGGCTAGAAAATCAAATTGCGGATAGGCGAGAGTTTTACAATGATTCTGTGAATAACAACAACGTGCGTATTGCCCAGTTTCCAGATTTAATCGTCGCGGCAATATTTAATTTTGAGCGTCAACAAATGCTCAGATTTTCTTCTGCAGAATTAAAAGATGTCGATGTAAGTGCTCGATTTAAATCGTAAGCCAGCGTTAAGTTTTTAATGTTTGAAAGTATCAATAGCAAAAATATCAATTTCATCATACTGACTTTGGTATCTGTCATGCTATTGATTGCATACAGATTGCATATAGTTTCACCACAAGCCACTGCGTGGCGCGGTCTGTTTGCAAGCGCTACAGGCTTCACGCTGTTAATCGCTATATTTAATTATTCACGATTACTCAAAATTACCGAAGCACCCACTTCCACAATCGCCTCTGCCGCACAAGGGTATATAGAGTTGCATGGTGTGGCAACTACTAAAACACCTTTTAGAACACCCTATCATAATATTCCTTGCGTATGGTATCGAGCCTATGCTTATGCAAATCGAATAGATCCCGAAACCAAAGAGTTTGATAAAAGACTTCTTAGTTTTACAGAAAGTAAGGAAGTTTTTCAGCTAAGAGATGAATCTGGCGAGTGCTCGGTAAACCCTGAAGGCGCTGAAGTCATTTTTATGGAAAAGCGTACCCAAATTAAAAATGAACATCGCTATGTAGAGGAATACTTACCTTCTGGTAAATCGCTTTATTTGCTGGGGCATTTAGATACTTTGCATCATTACAACACCACAGCAGCGGTAGACAAAGATACCGCAGATTTATTGGTTTCTTGGAAAAAGAATCCTTCTAAATTACTTGCGCGTTTTGACCAAGATTACAGCGGCCAAATTGATATGGATGAATGGGAAGTCGCCCGCAAACAAGCACGCCAAGAGGTTGAAGCGCGCCATCAAATGCTGGTACAGCATCAAGCGCTTACTTTAGCTAAACCTAAAAATGGCCAATTATTTCTGATTTCAGCGCTTTCACCACAAGCACTGCGTCAGCAATATCGTCGCTGGAGTCTAATTAATTTAGCAGTTTTTACCGTATTACTCATCGCGTTTATTAAAATCAGCTAAAGCATTTCGCTCAATTAAAATAGCATGTTGCCTATGTTAAAATGCTAGCTATGACTACGCAAACTCCAACATCTGAACTCAATAAATCGTTTGACCCCAAATCCATAGAAAGCAAATGGTATGCTTTTTGGGAAAACAAAGGCTATTACGCGGCAGGACTTAACGCTGAAATCAAGCAAAATTTCTGCATTTTATTGCCTCCACCTAACGTCACCGGTACCTTGCACATGGGGCATGGTTTTAACCAAACGCTCATGGATGCGCTCACACGCTACCATCGCATGCGCGGCGACAATACACTTTGGCAACCAGGTACCGATCACGCAGGCATCGCAACACAAATCGTCGTGGAGCGTCAACTCGATGCGCAAGGCGTCAGCCG
>CAYXHH010000126.1:0-4639 GCA_964464725.1 uncultured Methylotenera sp. | reverse complement strand
CATCCCCCTCCTAAGGGGAGGGTCACACGTTCGATTCGTGTCGAGGGCGCCAAACGTCTATCCAAACTTAACTGTCAATTAGGTCTAAAAAATGTCAGAGGATTGCCAAACATGTGGGGCCTGTTGTGCGGCTTTTAGAGTCTCGTTTTACTGGGCAGAAACCGATGCACACCCATTAGGCACAGTCCCATCAGAGATGACACAATCTGTAAATCCACATTATGTGTGTATGAAAGGGACGGAAAAGCAACCAGTTAAGTGTGTCGCATTAGAAGGGCAGGTTGGTCATTCGGTTAGTTGTAGTATTTATTCTTTGCGCTCAAGCACTTGCCGAGAGTTTGAAGCAGGTACTGTAGATTGTGACCGTGCAAGAGCGCATTACGGATTAGCGCCTTTAAGTAACAAAACGATATAGATTAAGGCTAGGTGGCAAGGCTATCAAGCAACTCCCAACGGCTCATTTTGGTTTCAATTTCAGCTTCTATCACTTCAATACGGGTTTGTAATTGTTTGACTTGCTCAGGTTGGTCTCGATAAATTTGGGCGTCAGTCAGCGTTAAGTGGATACTAGCTAATTCCTTTTCAAGTCTATCAATTTCAATAGGCAATGCATCGAGCTCTTTTTGTTCTTTAAAACTAAGTTTCTGTGGCGAAATTTGCTTGTTTACGACCACTTTTGCTTCACTTGGTGAATTAGGAAGTTTAGCATTGGCGTTGTTAGGTGGAGAGGCTTGTTGTTGAAAGCGCTGCCAGTCGTCATAGCCGCCGCCGAATTCAGTGAGCTTGCCATCACCTTCAAAGGCAATCACTTGGGTGACGGTGTTTTCTAAAAAGGCACGGTCGTGGCTCACCAAAAACAGCGTGCCAGTAAAGTCTTGAAGCAAGCTTTCTAAGAGTTCTAATGTATCAATATCCAAATCATTGGTGGGCTCATCCAACACCAGCACATTGGCTGGGCGGGCAAATAGGCGCGCCAATAATAGACGATTGCGCTCTCCGCCAGAAAGTGATTTTACGGGCGAGCGTGAGCGTTGAGGAGGAAACAAGAAGTCTTCCAAATAGCTAATGACGTGTTTGCGCTCGTTGCCGATTTCGACAAAGTCAGAGCCAGGGCTAATGGTGTCGGCCAGCGTTGCTTCTTCGTTCAACTGCTCACGCATCTGGTCAAAGTAGGCCACGTTGATTTTAGTGCCGCGCTCGATGCGTCCGCTATCGGCTTCGATTTCGCCTAGAATCAATTTGAGCAAGGTCGATTTGCCGATGCCGTTGGGGCCAAGCAAGCCTATTTTATCGCCACGTAAAATGCGGGTAGAGAAGTTTTTAATCAATACTTTATTGCCATACGATTTGGAAACGTTTTCGAGTTCCGCCACCAATTTGCCACTACGCTCGCCTGCATCTAAATTGAGTTTCACATTGCCTTGGCGCTCGCGGCGCGCAGCGCGTTCTAAGCGCAAGGCTTCTAGCCTACGCACGCGGCCTTCGTTGCGAGTGCGGCGCGCTTTAATGCCTTGGCGTATCCACACTTCTTCTTGCGCCAGTACTTTGTCAAATTTAGCGGCGTGCGTTTCTTCAACCGCAATCAGTTCTTCTTTTTTAACTTGGTATTGCGAAAAATTGCCCAAAAAATCTGTTAAGTTGCCGCGGTCAAGCTCGGTAATCCGCGTGGCGAGCTTATCTAAAAAGCGGCGGTCATGGGTGATAAACAAGACACTACCACTAAACCCGAGTAGTAAATCTTCAAGCCATTCAATCGCTTCCAAATCTAAATGGTTGGTCGGTTCATCTAGCAATAACACTTCTGGCTCTGCCACCAAGGCACGGCCGAGAGCCACGCGTTTGCGCCATCCACCAGAAAGGGTAGACACCAGCGTATCGGCATCTAGTTTTAAACGACTTAACACCGTTTCGACCCGAGATTGTGCTGCCCAGCCATTTTGCGCATCTAACTCATGCTGTAAATGTTGCATTTTTTCCATCAATGCATCAATGTCTGCATCAGGCATGCCCATATCATGCGTCACCTCATGATAGTCTATGATCATTTGTTGCAAATTACCTAGGCCTTCTGCCACTGCCTCAAACACAGTGTGCGAGGTGTTAAGCTCAGGCTCTTGCGGCACATACACAACTCGCGCATTGGGTGCGCGCCACACGTTCCCGTCGTCCAATTTAATCGTGCCTGCAATGGCTTTAAGCAAGCTAGATTTACCCGCGCCGTTACGGCCAATTAAACCCACGCGCTCACCTGCATCGAGTTGAAATGCGGCATGGTCAAGCAAGGCGTGGTGCCCAAAAGCTAAAGAGGCGTTATCTAAGGTGATGTAGGGCATATTTAAATACTACTTTCAATTTTTATATTATTTATTTGCTAACATGGCGCGAATATTCGCCATTTTAGACTTTCCAAATTCTCGACTGACATCTGGCTCGTTAAATGGATTACCAAAATGTTTGACATCACTAGCTGGTAACTCGGCAATAAAACGGCTAGGTTCGCACATTTGCATTTCGCCCGCACGTTTACGTTTTTTGCACCAACTGATATTTAAACTTTTTTGCGCACGGGTGATGCCCACGTACATCAGGCGACGCTCTTCTTCGATGCGATTAGTATCAATACTTTCGCGATGCGGCAGAATGCCTTCTTCTACACCTACTAAAAATACATGACCAAACTCTAAGCCTTTTGCAGCGTGTAAGGTCGATAATTTTACGGCGTCAGGTTCGCCATCTTCGCGTCCTTCTAACATGCTCATCAGCGATACCATTTGGGTGAGTTCTAGCAAGTTTTTACCTTCGCGCTCATTACCAAATTCGGTAGAGTCTTCACCTTTTTTGGTGAGCCAGTTGATAAACTCTTGCACGTTTTCCCATTTGCTTTCTGCTGCACGAGGTTCTTCGGTGTCGTATAAAAATGCTTCGTATTGAATGCTATTTAATAAATCATTAAGCACTTCACCCGCAGGGTCGCGCACAGCGCGTGCTTGTAACTTATTGATATATTGACAGAAGTTAAGCAAATCTTCCAACTGCTTATTGCCAATTTCCGCTTGAAATTTTTGCTCAAATGCAGCAGCAAAGAGTGACATTTTGTGCGCACTTGCGAAATCACCCAGTTTTTCCAACGTAGTGTTGCCGATGCCTTTTTTAGGCGTGGTTGCAGCGCGGATAAATGCAGGGTCATCATCTTCATTGGCAATTAAACGTAAATAGCTGACCAAATCTTTAATCTCGGCTTTATCAAAAAACGATTGCCCGCCAGAGATGGTGTAGGGAATTTTTTGATTGCGTAAATATTGCTCGAAAATACGTGCTTGGTGATTACCGCGATACAAAATTGCATAGTCTTTAAAGGAGGTGCGGTGTTCAAACTTGTGTGCTTGCAATTTAATTAATACCGACTCCGCTTCCGCTTCTTCACTTTGTTGTGCGGAAACATGAATCAAATCGCCAGTGCCTAAGTCGCTCCAAAGGTTCTTTTCAAATAACTTAGGGTTATTGGCAATTACTGCATTAGCCGCCCTGAGAATTCTGACAGTAGAGCGATAATTTTGCTCTAACTTAATCACCTTAAGCTTGCTAAAATCCTCGGTCAATTGGCGTAAGTTTTCTACATCTGCGCCGCGCCAGCCATAAATCGCTTGGTCGTCATCGCCCACAGCCGTAAATTGGCCGCGCACACCAGTCAGCATTTTGACTAATTTATATTGACAAGCGTTGGTGTCTTGATACTCATCTACTAGCAAATATTGCAATTTGGCCTGCCATTTATTGAGAGCGGTGTCATGTTGCAAAAACAACTCAACAGGCAACTTAATTAAATCATCAAAATCAACAGCTTGATAGGCTTTTAGGGTTTGTTGATACAACTGATAAACTTTGGCCGCAGCATGGGTTAAGTCTTCTTCTGCCGAGGCCTTGGCTTGGTCTGGGTTAATAAAAGCGTTTTTCCAATGCGAAATTTGGTACTGTGTTTTGCGTAGCAATTGTTTATCAGTTGTCGCCAAAATATCGGAGAGAATTTTAAAACTATCACTCGAATCAAGGATAGAAAACTGAGGTTTATAACCCAATAAACTCGCTTCTGCCCTTAGCATTTGTAAGCCGAGAGAATGAAAGGTAGTGACTGTCAGGCCTTTGGTATTTTTGCCTTGCATGAGTTTACTGACACGCTCTTGCATTTCACGCGCTGCTTTGTTAGTAAAGGTAATTGCTGCGATTTCTTTAGGGCTATAGCCTGCTTCATCAATTAAATAGCTAATTTTTTGGGTGATAACGCGTGTTTTACCAGAACCTGCGCCAGCAAGTACAAGTAATGGACCATCCAAGTATTTTACAGCCTCGCGTTGAGGGGAGTTTAAACTGTTTAACATGTAATTTTGCGTGATTATGAAGTCGCTACGGTAAGATTTTCACCTAGCTAGATGACGACTTTGTTGTGTATAGTGTGATTGTAACTGCATAATAAAAATTAACGCTTAAGTTTTGCGTTATTGCTTAAATTTTTTTGGGGAAGAATTTAAAAAGCGATGCCAAAGTTTGACTTAAAAACCATTATCTTCATGTCAATGTTGCTAACGTTTATGTTATCAATGTTGCTAGCAATCACACGTACACATCACAAAGAGGTGCATGG
>CAYXHH010000125.1:0-4674 GCA_964464725.1 uncultured Methylotenera sp. | reverse complement strand
AGAAGTCAATACAGTATTGGCTTGTGGCGAATCTGTACCCGAATGGGCTAATGACCCATTCGGGCTAATGCTATTTTGATTTTTATTGATAATTTTCCAATTAATTTCTTCTAGAATATCTTGGGTGTTTTCAACCAATTTTGCCCCTTGCTTAATCAACAAATGACAACCTTTTGCAACAGGGGAGTGAATAGACCCTGGAATGGCAAAAACTTCTCGGCCCTGTTCAATTGCCAAGCGTGCAGATATAAGTGAACCACTGTCAATATTCGCTTCTACTACCAAACAGCCTAAACTTAAACCGCTAATAATCCGATTGCGACGCGGAAAGTTTTGCGCCTTTGATGGGGTGCCTAATGGAAATTCAGAAATAATCAAACCCCGCTCAGCAATTTGATGGGCTAAATCACGATGCCGAGCTGGATAGACAATATCTAATCCTGTCCCTACCACAGCAATGGTTGCGCCGTTAGCCTTAAGCGCGCCACGGTGAGCAGCGCCATCAATGCCAAGTGCCATGCCACTGACGATGCAAAGCCCTTGATGACATAAACTTTCCGCGAATTCTTCGGCATTTTTTTCACCTTGTGGTGTTGCGCTGCGGCTACCGACCATCGCAATAGATGGGTGATTTAACCATCGCAAATTGCCAATTGCGTATAAAATGGCTGGCGGGTTATTGATTTCTAAAAGCTGTTTAGGATAGGCTTCATCTGCAAGTGTGACTAAGTGGGTATTGTCTTTTTCTAACCATTTAAGGCTAGGGGCAATGGAGTCAATATCAACGCCTAGACCTATTTGCTGCGCAATTTCATCACTGACAATTTCTCGGAGTTGCTTGTTGGTAGCGCTAAAAATAGCCGCTGGCGTACCAAACTTTGCCAGCAATTGACATAGACCTGCGTTACCTAAGCCTGCGATTTGATTTAATGCAAGCCATTGCTGAATATCATCTAATGCGACAGAGGTATTTTGCGCGTCGGCTTTAGATATCATTAGGGCGTATGTACAGAGTCCAGTGTATAAATGGCATCCGATGCACTTGTAATAAGGCCATAAGACACTCGATCGAATGTTCTGAAAATCATCACCAAACCTACACGCTCATCTGGTAATTTAACTTGGCCAGGTTTTAATGGCGCTTGCGTAATCGGTTTTTCTTTTTCAAAGTTAACTACTTTTTTACCTTCAGCGTCAGTGCTTACATCAAAGTTAAGTTCCTTTAATTTTTTTTCTTCAGGAACTACACTTTTTGTGCCTTCTTTATACTCTGGGTCTTTAATGATTTTGCCATATCGGCTAATTGCTAATACATGACCTTCTTCCAACCCGTCTTGTTTGCCACGATTGATAGAAATCACCATATTAGGACCCGCTTCTGCAACACCACCATAAATGCGCATGATGCGACCATTAATTTGGTTATCTGGAGCACGAGGGATATAGCTGCTTTGGAAAGCATCATGTGAAACCACTAGTCGATCTTTCGTGAAGATTTCTTCTTTTGCTCTAACAATTTCACCAGTTGCTGGCGCACCATAACGTGTAACGTTCACGTCACCAAGGTAAATAGCTTCAGTGCCCAATACCTCTTTGGTATCAGGGTCTATTAATTTTTCGCCTGGGCGGAAAATATTCCAATGTGTGCCTTCACCTTCTTTAATCTCATTAAGGTACACACGTGAACCAGGGCTTAATATCACGCGATTGTCTGGGCCAGATACAATGCGTGGTGCATCATCGAGCTTGCCATTATCAATCACTAGTGGTTGACTCAAAAATGGATCAATCACACTTGGCGAAATGGTTGGAATCGCCTCAGATTCAAGTGCTTCTTCCCTTACCCCTGGCTGTAAAGTCACTGTTTCGCGCAACACTTTTAATTGAGGGCTACCACTGCTGGTATCGAGCACAACTACGTCGCCAGGATAAATGAGATGTGGATTTTTAATTTCGGCACGATTCATCTTCCATACTTTTGGCCATTGCCATGGGTCTTTCAAAAACTTAGCAGAAATTCCCCAAAGCGTGTCACCTTTAACTACAACATGGCGATCTGGGTGGTTATTTTGTAGCTGAATATCTTCGGCGCTTACATGTAAGCTTAAGCAGCTAAGTACAAGCAGCGTTATAATATGTCTTTTCATCAGTTGACCCCGGTCAAAGTTGCGGAGAAAGTTAGGAAAGGTATCCGCGAAATTGCATTAAATTTATCACGTAATTCATTCAACAATCAAGCTTTTTTGCTAAAACTGAACTTTTTGTTATATGGATTGTTGATAATAGACAACACTTTTATAAAATACTAATATGGCACGACGATATGACAAAGTTAGCAATTCTTAATTATCCTGATCCTCGTTTGCACAAAGTCGCAAAACCAGTGCAAGAGGTCAATGCGGAAATCCGCCGTTTGGTGGAAGATATGGCAGAAACCATGTACGCTGCGCCAGGTATCGGCTTGGCTGCAACGCAGGTAGATCGACACATCCAAGTCATTGTGATTGATGTTACTAAAGAGCAAAATGACCTGCAGGTGTTTATTAACCCCAAAATCATCGCAAAAAGTGGCACTAAAGAGTATGAAGAGGGCTGCTTATCGGTTCCTGGCATTTACGATGTGGTGACGCGTGCAGAAAAAGTAACAGTCGAAGCCCTAGACGCAAACGGTAAAACATTTACCTTAGAAGCTGAAGGCTTGCTGGCAGTATGTATTCAACACGAGATGGACCACTTGTTAGGTAAAGTATTTGTAGAGTACCTATCGCCACTCAAACGCACGCGTATTAAAACCAAAATGCTGAAACACGCGCGCGAAATCTCAAGAAACTCTTATTAAATGAAGATTATTTTTGCAGGAACACCCGATTTTGCGGTGCCAGCTTTGGCTGCGCTCATACAAGCAGGGCACGAGATTGTGATGGTACTCACGCAGCCAGATCGGCCAGCGGGTCGCGGTATGCAACTTAGAGCCAGCCCAGTGAAGCAATTGGCCCTGCAACACAACTTAACAGTTTTTCAGCCTGAGTCCCTTAAGTCACAAGAAGTACAAGCACAAATCGCTGCAGTGAATGCCGATGTCATGATAGTCGCCGCTTACGGCTTAATTATCCCCACAGTAGTATTAAATATGCCCTCTAAAGGTTGTTACAACATCCATGCATCCTTACTACCACGTTGGCGCGGCGCGGCGCCGATTCACCGCTCAATATTAGCAGGCGATGCCGAAACGGGCGTGACGATTATGGAAGTGGTGCCAGCATTAGATGCAGGCAATATGGTGAGTAAAGGAGCTTTGCCGATTGGCGACAATGACACTACGCAAACTTTGCATGATGCACTATCAAATATTGGCGCAGAGTTAATGGTGCAGGCCATGGCAGAGCTAAGTAAAAATGGCTCATTACCAAGCACGCCGCAAGATGAAAGTTTAGTCACGTATGCGCACAAGTTGGACAAATCGGAATGCCCGATTGATTGGCAAAAAAGTGCGGTTGAAATTTCGCGCCAAGTGCGCGCGTTTAATCCTTTTCCTGTCGCGACAGCGCAATTTCGTGGTGAAACAGTCAAAATTTGGTTTGCAACTGCACACAAAAATCACACTTTAAATGTGCAAAAAGCTGTGCGAGGCGAAATCGTTGCTCTAGAAGGCAGTATCCATGCGGCTTGTGGCGATGGTGATTTGATGTCAGTGTTAAGCATACACGAATTGCAAATGCCAGGTGGCAAACGCCAGACTGCGCAGCAATTTATTCAAGGACAGCATGTCAAAGTCGGTGAACGTTTTAGTTAAAACAAGCTCTTGAAAAGTAACAAATTAAGCAACATATAGTGTTAACTTACTTCTTGATTATTTTAGGAGATTCAAATGTTAGGTAACTGGATTAAAACTTTTGTGCTGATGGCAGGTATCACCGCTTTATTTGGTGCGGTAGGTGCGGCAATGGGCGGCGCATCTGGCATGCTCATGGCCTTACTATTTGCGGGTGGCATGAATATTTATGCGTATTGGTTTAGCGATAAAGCGGTATTAAAAATGTATGGCGCGCAAGAGGTGACACCAGATAATCGTGAATTTAGCAGTTATTACAACATGGTAAAAGAGCTTGCTCAAAATGCCGAGCTCCCCATGCCAAAAGTGTATGTGATTAACGAGCAACAACCCAACGCGTTTGCAACTGGCCGCAACCCAGAAAACGCTGCCGTGGCGGCCACTGTGGGCATTATGAAAATTTTAGATGCGCGTGAGTTACGCGGCGTGATGGCGCACGAGCTTGCCCATGTTAAGCATCGCGATACTTTAATTTCTACCATTTCTGCCACCGTAGCAGGTGCGATTTCATCTATCGCGCAATTTGGTATGTTTTTTGGTGGCGGCCGTGGCGAAGATGGCGAGCGTAGCGTGAGCCCGATTGTGAGCATGCTCATGATGTTTTTAGCGCCCATGGCGGCAGGCCTCATTCAAATGGCAATCTCAAGAAGTCGCGAGTTTGAGGCGGATCGTGGTGGTGCCGAGATTTGCAAAGACCCTAAAGCCTTGGCATCGGCACTGACTAAAATTCATAATTACGCACATCAAATTCCTAATGAAACGGCAGAGATGCACCCAGAAACTGGGCAGATGATGATTATTAATCCATTGGCTGGGGTTTCGTTTGATAGTTTGTTTAGTAC
>CAYXHH010000124.1:0-4694 GCA_964464725.1 uncultured Methylotenera sp. | reverse complement strand
TTTTTAACCAAATGCGGGTAGGCAATATGCCCTTGTATGCCTTTCACAATCAGTTTGCCAGAAAGCGAGCCGCGGCGACCATTTTTAATCATATCGCCAACGACTTTGTTGCTGGTAGGCTCGCCCACCACGCAATAATCGATGAATTCACCACGATTTTTTAAGGCTTCAACCACCTTAACTGTGCCGTTGATTGCAATGCCTTCTTCGTCGGAGGTAATCAACAAACCAATCGAACCCTTAAAGTTTGGTGTTTCCGCAATAAATTCTTCGATGCTGGTCACAAATGCGGCAAGTGAGGTTTTCATATCGGCCGCGCCACGTGCGTAGAGCATGCCATCTACGATAGTAGGCTCAAAAGGCGGCGTATGCCATTTGTCGAGGGGACCTGTTGGTACTACATCGGTATGCCCAGCAAACACAATGAGGGGTGATTCTGTACCTAAACGCGCGTAAAAATTATCGACATCACCAAAACGCATGCGCTCGATTTTAAAACCGAGCGGTTCAAGGCGCGCAATCATCGCCTCTTGGCAACCCGCATCTTCAGGCGTGTTCGATTGGCGTTTTAGCAAGTCGATTGCTAATTCTAATGTCTTGCTCATTTTAGTATCGCTTTGTAATCTGCTTCAACGAAGCCTAGGCTTAGAATCTTACCGTCTTTTACTAACACTGGGCGCTTAATGACAGAAGTTTTTTCGCGCATAAGTGCAATCGCGGAGGCATTATCTATGACGTTATCTTTGACACTACTGTCTAAGCTGCGCCAAGTTAGGCCTGCGCGGTTAATCAATTGCTCTCGAGGGATTTGCGTGAGCCAGCTTTCTAATAACTCATTAGAAACATCTATTTTTTTGAAATCATGGAATTCATATGCAAACCCGTTTTTTTCAAGCCAGTCACGCGCTTTTTTAACGGTATTGCAATTAGGAATTCCATAAAGTTTAAGCATAAAAATAGTTAAATGCCGCGCAATAGTTCGTTAATGCCGACTTTACCTAAGGTTTTGGCGTCTACTTTTTTCACAATCACTGCGCAATACAAGCTGTATGCGCCATCTTTGCTAGGTAAGTTACCAGAAACTACAACAGAACCTGCAGGCACGCGGCCATAAAATACTTCGCCAGTTTCGCGGTCGTAAATTTTAGTACTTTGACCAATGTATACACCCATTGAAATCACACAGTTATCTTCAACCACCACACCTTCTACAACCTCAGAACGCGCACCTACAAAGCAGTTATCACCAATAATAGTTGGACCTGCTTGAACTGGTTCTAACACGCCGCCAATACCAACGCCGCCACTTAAGTGTACGTTTTTACCAATTTGTGCGCATGAACCCACAGTCGCCCAAGTGTCTACCATGGTGCCTTCACCAACATAGGCACCAATATTGACGTAAGAAGGCATTAATACTGCATTTTTTGCAATATAAGAACCACGGCGCACGATTGCGTTAGGTACTACACGGAAACCGCCTGCTTTAAAGTCATCTTCTGAGTAGTTGGCAAATTTTGGTGGCACTTTGTCAAAGTATTTGGTCACGCCATCGTCCATCAGTACGTTATCGGCCAAGCGGAAAGAGAGCAAAACGGCTTTTTTCAACCATTGGTGCGTTTCCCATGCTTGCGTATCGGCAATACGTGTCGCCACGCGCAGTTTGCCTGCATCTAAATCGGCTAAAACGCTATCAACAGTCGTTTTAATTTCTGCAGATGCGTTGCTTGGGTTAATGTTTGCACGGTCTTCAAATGCCGCTTCGATAATGCTTTGACGTGGATCCATAGGGCTCTCGAGAAAAATAGGTTAAATAAAAAACGCTATTTTAACCTAACTTGCCCATTAGCCCAAAAGGCAATAAAAAAGCGCGTCACAGAGACGCGCTTTCAATCAACACTAGATATTTATTTGCCCGCTTTTGCAGCTTCGTATAAAGGACGCACCTTAGGTGCTAAGGCTTTTAAATCGGCAATACGGTTCTCGCTCGCAGGGTGGGTGCTCAAAAACTCTGGCGGCGCACCTTTGTTGTTGGCACTCATTTTTTGCCATAAAGTCACTGCAGCATCAGGGTTAAAGCCTGCGCGGGCAGCTAACTCCAAACCAATTCTGTCAGATTCACGCTCTTGCTCACGACCGTTTGGTAACGCAAAAAATAACTGACTACCCATGCCAGCACCTTGCGCAGCAATGCTCCCCGCAGTGCCGCCCACCAATGAAGCCAATGCTTGTAAGCCAAATTGTTGCACATATGCTTGCGACATACGCTCACGACCATGTTCACGTAAGGCGTGAGCAATTTCATGGCCTATTACAGCAGCAAGTTCATCGTCAGTCGCATTAATTTTCTCAACTAAGCCAGAAAACACCATGATTTTGCCACCGGGCATGCAGTAAGCGTTCAGTTGGTCATTTTTCTCAACATTGACTTCCCATGCCCATTTGGTGGCGTCTGGTCTAAACACACCCACTTGTGCAATTAAGCGATTAGAAATACCACGCACACGTTCCACCATAGCTGGGTCGGCGTTAAGCGTGTTTTTCTTTTTAGCTTCACCTAGGGTTTGGTTGTAGGCTTGCGCAGACATTTTATCGACTGATTTTGATGGTAATAGCATGAATTGTGAGCGGTTTACGCCAGACACACTGTCTTTGGTGGTGGTGGCGCAACTTACAAGTTGCATACTTAACAGTGCCGTAATGACTAAAACTATTTTCTTCATCTCAGTTTCCTCGCAGATTTTAGTATTTTTAATGTTGATAATAATTGTTTACTGATAACGCATAAGACCAATTCTGGTTGAATCAGAATGTAAATTAGTTTAGCAAACTTAACATCAAATAATCAGTTGCGACCCCAGTTCGACCACACGATTAGGCGGAAGTTTAAATTGGTTGGTAATAGTTTCGGCACTGCGGAAAAGACCAATAAATATTTTTTTACGCCAATAGCTCATGCCAGATTTTTTGCCTGCAATGAGGATTTCTTTACCAATAAAATACGAAGCATCCATGGCGTCAACTTCTAAACCATATTTGCTGCATAAGGCGATATCGCGGGGCAAGTCTGGTTCATCTTTAAAACCATAACGTACAACAACGCGATAAAACTCAAATGGAAGTGCTTCTACACTCACACGTTCGTCGGGGTTTGCATGCGGAAAATCAAAAAAGCGCACGGTTAAAATCACCACTTTTTGATGTAGGACTTTATTATGTTTAAGATTATGTAACATTGCATGTGGCACGCCATCGGGGTTTGGTGTCATAAATAATGCAGTACCAGGCACACGTGTGGGTGGATGTGCACCAATCGCCTCAATAAATGGCTCAATGGCCATGGCATCCGCTTTAAGACGAGTGTAGACAAGGCTGCGACCTGTTTTCCAAGTGAGCATTAACGTAAAAATAACAATACCGATGAGTAAAGGCACCCAACCACCATCGGGGATTTTTAATGCATTCGCGCTAAAAAATGCAACGTCGATAATTAAAAACATCCCAATCACAAAGTAAGTTTTGAGTTTATTCCAGCGCCATATTTCAACAAATACAACAGAGGCAAGCAATGTAGTAATGACCATATCGCCCGTCACAGCGATTCCATAAGCTGCCGCTAAGTTGCCAGAACTTCTAAAACCAATTACCAATGCCATCACTGCAATCATCAAACCCCAGTTTACACGTGGCATATAGACCTGACCTTCGGTACTTTCTGAGGTGTGCTGAATGTGCATGCGTGGCAGGTAGCCCAACTGCAAGGCCTGACGAGAGACCGAAAAAGCACCAGAAATCACTGCTTGTGAAGCAATGACCGCCGCAAGTGTGGCAAGTGCAATGAGTGGAAATAGGGCCCATTCAGGTGCTAATAAGTAAAAAGGATTTTTAACTGCTTGAGGTTCAAGTAGTATCAGCGCGCCCTGCCCAAAGTAATTTAATAATAAGGCTGGTAATACAAAACCAAACCAAGCTAAACGGATTGGGAAGCGGCCAAAATGACCCATGTCAGCATAAAGCGCTTCTGCGCCAGTCACGGCGAGCACGACTGCGCCAAGCGAGATAAAGGCGATTTTAGGATGTTGCATAAAAAAATCTGCCGCATAAAACGGGTTAAGTGCACGCAATATGGTGAGGTCATGCGAGATGTTGACAATTCCTAACACAGCAAGCGTACCAAACCAAAGCAACATGATAGGCCCAAAAAACTTACCCACCACTTCTGTGCCCTTGCTTTGTGCCCAAAATAGAACAAACAATACTACTAAGGTAATGGGTACTATAAAGTTATGCAGATTAGGCGCTGCGACCTCTAAACCTTCCACGGCAGACAACACAGAGATGGCTGGCGTAATCATGCCGTCAGCATAAAACATACAGGCGCCCAAAATACCCAAAAACATAATATTGCGCTGTTTAATTTTATTGCCTTGTGTATTTCGGCTTGCAAGTGCAAGCAAAGCCATAATGCCGCCTTCGCCTCGGTTATCAGCGCGCATAATAAACGCAACATATTTGACCGACACCACCATAATCAGCGCCCAAGTAATCATCGATAAAATACCGTATACATTTTCTTGGTTAAGCAAGAGCGGATGGTGACCAGCAGAAAAAACCTCTTTCATGGTGTAAAGTGGGCTGGTACCAATATCGCCAAACACAACCCCCAATGCGGCAAGTGCCATGGTGTGTAATGC
>CAYXHH010000123.1:2423-4717 GCA_964464725.1 uncultured Methylotenera sp. | reverse complement strand
AGTTACTTCCACTGCTGTAATCGTGACCATGCCAATGCGTGGATCTTTAACCTCAAACTGCAACAAATCTGCAAGCTCGCGTTGCATTTGCTCGGCAACGCGATGGCTACGTGAATATTCCTTAGCCATACTTAACGATTAAAAAACCCAAAAAACTGCAGTTTAAACACTAGCAAAGATGATGTGAGCTTTTGCATTTATAAAGTTCTAGCCACTTCAACAACTTCATATACTTCTAGCATATCTCCTACTTCTATATCATTGTAGTTTTTGAGAGATAAGCCGCATTCAAAGTTATTTTTAACTTCTTTGACATCATCTTTAAAGCGTTTAAGCGAATCTAACTCACCCGTATGAATAATGACATTGTTGCGCAATACGCGGACTTTAGAATTACGTTTGACCATGCCATCGATTACATAACAACCTGCAATAGAGCCTACTTTAGAAATACGGAATACTTCGCGAATTTCTACCATACCAATCATGCTCTCTTTTTGCTCTGGCGCCAGCATACCGCCCAGTGCTGCTTTTACTTCATCGACTGCTTCATAAATAATATTGTAGTAGCGTACATCAACACCAAGACTATCAATAAGTTTACGTGAACCTGCGTCTGCACGTACATTAAAGCCAATTAACACTGCGCCTGATGCGCCCGCCAAGTTAACATCCGATTCAGAAATAGCACCTACCCCTGTGTGAATAATATTCACCTTAACTTCGGCAGTTGATAGTTTCTGCAAACTGGTAGAAAGCGCCTCGTATGAACCTTGTACATCTGATTTAATAATCAGTTTCAAGGTTTGCACTTCGCCTTCTTCCATTTGGTTGAACATATTTTCTAGTTTAGCTGCCTGCTGTTTAGCAAGTTTTACGTCTCGGAACTTACCTGCACGGAAGTTTGCAATCTCACGCGCTTTGCGCTCGTCATTTAACACAATGACTTCTTCGCCAGCACTTGGCACATCTGAAAGACCTAGGATTTCCACAGGAATAGAGGGGCCAGCTTCTTTAATATCATTGCCAGACTCATCCAACATTGCGCGCACACGGCCAAACGTACTACCGGCCAATATCATGTCACCACGACGTAAAATACCTGACTGCACCAAAATGGTAGAAACTGAGCCGCGGCCTTTATCAAGTCGACCTTCAATGACCAAGCCTTTAGCTGGTGTGTTTTTAGGTGCCTTAAGTTCTAAAATTTCAGCTTGTAATAGCACTGCTTCCAATAATTCATCTATACCTTTACCAGTTTTAGCTGATACTTCACGGAACATCGAGTCACCACCAAATTCTTCTGGTACGACCTCATGGTTAACAAGTTCCATTTTTACACGCTCAGGCTGTGCATCTGGCTTATCAATTTTATTTATCGCCACGACTAAAGGTACACCTGCAGCTTTAGCATGGTGTATGGCTTCAATCGTTTGTGGCATCACGCCGTCATCTGCGGAAACCACCAAAATGACAACGTCCGTAGCTTTAGCCCCACGCGCACGCATCGCCGTAAAGGCTTCATGACCTGGCGTATCTAGGAAAGTGACCATACCGCGAGGCGTTTCAACATGATAGGCCCCTATATGTTGTGTAATCCCACCAGCCTCGCCAGAAGCAACACGGCTACGACGAATATAGTCCAGTAATGAAGTTTTACCATGATCAACGTGACCCATCACAGTTACTACAGGTGGTCTAGTTTCTAAAATAGCTTCCGCATGTTCTGTTTCTTCCAAAAACACTTCAGGGTCATTAGCTGCTGCCGCTTGCGGTTTATGGCCCATCTCTTCAACCAAAATCATCGCAGTTTCTTGATCGAGGATTTGGTTAATCGTCACCATCATGCCCATGCCCATTAAGGCTTTAATGACCTCAGCAGCTTTTACAGACATTTTATGTGCTAAATCAGCAACAGAAATAGTTTCTGGCACCAATACTTCGTAAATTTTGGGCTCTGTAGGGGCGTTAAATGCGTGCTCTTGGTTAACCTCATCATCTCGATGAGGTTTGTGCTTACCTTTAGGTGAACGCCAGCCTTGGTTTAGACTAATATCGCCACGGGTTTTAAGTCCACGTTTTTTATTCTCTGCCTCTGTCCACTCTTTGTTATTGCCCTTACCTTTTTTAGCATCTTTTGACGCCGGTTTAGCGGTGCCTTCTTTTGCAGCTGGCTTATGTAATGTGCCTTCTGAAAGTTTAGCAGCTCTTGCTTTCGCAGCTTCTGCCTCTGCTAATTTCCTAGCTTCTTCTTCAGCACGACGTTGGGCCAATTCTTGTTTTTTGCGTAAATC
>CAYXHH010000123.1:0-2323 GCA_964464725.1 uncultured Methylotenera sp. | reverse complement strand
TCTTCAAGCTTGTCATCAACAGCAGTTTTTACGACGCCGGCGCTTTTTAGCTGCTCAAGAAGCAAGGCGGTAGGCAGCCCTAGCTCTGCGGCGAATTGTGCAACGGTTATTTGTGCCATTTACTGTTCCTGTCTTTCCAATTATTGATCCTGAGTTTAAATCTACTATTTAAACCAAGGTGCACGTGCCGTCATAATCAACGTTTTTGCGCGTTCCTCATCCATGCTCGTTAACTCTACCAACTCATCAACGGCTAGTTCTGCTAAGTCCTCCATCTTCGCGACACCTTTAGAAGCTAACAGATGCGCAGTTTTGTCATCCATACCTTCCATCGTCAGCAAGTCTTCAGCAGCTTCTTCTACTTTTTCTTCTTTTGCAATTGCTTCAGTCAATAATGCAGCACGTGCTCGAGAGCGCAACTCATTGATTGTATCCTCATCAAACGCATCAATTTCAGCCATCTCAGCTAAAGGCACATAAGCAATTTCTTCTAGTGTACTGAAGCCTTCTTGCACCAAAATATCTGCAACCTCTTCATCCACATCGAGTTTTTCCATAAATAACTTACTTACAGTGGAGTACTCAGTTTGCGTTTTCTCAGCAGCTTGTTCTTCCGTTAAAATATTCAATGTCCAGCCTGTTAACTCAGAAGCTAAGCGCACATTTTGGCCGCTACGGCCAATTGCAAGCGCCAATTGCTCCTCACTTACAACGACATCCATACTATGGGCATCTTCATCCACAACAATAGAGGTCACTTCAGCGGGCGCCATCGCGTTAATCACAAATTGAGCTGGCTCCATGCTCCAAAGCACAATATCCACACGCTCACCAGCTAACTCACCTGTAACTGCCTGCACTCTTGAACCACGCATACCGACGCAAGTTCCTACTGGGTCTAAACGTTGGTCATTGGTTTTAACCGCAATTTTAGAGCGTAATCCAGGGTCACGTGCCGCAGACTTAATCTCCAACAAACCTTCTTCAATTTCAGGCACCTCTAGCTCGAATAATCGCTGTAAGAATTCTGGCGCTATCCGCGATAAAATAAGCTGAGGACCGCGACCACTGCGCTCGATACGAGACAAATAAGCCCTCACACGATCGCCTACACGTAAGTTTTCTTTTGGTATCATTGCCTCACGTGGCAACAAACATTCAATACGACCAACCTCTATAAGCGCATTGCCTTTTTCCATACGCTTAATCACACCTGTTACCAACTTTTCATTGCGCGCTAAAAAGTCTTCTAAAATTTGTTCACGTTCTGCTTCTCGCACCTTTTGCAAAATGACCTGTTTAGCTGCTTGCGCACCGATACGACCAAACTCGATACTCTCTAAAGGCTCTTCGTAATAATCACCAATATTACGCCCTTTTGCGTGCTCACTTTCCTCGTCAAACTGATAAGCAGAGTTTTCTAACAAGTCATATTCCACATATTGCCAACGACGGAAAGTTTTATACTCACCATTTTCGCGATTAATTTCAACGCGAATATCAGCATTTTCTTCGTGGTTTTTCTTGGTTGCAGAAGCTAAAGCAAGCTCTAACGCTGTAAAAATAACCTCTTTGCTCACATTTTTTTCGTGAGCTAAAGCATCAACCAATAATAAAATTTCACGACTCATTGCGTTCTCCAACTATAAATATATTCTAATTTAGTCAATCCTAAAACATGACACTTATTGCCTAATGGACAACTCCCATTTGCATCAAAATACTGGACTCAAGCGTGCCTTTTCGATGTTGCTAAGTGCCAATCTGTAAACTACGCCATCGCATTCAATTAACACGCTAGCCTCTTCTAATCCCTTTAATATTCCCAAAAATGTTTTACGTGGTAAAGTTGTCGCCACAGCATTCATACTTTCATCCTTAACACCTGTACGAAGCTTAATTTGCGCTCGCTCTCCAACAAACCTTAAAAAATCTTTTTCTTTTTTTAATACGCGATCCATGCCCGCAGAAGAAATTTCCAAGCGGTCATAATCAATTTCATGTTCAACTGTCAATACGTTACCTAGTTGATTGCTCACCAAGACGCAATCGTCTATATTCACACTATCTTTCGTGTCTTTTGGGTTAAGCTTGTCTATAAATACGCGCAACAGCTTACCTCGATTAGAAACCTCAAGGTCAACCAACTCAAAACCTAATTGAGTGACTGTTTTATCTATTAAATCTTGTAAGCCTTGCAAAATAAGACCTTTAACACAACTTCTACGAATCTCTCGGAAATAAAAAAAGGGCTAACTGCCCTTAAAGTGTAAATTATATCAATATATTCAGTTAATTGGAATGCCTTAACCAACTATTATTT
>CAYXHH010000122.1:0-4836 GCA_964464725.1 uncultured Methylotenera sp. | reverse complement strand
TTTTAGAATTTGTCTTCTAAACGTAACTCTACAAAAGCGCGGTCACGCATTTCTCGAATCCAATCTTGGTAAGCCTCTTCAGATTTACGCGCTCTAATTTCTTGACGCGCTTTCAGACGAGTTGCTTCTTTGGTCATGTCTTGTTTGCGGCGCTCCAATACTTGAATTACGTGCCAGCCAAAAGGGGAAAGCACAGGTTCACTAAACTCACCAATCCCAAGTGCGTCCATGGCCTTTTCAAACGGCGGAACGGTGTCGCCTGGGTTAACCCAGCCCAAGTCTCCACCATTGCTTGCGCTACCATCTTCAGAATATTGACGGGCAAGTTCTTCGAATTTAGCACCGTTATCTAGGCGTTCTTTAATGCTATCCATTTTACGTTTGCCTTCTTTTTCTGAAACAACTTCACTTAGTTTGATCAGAATATGACGTGCATGGGTTTGATTGACTACCATTTTAGAAGCGCCACCACGGCGATTCGTGAGTTTTAGAATATGGAAACCGTTGGGACTGCGCACTGGTTTAGCAATTTCACCCGGTTGAATATTTTTTAGCGCATCCAAAAACAAAGTCGGCATTTGCGAACCATTTTTCCAGCCCATGGCACCGCCTTCAAGAGCATTAGGCGCATTAGAAAACTCGGCAGATACTTGACTAAAACTTTTACCTTCTGCTAACTGTTTGAGCGCTTCTTTGGTTTTTTCCTTTGCTTTTTCTAAGTCTTCAGGTGAGCTGTCCTCAGGGGTGCGAATGAGTATATGTGAGACTTCAAATTCATCTTGCTCTTCGCCACGATTTGCTTGTGTAGTGAGATAGTTATCCACTTCAGCTTCAGAAATGTTCAGCTTGTTATCTACTTCGCGCTCACGTAGCCTAGCGATAGTAATTTCATTACGAATATCTTCACGAAACTTGCGCATGCTGGTGCCATCTTTTTCGAGTAGCGCTTTAAATTCATCTATCGTCAATTTATTTTGTTCTGCTATGCGCTCTATGGTTTTGTTTAACTGAGTATCGTCCACCTTTAAGCCGGTTTGGGCGGCATATTGAAGCTGTAGACTATCTATAATCAAACGTTCTAATATTTGTTTTTGTAGAATATTTTCAGGTGGCAGTTCTGTGCCTTGTTTTTCTAACTGTGCAACGATGCTACGGGTACGGTCAATCAGCTCTTGCTCCGTAATGACGCCTTGATCCACGATTGCGATAATGCGATCCATCTTAACGATTTCGTTGGAAGAATCTGCTGCAGCAATCGCCCCAGAATAAAATATGCTGATTAAAATGAATAACTTAACTAGTTTTTTATTCATATTTGATGTCATTGTCTTTAATTTCATTTGTAATAATTTTGTTGCCTGTAAATATTTGGAATCTCACTAGAGCTTAAGTAGCCAGGAATATCGCGTCTGAGTAAGTTAAGTGGGTTAGCACCAATGGAGGCTAAGCCACCAAGTTCCAGTTGAAAGAATAGACCAGTGTTTGCGTCAGCAGTTGCAGTTTGCACACGTTGAATGACGCCACGCGCTTGCCAACACCCCGCATCATACTCTAAACCTGCGATACTCTCGATTAAGTTGCTGTCGCGTATTGAGTAGTTCATTCGTCCAACACCATACCAACCACGGCTAAGTGGCCATTGCCCAGACACGTTAATTTGCTCTAGAAATTGCTCCGTATAGCGATAGCCCATGTTTAATACTTTGCCAGGCTCTGGGTTGTATCGAGCAAGGATATTCGTCCTGACCATACCAGCGTCATCGGTGTTGTATTGCCAAAAGGCATCTAACTTCCACTGGTTTGAAAGCCGAGCTGTCATGCCTGCAATAATATCGGTGGAGTCATCTTCAGATCTAGTACCACCAGGTAAGGTGACTTCTTGATCATCAAAATAATAGCGCTGGCCAATGGTGGCAGAAAAGCGTTCTATACCAGTATCTTTGTCTATCATACGTGTAGTGAGTGCTAGGCTGACTTGATTTGCATTATTGATTCGGTCGTCGCCAGCGAATTGATTTTCTGTAAATAAGGTTGTCATATTCAAGTCAGCTAAACTTGTGTCAAATACAGGCAGTAAATCTTGATTTTTATTTGGGATATAAACATAAAATAAACGTGGCTCAATGGTTTGTGTGTAGCTATTTTTTACGATGTTAACATCACGTTCTAAATATAGGCCGCTATCTAAGCTAAAAATGGGGAGCGTACGGCTGGCACTATTATTACTAATATTATTTCCATTTATCGTAAAGTTATTATCATTTAAATTATATTGGGTGGTGTGCACACCAATTTTTGGGGTCACGTAGCCGTATGATTGCGTAATTGGTAGGCTAATACTTGGGTAAGCTACAAAACGGCTGCCAGTTGCGCTGACGGGGGCGCTATTATCTTTATCAAAATAAGCCCACTGGCTATAAAAATCGGTATTCACATAATTCCACTCTTTATTAGCCGCCAGGGTGAGCTGCGGTAAGCGCTGGTAGGGGAAGTTGATGTTATCCAAGTTTTGATACTTTTGCACTAAGCCATTAAACCGCCATACATCGCTAATATAGTCGACGCGCCCTTCTTGTGGCAGATTGACGCGGCTGGTATTGGTGATGCGGGTAGACATATCAGAAAAATATTGATCATCTGACACCTTTTCAAAATTATAACCTGCAGACCATCCGTTACTAAAGTTATGATTATGGCTAAAGTTGGCATAATAGCGACTGCCACCGCTTAAGTTGTCATCAGTTAAATATTCTAAATTATTGACCCCAGAATAGTTTTCGTCCAAATATCTAAATTCCCCTTGAAGTTGCACGCCACGTTTGCTTAAGAAGCGTGTTGCCACTGTTGCGTCCATGTTTGGGGCAATATTAATGTAGTAGGGGATTAAGGTTTCAAAACCACTGCGGCTGGTTTGCCCAACAGTGGGCGCGAGTAAGCCAGATTTACGTTCGTTATTGAATGAGAAACTTAACCATGGGGAATAGAGCAAAGGCACGCCTTTAAATTCTACATAGGCATTTTTAGCCGTACCAGATTGTGTGTAGTCATCTAACTCAATATCGCTGGCTTTAATATACCAATCATCAACGCCAGCTTCGCAAGTCGTGTATCGTGCACTTTTTAGACGTTTTTTATCTTCACCTTCAAAAAAAATCGCCTTAGCATCGCCACGAGAAGAATTAAATTTAGGCTCAATACTGCTTTGGCCAATTGGCGTTGCAGGCTCGCGGTAACTATCTTGGTATAGCCTTGGGTCATCGGTTAAGCTGCTTTGCGCGTTAAGCAATTTAGATTGCGTATACACATTGGGGTCATTGCGCGGTTTTATCGCGTTGAGTGGGCTTGTATCAATTTGTTTGTTGAGTGAGATGGAGGCATCTCGCATTTCGCCTATGCTTTCACTTAAGCGCATTTTAAGTGCAGGACCTTTGATAACACCCTCACCAATTTCAATGCTGACATTGCCATCTACTTTAAGCTCGTCATTTTGCACGTCATACTCGATATTGTCGCCATAGACTTTTTGGTCGCCTTTGCTAATCACCGCATTGCCCGATGCGCGCATTTTTCGGTCAAGATAGAGGTTAAGTTTATCGCCTTCAATTTCAATTGCGCCTGGTAGGGCAGTTGGGGATTCCGCTTCTGGTATGGTAGAAAGCTCAAGCGTCATCGTTTCGGCGGGCGCGCGGGTACTCAAGCTAATCAAAAAAATTGACGCAATATTGATAAACAAACGCTTAGCGTTTTTTAAATTGATAAGATTTTGATGCAAATGAGTGGTTAAGTATAAGTAAATAAATTAAAAAACAGCCCAAGTTTATGTATTTTACGCATGAATGATAAAATTGCATAAACGTACATTCAATTCCGACATTATAAAGGCTTCTGGTGGATAGAAAAACACAATTAGAACATTGGTTAACGCAAACGCTGACTTCGCAGCCATTTACCCTCACAACCGCCTCGGCCGACGCCAGTTTTAGGCGTTATTTTAGAGTGCATTTAAGCGATAAAACGCTGATTGCCATGGATGCCCCACCGCCACAAGAAGACTGTCGCCCTTTTGTTAAAGTCGCAAAAATGCTGGTAGAAGCGGGGTTAAACGCACCCAAAGTGATGGCGCAAGACCTTGAAAATGGCTTTTTATTGCTCAGTGATTTAGGCGATGATACTTATTTACAACACTTAACGGCTGCAACTGCCAAAATGTTGTATTTAGATGCGACCAACGCGTTGATTAAAATGCAGTTAGCCAGTAAATCGCACGATTTGCCACCTTATGACGAAGCGCTTTTGACCCGTGAAATGCAACTATTCCCAGATTGGTATGTGGCAAAACACTTGGGCTTTAGCCTAAATGACGAGCAACAAGGCTGGCTAAAACAAACGTTTGATACGCTAAATAAAAACATCTTAAGCCAAGCGCAGGTCACGGTGCATCGTGATTACCACTCACGTAATTTAATGGTCACGCATGAAAACAGTCCTGGCATATTAGACTTTCAAGATGCCGTGCATGGTGCCATCACTTATGATTTGGTGTCGCTCTTAAAAGACGCCTATATTCAATGGGATGAAGAGCAAGTGATTGATTTTGCAGTGCGCTATTGGGAGCCAGCCAAAAAGGCAGGCTTGCCTGTGCCGCAAGATTTTAGCGAGTTCTATCGCGATTTTGAATGGATGGGTGCACAGCGTCACATTAAAGTGCTGGGCATTTTTGCGAGGCTGTATCATCGCGATGGCAAAGATGGCTACCTCAAAGACATGCCGCTGGTAATGCATTATTTGCGTAAAGTGTGCGAGCGCTATGTGGAGCTTCGCCCGATGCTGCGCTTG
>CAYXHH010000121.1:0-4858 GCA_964464725.1 uncultured Methylotenera sp. | reverse complement strand
GCAATATTACCGATATTTTCTGTAAGTTTAGGATACTGATGTGCGTGAGCAAGTACTAAGTATTGCACGATGAATTCCACATCAATAATGCCGCCAACACTATGTTTTATGTCAAAGGAGTTTGAAGTTAAATGCTGCGCCGCACGCATTTTTTCACGCATATCAATGACTTCTTTTTTCAGTTTTTCAGTATCGCGTTGCTGACTAAGCACCTCAGTTCTTATCTTCTCGAATGCTGCACCAACTGCTTCATCACCGGCGATAAATCTCGCACGTGTAATAGCTTGATGCTCCCACACCCATGCTTTATTGAGCTGATAATTACGAAAAGCTTCAACACTGCTTACTAATAAACCGCTGTTGCCATCTGGTCGTAACTGTAAATCAGTTTCATACAACAAGCCCGCATTGGTGATGCTATTGAACCAACTGTTGATGCGCTGTGCAAAACGCCCATAGTTTTCTGAAGCATCTGGATGTGTATCATCATAAAGAAAAATAATATCTAAATCAGACATATAGCCTAATTCTCGACCGCCCAATTTACCGTAACCTATCACAGCAAATTTCGGCATTTCACGATGCTTAATTTTTAGAGACTTCCAAATGATTGGCAGGCTTACTTGCAAAATCAATTGCGCCAAATCACTTAGGTAATCTGATAAAGTCTCCAGCGATAATAATCCAGCGATATCTTGAGCGGCAAAGCGCAAAATAGCAGCATTCTTAAAGTGACGCATAGCATCCATTTGCGCTTCTGCATCACCTTCTAATAAGGCCATTTTCTTTTCTAACTCTAATGTTAATTTTTCAAAATCTGGTGAGGAATACAATGTTTGCGTATCAAGCAGCTCATCTAACATAATTGGCTGGCTTGCCAAGTATTGTGATAACCAAGGACTTGCGGCACATAACTTAACCACCAAACTTAAAGCATCTGGATATTCAGAAAATAATGCTAAATAACTGGCTCGACGACAAATACTTTCTAGCAGTAATATTGTTCTTAACAATGCAGTATCTGCGTTTTTTTCTTGTGCAGATTGTCGGATGACTACAGGCATTAAATGGTCTAAACGTTGACGACTTAACTCAGGTAATTGTTGATAGCGGTTGCTGCTTCTCAGCATTTGTAACCTTGACAGCGTTTGGTCTGGTTCTTTAAATCCAGCATCAGATAATGCTTTTAAACTTTGCTCAGTATTTAATAAGCCTTGCCAAATCGCGTTTTCTACATCTTGTTCATTTGATTTAACCGGTGCTTTTTTGTCATTAAATGTCGCATCAAAGTTCGCCTGTACTGTCTCTCGATGCCGGTTCAGTTGGTTTAAAAACAACTCCCAACCACCAAAGTCCATCGCATTTGCAATACGTGCCTTAGCCTCCTCAGTTTTTGGCAAGTCCTGCGTTTGCCTGTCTTCAACATACATGAGTCTATGTTCTAAGTTTCGTAGAAATACATAAGCTTGAATCAGTTCATTTGCATTCTTTTCTGATAGTAAGCCTTTGTTTTTTAATAGGTTAAGCGCTTCTAGCGTGGGTTTAATTTGCAAACTTGCATCTTGTCCACCCCGCATCAACTGAAAAACTTGTGCAATAAACTCGATTTCGCGTATACCACCACGACCTAACTTAATATTATCTTCTTGACCTTTCACCAAAACATCGCGATGTATCTGTAGCTTTAAATCCCGCATGTTTGCTAATGCGTTGTAATCAAGATACTTTCTGAATACAAATGGCTTGAGTAGTTTTTCAACACTACCCTGCTGTCCTACCACTACGCGCCCTTTAATCCAAGCGTAACGCTCCCACTCGCGACCATTGTTTTGATAGTATTCTTCTAAAGCATCTAAGTTAGAAACCAGCACCCCTTCCGCGCCAAAAGGTCGCAAGCGCATATCGACTCGAAACACAAAACCATCTGCGGTAACTTCATCTAAGGCTGCAATTAATTTTTTTGCGAGTTGTATAAAAAAATCTTGATTGCTGATGACCTCAGCGCCATTCGTTTCACCTTCGTCTTCATAGGCAAAAATCAAATCAATGTCAGAGGAAACATTTAACTCTCTACCACCTAGCTTCCCCATACCAATCACAATCAAGTGCTGTGGCTGACCTGCGAAAGAAATCGGGTTGCCATATTTAAGCGCGAGCCATGGCTGTAAATGTTGCACAGCAATATTTAGAGTCATTTCTGCTAAATTGCTAGTTGTGATTAAAACTTCACTTAAATCTGCTAATCCGCTTAAATCGCGATAGATTATTCGCAACAAAACACGTTGTCTAAGTTGTCTTAACGCCTTTTTTAATGAAATTTCATCAACAATTTCTATCGCATTTAAAAATTGTTGCATTTCGTCTATCTCATAGACTTTGTGATGATTTTCTAGCAAATCATTAAACAATTGCGCATCTTTTGCCAACAATCTTGCCGAGAACGGACTGCAATCTGCCATATGCCGCAAACCTGCCACAAAGCTTGATGGCGCTTGGCTTTCAGCCAATAAACTTTCGAGTGTATGCATGCGTTTTTTGATGTAATATAAGCGTTAAGTAAGTCTTATATCTTACATTAATCACTAAATAAAAAATAAATAATCAACACAAGTAAACAACTGAGAATACATTTAGTATTGAAGCAACCAGCATTGAGGGAGTGTTTTGGATGTCAATTGAATCTGTTTTACATGAGAACCGCGTTTTTGAACCACATGCTGACTTGGTTAAAGCAGCCCATGTTTCTGGCATGGCAGAATACAATCAGTTATGCAAACAAGCGGCCGATGATTATGAAGGTTTTTGGGCTAATTTAGCCCGCGAATTGCTAGTGTGGCATAAACCATTTACAAAAACACTTAACCAAGAAAATGCCCCATTTTACAAATGGTTTGAAGATGGCGAACTTAATGTTTCAGCAAATTGCTTAGATAAACATCTTAAGACTATTCCCAATAAAACCGCCATTATTTTCGAAGCCGATAATGGCGACACCAAAACCGTCACTTACAAAGAGCTATATCACCAAGTTTGCCAATTTGCGAATGGCTTAAAAACCCTTAAGTTACCTTTTGGTAGCCGCGTCATCATTTACTTGCCGATGGGCATAGAAGCCATCGTTGCAATGCAAGCATGCGCGCGCTTGGGCTTAATCCATAGCGTAGTGTTTGGTGGATTTTCTGCCAAGAGCTTAAACGAGCGTATTATCGATGCAGGGGCTGTGGCAATTATCACCGCGGATGGACAATATCGTGGCGGCAAAACTTTACCGCTTAAAGTGGCTGTGGATGAAGGCATGAGTATGGGCGGTTGCGAGTCCATTCAAAAAGTCATTGTCCTTAAAAAAACAGGACAAGAGGTTAGCTGGAATGAGAAAAATATTTGGTGGGATGATTTAATTTCAGGCCAGTCACAAGAATGTTCACCAGTCATGGTCAATGCAGAGCATCCATTATTTCTGCTGTATACCAGCGGCTCAACTGGTAAACCAAAAGGGGTTCAGCACAGCTCAGCAGGTTATTTGTTGCACGCCATGAACACCATGCGTTGGACATTTGATATCAAACCTGATGATATATTTTGGTGTACTGCCGATGTGGGCTGGATTACGGGTCACAGCTATGTGGCATATGGCCCGCTAGCGATGGGTGCCACACAAGTGGTGTTTGAGGGCATCCCCACTTACCCAAATGCTGGCCGCTTTTGGAGCATGATTGAAAAACATAAAGTGAGTATTTTTTATACCGCGCCGACGGCCATTCGCTCGCTCATTAAAGCAGGTGAAACCAGCCCAGAAACACATCCTAAAAATTACAACTTATCAAGCTTACGCATTTTGGGTAGCGTGGGTGAGCCAATTAACCCAGAAGCTTGGATGTGGTATTTTGAACATGTGGGCGGCAATCGTTGCCCCATCGTCGATACCTTTTGGCAAACAGAAACAGGAGGCCATGTAATTACGCCTCTACCTGGTGCGACAGCCTTAGTGCCAGGCTCTTGCACACTGCCTTTCCCGGGGATTGATATTAACGTGGTGGATGAAACTGGCAAAGATATCCCGTGGGGTGAAGGCGGTTTATTGGTGATTAAAAAACCATGGCCTTCGATGATACGCACCATTTACAATGACCCAGAACGCTATGTATCGAGTTATTTTCCAGCAGAATTGGGCGGTACGACATATCTTGCTGGTGATGGCGCAGTCCGTGATGCCAAAACTGGTAACTTTACCATTATGGGACGTATCGATGATGTCTTGAACGTATCTGGTCACCGCTTAGGCACCATGGAGATTGAGTCAGCATTAGTGGCGAATCACTTGGTGGCTGAAGCCGCAGTGGTGGGAAAACCGCATGACATTAAAGGTGAATCTATCGTTGCCTATGTGGTGCTTAAAGGTACACGCCCACATGGTGAAGACGCTAAAAAAATTGTCGATGAATTACGTAATTGGGTAGGTAAAGAAATCGGCCCCATTGCCAAACCAGATGAAATTCGATTCGGTGATAATTTACCCAAAACACGCAGCGGCAAGATTATGCGTAGGTTATTAAGAAGCTTAGCCAAAGGCGAAGAAATCACTTCAGATATTTCTACGCTGGATAACCCAGCGATTTTGGAGCAATTGAAGGAAGTCGTGAAGTAAGCCTTTGGAAGGTATGACACTGATTGTGTTCGCCGCAGTAGCTATATCCTGATGCGAAAATAATCCAGCCGACTGAATGATTAGGTTAAAATAGCGCTTTTTCATAAGCGCTATTTTTTCATGTCCAGTTTGCAGCAAGAAGTCTCACGCCGTCGTACATTCGCGATTATTTCTCACCCTGACGCGGGTAAAACCACGCTGACCGAAAAACTA
>CAYXHH010000120.1:1960-4928 GCA_964464725.1 uncultured Methylotenera sp. | reverse complement strand
GATATTTCTGATGGTTTACTCGCCGATTTAGGCCATATTTTGCATGCATCAAAATTGGGTGCAGAAATCGATTTAGACAAGCTACCGATGTCTGTTTATCAGCGTAATCATTTATCTGATTCAACAATACAAACATGTGTATTGGCGGGCGGTGACGATTACGAATTATGTTTTACTGCACCAGTAAGCAAGCGTAAAGAAATTGAAGCAATAGGCAAACAACTCCAAATACTTCTTACATGCATCGCTACTACCCGCATGAATACTGGTCTGCAGGCCATGTATAAAAACACTCCATTAAACTTAAACAGCAAAGGCTTTGATCATTTTGGCTAATCCTGATGTTAAGTTTTTATTCCAAAACCCTGCGCACTTTTTTGCACTCGGGTTTGGTAGTGGTTTAGCGCCAAAAGCACCTGGCACTGTTGGTACGCTTGTTGGCTTGCCTTTATTTTGGCTGATTTCAGCTTACAGTCTCAATTTACAGCTATTCATTATCAGCGCCTTATTTTTAGTCGGTATTTATTTTTGTCATACTACTGGCAAATCACTTGGTGTTTCAGATCATGGCAGTATTGTTTGGGATGAAATTGTAGCCATAATGTTAGTGCTTACTTTTGCGCCGAATCATATTGCTGCCTGGGTTGTCGCCTTTTTATTATTTCGCTTGTTTGATATTTGGAAACCATTTCCCATTCGGCAATTTGACGCAAAACTTAAAAATGGCTTTGGCGTAATGTTTGACGACTTGCTGGCTGCCCTATATGCAATCGCCAGTATGTGGCTGGTTTTTTATTGTTATTTATACTGGGTTTCTAATGGTGGAACACAAGAAATTGTCGGTTAAATTGGCAGAAGAACTTGGTGCTGCTTTAAAAGCGCGCGGCTTGATGCTCGCCTTAGCGGAATCTTGTACCGGTGGCATGGTAGCAGAAGCAGTCACCAGCATTGCAGGAAGCTCTGCTTGGTTTGATCGCGGCTTTGTGACCTATAGCAATCAAGCTAAAGTAGACATGCTGAATGTATTACCAAAAAGCCTAGAAAAATATGGTGCTGTCAGCGAGCAGGTGGCTATTGAAATGGCAGAAGGCGCCTTAAAAAATAGTCTTGCACAAATCACGGGCAGCATCACAGGTATCGCTGGCCCAGATGGCGGTTCGGCAGAAAAACCAGTTGGAACGGTATGCTTTGCTTGGGCTGAAACTAACAAGCCAATATTAGTGACAACTAAACATTTTGATGGTAATCGCGAAACAATTCGCCAACAAGCCGCTATCACCTTGATAGCAGGGCTTATTGAACGACTTACTTAACTTCAAACTAACACAACAAATTGACTACAAACTAGCCTCAATCATCCCACCCTCTGCGACCTCTTTGGTGATGACCGTCACGATGCCCCCTACCACGATGTCCCCAGCCATTTCCGCGATGCCCTCTGAATCCACCATTATAGTAATGATATGAAACAGCTGGTGCAAAGCGTTGACCAACCCCATAATATTGATGTGCTGGGTGGTAGTACACCACTGGCGCTGGGGCATGATAAATGGGTGATGCATAGTACACAGGGGGGGCATAAAAGACTGCAGGTGGTGCAAAACCTGCTCCACCAATATTAATGCCAAAACTAAATGAATCATGCGCATTCGCGCTAGTGATACTTACAGCGCCAATTGCTAGCGCCAGTGCTACAGAACGAAACGTTTTTACGATTATTCTTTCCATAAGCTCCTCCATTCAAAAACTGCGCTCCCACTACACCAACGTTTTCTAGGTGTATATAGTTGACACTATTTAAGAATGATAAGTTCAAGACATAAGCGACAAATAGCATCACATACAGCTTTGTTTTACTTACGTTAAACGGCAAAATATGAAATAATTGCATGTTATTTAAAATGTATACTTAACACCTAAATTAAGGCAAAAAATCTCATGGATGACAACAAAAGCAAAGCATTAGCCGCCGCACTCGCACAAATTGAAAAGCAATTTGGCAAAGGCTCTATTATGAAGATGGGCGATGCTGCCATTGGTGAAGACATACAAGCGGTTTCCACAGGTTCGCTCGGCTTAGATATCGCACTTGGTATTGGCGGCTTACCTCGCGGTCGCGTGATTGAAATCTATGGTCCTGAATCATCAGGTAAAACAACCTTAACGCTTTCTGTGATTGCAGAAATGCAAAAAGCGGGTGGCGTTGCTGCCTTCATCGATGCTGAGCACGCACTAGACCCGCAATATGCTGCAAAATTAGGTGTGAATGTACCAGAACTCCTCATTTCACAGCCCGACACAGGTGAACAAGCACTTGAAATTGTCGACATGTTGGTGCGTTCTGGCTCTGTGGATATTGTCGTGGTTGACTCAGTCGCTGCGCTTACACCGCGCGCTGAAATTGAAGGCGAAATGGGCGACTCACACATGGGCTTGCAAGCGCGTTTAATGAGTCAAGCTTTACGTAAGCTGACAGGCAACATCAAACGCACCAATACCATGGTGATTTTTATTAATCAAATCCGCATGAAAATTGGCGTGATGTTTGGCAACCCAGAAACCACCACTGGCGGCAATGCACTTAAATTCTACGCTTCCGTGCGTTTAGACATTCGCCGCACTGGCGCTATTAAAAAAGGTGACGAAATCACTGGTTCTGAAACACGCGTCAAAGTAATTAAAAACAAAGTCGCGCCACCTTTTAAACAAGCCGAATTCGATATTATGTATGGCGAAGGCATTTCTCGTTTGGGTGAAATTATTGAGTTGGGCGCCAACATTAAGCTGGTAGAGAAAGCAGGCGCTTGGTATAGCTACAACGGTGAAAAAATCGGCCAAGGCAAAGAAAACGCCAAAGAATACTTGCGCGAGCATCCAGAAGTTGCGGCAGAAATCGAAGCAAAAATTCGTGCTAACGCCAAACAATTGGCAGATATGATGCCAGCATCACGCGCTGAAGAAGATTAAC
>CAYXHH010000120.1:0-1860 GCA_964464725.1 uncultured Methylotenera sp. | reverse complement strand
AACGCCAAACAATTGGCAGATATGATGCCAGCATCACGCGCTGAAGAAGATTAACAAAAAAACTTGATAGACGTTGAATAAGACATTTCAACCAAAAAGCTTGCGCCAGCGTGCGCTCGATTACTTAGGTAAGCGCGAATACTCTTATGTCGAGCTGAGTCAAAAACTAAAAAGCTATTTGGCGGAAGATGAAGATGCCGCGCAAATCACCGAAATTTTGGATGACTTTAAACAGCGTGGCTGGCTTTCTGATGCAAGATTTACCGAGCAAATTGTGCATGCGCGTTCGCATAAGTTTGGGGCGAATAAAATTGCCAATGAATTGCGAGAAAAAGGGGTTTCAGCCGATTTAATTGAAACCGCGATTGAGCAAGTGAAAGAAAATGAATTGGAACATGCGCGTGAAATTTGGCGCAAAAAATATAATGTGGCACCTACCAGTCGAGATGAATGGGCAAGACAAGCCAGATTTTTACAAAGCCGAGGTTTTGGTTTTGATGTGATTAAGAAAGCTTTGAACATAAAAGAAAATGACAATTAAATTAAGCAACAATCCAAGTAGCAACGAAATCCGTCAGGCATTTTTAGACTTTTTTGCGTCTAAAGGCCATGCAGTGGTTGCCTCTAGCTCACTGGTGCCGCACGGCGACCCTACCCTGCTTTTCACCAATGCTGGCATGAACCAATTTAAAGATGTGTTTTTAGGCTTTGATAAACGCCCATACACGCGCGCTACCACTAGCCAAAAATGTGTACGTGCAGGTGGCAAACATAATGATTTAGAAAACGTTGGTTACACCGCGCGCCACCATACCTTCTTTGAAATGTTAGGCAACTTTAGCTTTGGTGATTATTTTAAAGAAGACGCCATTAGCTATGCGTGGGAATTGCTGACCGAAGTATTCAAACTGCCAAAAGACAAACTCACCGTGACTGTTTATGCAGAAGACGATGAAGCCTATGATATTTGGAACAAGAAAATTGGTGTGCCAACCGAGCGCATCATCCGTATTGGCGATAATAAAGGTGCGCGTTACGCATCAGACAACTTTTGGATGATGGGTGACACTGGCCCTTGCGGCCCATGTACTGAGATTTTTTATGACCATGGCGAGCACCATTTCGGCGGCCCTCCAGGTAGCCCAGATGAAGATGGCGATCGCTTTATCGAAATTTGGAACAATGTATTCATGCAATTTAACCGCGACGAAGCGGGCGTGATGCACAAACTGCCAAAACCTTCTGTCGATACTGGCATGGGCTTAGAGCGTATTTCTGCGGTATTGCAACACGTACATGCCAACTACGAAATTGATATTTTCACCACTTTAATTGCGGCTGCCGCGCGCGAAACCAAAACAACTGATTTAACTAGCCCAAGTTTGAAAGTGTTAGCCGACCATATCCGCGCTTGTTCATTCTTAATTGCAGATGGCGTGATTCCTGGCAACGAAGGTCGTGGTTATGTGCTACGCCGCATTATCCGTCGCGCCATTCGTCACGGTTATAAATTGGGCGCCCGCAAAGCCTTCTTCAATCACATGGTGGCCGATTTGAGCCATGTTATGGGTGGTGCATATCCTGAACTCGTCAAAGAGCAAACGCGCATTATCAGTACGCTTAAATTAGAAGAAGATCGCTTTTTTGAAACGATTGAAAACGGCATGGCGATTTTGGAAGCAGAATTAGCAAACGCAACCAAAATACTTAACGGTGAATTAGCCTTCAAATTGCATGATACCTATGGTTTCCCGCTAGATTTAACCGCCGATATTTGCCGCGAGCGCGATGTGACCGTTGACACAGCTGGTTTCGACACAGCAATGGCACGTCAAAAAGAACAAGCACGTGCTGCAGGCA
>CAYXHH010000119.1:0-4947 GCA_964464725.1 uncultured Methylotenera sp. | reverse complement strand
GGGCTCGACTTTTCGAGCATTTTAATCAGCCAGTCTGAGTTTAGGATATCCATTGGCAAAAATATAACCCTAAAACGGTTTGACCACAACTAAAACAACTACTGCAAAAAGCACTAACACAGGAATCTCATTAAACCAGCGATACCAAATGTGGCTATGTGTATTTTTGCCAGCTTTAAAATCTCTTAATAGTTTTCCACAGTACGCGTGGTATGCAATTAGCCCAAGCACGAGAACGAGTTTAGCATGCATCCATCCACCAGAAATGCCATAACCTAACCACAACCATAAGCCAAAAACCAGCGCCAAAATAGCAAGTGGTAGCATAAATTTATACAGTTTATGTTCCATTAACGCGAGTCTAGCTAAAGCGGTTTCATTGGTCTCCATCGCGTGATTGACAAATAGACGTGGCAAGTAAAATAACCCAGCAAACCAACTGGTGACAAACACGATATGTAGGGCTTTTATCCACAGCATTATCTAAATTCCTTATCTAGCAATTTACGAAGATCTTTAAAGTTAATGGCACCTTTAGTATATTGAATGAGTTTGCCTTGTTTGTTATAAACGTAAGTGGTTGGCGTGACGCTGACATCATTAAACTGGGCAACAATTTCACCAAGTCCATCCATCATGACCGGAAATGGCAGTTTTTTTTGTGTTGCATAATTCAACACCTGTGCTGGCGGGTCATAAGGCATGGCCACTGCAATCACTTCAAAGCCTTTGGATTTGTAGGTGTTGTAAGTATTCACCAATGCTGGCATTTCGGTGACACAAGCTCGACATTCTGTCGCCCAAAAATTTACTAGCACGACTTTGCCTTTTAATTCAGCCATGCTGATTTTTTTACCTTCAATGGTGGTGAAGGTGACGTTGGGCGCATCAAAATCTCTTGAGTACTTGAAACCAAAATATCCCAAAAGAATCAGAATGAGTAATGATAAAACAATTTTTTTTATAGCTGACATATCTGTATTTTAGCGTGTTTTAGTGTAAATAAGTGGCAATTAACCTTAACGCTGGCGCAGTTATTTTGCCGTTAACAGCATGCTATAATCACGATTTAATGTTGCTGAGTTATTATACTTAATGAACGCACCTGTACCTGCTAAAGTTCTTCAGGCTGATCCAGCCTCAAACACGCGTCTTCGCGAAATTCCCTACAATTACACCTCTTTTTCAGACCGTGAAATTGTCATTAGGTTTTTGGGGGAACAATCATGGAACATTTTAAACGAGTTACGCGCAGAGCGTAAAACCGGCCGTAGCGCTCGTATGCTGTTTGAAGTGCTGGGCGATATTTGGGTGGTGAGTCGAAATCCATATTTACAGGATGATTTATTAGATAATCCAAAGCGCAGAAAAGCGTTAATTGATGCTTTAAACCATCGAATAAATGCAATAGATGCTCGAAGTAACGAGAGTGGTAAAGCTAATGACAAAGTGAATCAACTCATTAGTGCCGCAAAAGTTGCAGTAGAGAAATTTGCAGATGATTTTCGTCAAACCTACGATTTACGCAAAAAAGCGCTTAGCAAATACAGCAAGATTACCCGTAAAGATAATATTCAGTTTGATGGTTTAGCGCGCGTTTCACACGTCACTGATGCCACCGATTGGCGCGTAGAGTATCCATTTGTGGTACTCAATCCTGATACTGAAATTGAAATCGCTGCGTTGGTGAGAGCAAGTATTGAGTTAGGCTTAACCGTGATTCCACGTGGCGGTGGTACAGGTTACACAGGTGGTGCCATTCCACTTACACCATTATCTGTGGTCATTAATACCGAAAAGTTAGATCGCCACAGTGGGGTGCAAATGCGGACATTGCCTGGCGTTGCGCGCCAAGTCGCTACCATTGAATGTGGGGCAGGCGTGGTGACGCGTCGCGCCATGGAAGCGGCAAGTGATGCTGGTTTAGAGTTTGCGTGCGATCCTACATCAGCTGATGCAAGCTGCATAGGCGGCAACGTGGCCATGAATGCGGGCGGTAAGAAGGCGGTGCTGTGGGGAACTGCGCTGGATAATCTGGCTTCGTACCGCATGGTCACACCAGATGCAAACTGGCTTGAAGTAGAGCGTCTAGATCACAATTTAGGCAAGATTCACGATATTGAAATGGCGCGCTTTAAGCTCACGCGCTTTGATATCGACATGAAAACCCAATTGGGTGAGCCAGAAATTATCGCGATTCCAGGTCCAAGTTTTCGTAAAGTTGGCTTAGGTAAAGACGTTACTGACAAGTTTTTAAGCGGTTTGCCAGGTATACAAAAAGAAGGGTGTGACGGTTTAATTACTTCTGCAACGTTTATATTGCACCGTATGCCAAAACACGTGCGTACCATTGCGCTGGAATTCTTTGGTAATGTATCTCATGCTGTACCTGCGATTGTTGAGATTAAAGATTATTTAGACGCTACCGCCAAACAAGACCCTGCTGTGATTATGGCTGGCCTAGAGCACATGGATGAGCGCTATATTAAAGCCGTTGGTTATGCGACTAAAGCGGCACGTCAGCAACGTCCAAAAATGGTGTTGATTGCAGATATTGCATCAGATGATGAAAATGCAGTTGGTCAAGTAGCCTCTGCCATGGTGCGCATGTGTAATGCGCGCGATGGTGAAGGCTTTATTGCAGTTTCAGCCGAAGCCCGTAAAAAATTCTGGTTAGACCGCGCACGCACAGCAGCGATTGCCAAACACACCAATGCGTTCAAAATCAACGAAGATGTGGTGATTCCGCTACCTAAACTGGGCGAATATTCTGACGGCATTGAGCGCATTAATATTGAGCTTTCGATTAACAACAAGCTTAAATTGTTGGATGCGCTAGAAACGTTTATGCAGAACGAATTGCCATTGCAGGCCGATGAAGATGGCAATGCAAATGTGGAGATGACGCGTACCAAACAAACCATCGTGTTGCAGCTTATACATGATTTACGTGCGCGTTGGAGCTTAATACTTAACCACCTAGATGAGCCAATTTCTTCACTTGGTGAGCTTGGTAAACCATACAAACAATATGAAAACGTATTTCGTGCCGTGCAAAGCTATGATTTGCGTATCTCATGGAAGCGCGAGCTTAAACGTCCAATAGAGGAGATTTTTGCTGGGCGTGAGTATCAGAAAATCTTGAGTGAGTTAGATGCGATTCACAAAAAAGTGCTTAAAAGCCGCGTATTTATTGCCCTGCATATGCATGCGGGTGATGGCAACGTGCACACGAATATCCCTGTCAATTCAGATGATTACGAGATGATGCAAGATGCCCATCATGCGGTTGATCGCGTGATGGCTCTAGCCAAAAAGTTAGATGGTGTAATTTCTGGTGAGCATGGTATTGGCATCACTAAAATGGAGTATTTGGATCAAGCCACAATCGATACCTTTGCCGCATACAAAAATAAAGTAGACCCCAATGGTCACTTTAATAAGGGTAAATTGTTGAATGGCTCAGGCTTACACAACGCCTACACGCCAAGTTTTGGCTTGTTAGAGCAAGAATCAATTATTATGGAACAATCGGCGATTGGTGAGATTGCCGATGACATTTCAGATTGCCTACGTTGCGGAAAATGTAAGCCTGTTTGTACCACGCACGTGCCGCGCGCAAATCTGCTGTACTCTCCACGAAATAAGATTTTAGGTACCTCACTTTTAATTGAAGCTTTTCTTTACGAAGAGCAAACCCGTCGCGGCATATCACTGAAGCATTTTGATGAGTTTAATGATGTAGCGGACCATTGTACGGTTTGTCACCGATGCTTTAATCCATGTCCTGTGGACATTGATTTTGGTGATGTTTCCATCAAAATGCGTAACTTTTTGCGTGAGCAAGGTAAAAAGAAATTTAATCCTGGCACTGCAGCCGGCATGTTGTTTTTAAATGCCAAAGATCCTGCCACAATTAAATTGTTGCGCTTTGGTATGATTCAGCTTGGTTATAAAGTGCAAAATATTGCGCATACGCTGGCGAAAAAATTTATGTTGTTGAAAGATAAAAAGCGTCCGCCAGCGACGGTAGGAAAAACTGAAATCAAAGCGCAGGTGGTACATTTTATTAATCGCCCCATGCCTAAAAAACTGCAATCAAAAACTTCACGTGCCATGTTAGGTATTGAAGATGACAGTATGATTCCAGTGATTCGAAATCCACAAAAAGTGAATGAAGATTCGGATGCAGTGTTTTATTTCCCTGGATGTGGTTCAGAGAGATTGTTTTCAAATGTAGGCTTAGCTACGCAAGCCATGTTGTACGAGGTGGGTGCAATCACGGTGTTACCACCTGGCTATTTGTGCTGCGGTTACCCACAAACTTCAAGTGGCAATCATGATAAAGGCTTGCAAATTACCACCGATAACCGCGTGCTGTTCCATCGTGTTGCTAATACCTTGAATTATTTGGATATTAAAACGGTGATTGTGTCTTGCGGTACTTGCATGGATCAGCTGCAAAAATATGAGTTTGAAAAGATATTCCCCGGCTGTAGGTTGCTGGATATTCACGAATATTTAATGGAAAAAGATGTAAAACTCAAAGGTATTACGGGCACGCGTTATATGTATCATGATCCATGCCATACGCCGATGAAAACCTACAAACCATTAGAAGTGACCAATCAGCTTATGGGAACCGATGTAGCACTTAACGACCGCTGTTGTGGAGAAAGTGGTACATTTGCCGCAGCAAGGCCAGATATTGCCACTCAAGTTAAAATGCGTAAGCAAGAAGAGCTTGAAAAAGGTATGGAGAAAATGGGCTTGACGGTAGGGCGACCAGAACAGAACGTGAAGATTTTAACCAGCTGCCCAAGTTGCTTGCAGGGCTTGGCACGTTATGGCGACGATACAGGCATTGAGGCTGATTATATTGTTGTGGAGATGGCTAAACATATTCTGGGCGAAAACTGGATGCAAGACTATATTGCTAAAGCGAAT
>CAYXHH010000118.1:0-5052 GCA_964464725.1 uncultured Methylotenera sp. | reverse complement strand
ATACTCTGCGTAAATAAAGACTTTAGCCACGTTAAGCCAAACTCACCTGCACTAAGTTATCTGAGAACGTGGTGGAATGCCCCATATCGCCAAACTCTGCCGAGCTGATGCAATTCACCGTGCCTTTATTCAACTGACGCCAATAACCAAGCGTTGCCACGACGATGCCTGGATTTACGTCTTTGGTGATGCGTGCATCGCCTTCAAACGCGCCACGGTCGTTAAACACTTTAACTTTTGCGCCTTCTGCAATGCCACGGGTGGTGGCATCTAGCGGATTAATAAGCACAAATTGTTCACCTTGGCCCTTAATTTTGTTTTCGATATTGGCGTAGCAAGAATTTAAAAAGCCATGACTTTTTGGCGAGATAATATTGAGCGGGTATTTTTTCGCCAAATCCGGATTGCTATCTGCGCTTTCACGGTTAGGCACGTAATCGGGTAATGCGTCTAAATCTTCACCCGGTTGAAATGCATCGTACATTTGGCGGAACGGCCCTGCCACAAAGTTTTTGGCACCTTCTACATAGAACATGCATTTACCTGTGGGTGTAGGGAAATTGCCGTTTTTATGCGGTGCGCGGTCATCTTTAGTACCCACTTTGAGTTTAGCAAAGCCATGCTCGCGCATATAGGCTAAATCGTAGCCTTCACAGGCTGGCGCATCCCAAGCCACGTAGTGTTCTAGGCATTCGCTGTCACTCCATTTAAAGTTTTCTTCTTCAAAACCCAAGCGTTTGGCCAAGCGGCGGAAAATTTCATTATTAGAAATCGCTTCACCTGGTGGGTCTATGCATTTAGCGTTGTAAGTGAGGTATAAATGCCCCCAGCTTAAAATCATGTCTTCCATCTCGGCGCCCATGGCGGCGGGCAAGACAATATCTGCATAGCTGGCGGTATCAGAGATAAAGTGATCTGCCACTATGGTAAATAAATCTTCACGCATGAGGCCTTTGACAATTTTATCGGTCTCGGGTGATTGCGTGACAGGGTTGGTGTTCCAGACCATTAAAGACTTAATCGGTGTTTTGAGCTTAATTTCGCCTGTTAATACGCGGCCAAGTTGCAAGATATTCGCCACTTGCGTGCCTTCTGGAATTAAATCTGGGCGGCAAATGACATCAAACTTATAAGGGTGCTCCCACACTGGGAACTGCAAAATACCACCACCGACATGGCGCCACGCACCAATCAGCGCGGGCAAGCAAGTCACCGCACGAATGGCTTGGCTACCGCCATAATTGCGCTCTAGCGCTACACCAATGCGAATCGCCGCTGGCGCTGTGGTAGCGTATTCGCGCGCAAATTTGCGAATATCATCGGCAGGAATACCTGTGATTTTCTCTGCCCATTCTGGGGTGCGGGTTTTTGCGCGCTCGGCCAGCTCTTTAAAACCAACGGTGTAGTTATCAATGTAGTCTTGGTCTTGCAAGCCTTCACTAATAATCACGTTCATCATCGCCATGGCGAGTGCGCCATCGGTACCGGGTTTGGGGGCAATGTGCCAATCGGCCTCTTTAGCAGTTTTAGAGGCGTATGAATCCACCACCACCACTTTGGTGCCTTTCTTTTGCGCCTCATGAATAATGTGCCAGTGGTGTAAATTGGTAGAAACCGAGTTAGATGCCCACACCACAATATATTTGGAATGAATAAAACTTTCTGGGTCTACGCCAGCGGTGGGGCCTACGGTGAGCAACCATGCGGTACATGAGCCCTCACCGCAAAACGTACGCTCTGTAACAGTCGCACCCAAGCGTGCAAAAAATGCATCGCCACCATTGAGGCCGTGCACCAAGCCTTGGTTACCTAAGTAGCTAGCTGGCATAATGGCTTGTGAGCCATCAGATTTAATAATCGCCTGCCATTTGCTGACGATGGTATCTAAAGCTTCATCCCATGAAATGCGGGTAAATTGTTTGCTGCCTTTAGGGCCCGTGCGCTTCATCGGGTAAAGCAAACGGTCTGGATGATAGTGACGTTTTTCGTAATCGTTGAGTTTGACGCATAAACCGCCGCGCGTCATGGGGTGATCTGGGTTGCCTGTGACTTTGAGTAATTTGCCCTCTTTCACATGAAACTGCATACTGCAGGTATCGGGGCAATCGTGCGGGCAACCACCATGGAATATTTTGGTATCTAAATCTACAGGCTTATTCATTGCAAATCTCTCCCAATCAAAAATAGTGAACACTTTTTTTAAAACAAACTATATACCCACTTGTATAGTCGTGCAATTGTTTTATGTAAACCTAAAACAAGATTAAAATGCCCAAAATGAATACACCATTAACACTACTTAACGGCCTCACACCCGCAAAATTTTTAGCTGATTATTGGCAGAAAAAGCCACTACTGATTCGGCAAGCGATTCCTAACTTTAAAGGCTTGCTAACCCCAAATGAGCTGGCAGGTTTGGCTTGCGAGGAAGATGTGCAAGCGCGCATCATCACGCAAAAAAAAGGGGCTTGGCAAGTCAAGCACGGCCCATTTGATGATGCCGATTTTGCTAAACTGGGTAAAAAAGATTGGACGCTGTTAGTGCAAAGTGTGAACCATTACCTGCCAGAAGCAGCCGATTTATTGGCAAAGTTTAACTTTATTCCGCATGCACGGCTGGATGATTTAATGGTGAGCTTCGCGCCTACTGGCGGCGGTGTTGGCGCCCATGTGGATTCTTACGATGTGTTTTTATTGCAAGGCAGTGGCAAGCGCAATTGGAAAATTTCATCACAAACGGAGTTAAGTCTCATCGAAAACGCGCCTTTACGCATTTTAAAACACTTTAAAGCCGAACAAGAATGGGTGTTAGAAGCGGGCGACATGCTCTACCTGCCGCCACAAATTGCCCATTGGGGCGTTTCAGAAACTGAAGACTGCATGACGTACTCGATTGGATTTCGCGCGCCCAAAACACAAGAATTGCAGCATGAGTTTTTAAATTATCTGCAAGACCATATTCAAGCCGAAGGCTTATATGCTGACCCTGATTTAAGCCTGCAAAAACACCCTGCAGAAATTAGTGATGATATGATTCACAAAGTGAGTGACATGCTCAACGCCATGTCTTGGGATAAAGCGCATGTTGCTGATTTTTTGGGGAAATATTTATCTGAACCAAAAATGGATGTAGTGTTTACGCCGAATAAAAAAATTTCTAAGGCAGAGTTTAACAAGCAACTGGCATCAAAAACTTTATGGCTGAGTTTGAAGTCTCAGTTATTATTTACTAACGGCCAATTTTATTTGAATGGTGAAAAGCTCGCAGCGCCCGCAAACTTGCACGATGCGCTCATGCAGTTGGCAGACCACAGGCATATTAACAGCCCTGCTCTACCAGCCAATATCCATGCGGCTTTTGGCGATGCGATTTTTGATGCGTACCTTGCTGGTTATGTCTGTTTTAAACGATAGGTCTTGAGAGATGGATAACGACGACTTACAACCAAATACGATTATCTTAGGCGAACGTAACTATGAGGCTGCGCTTGATTTGGTGATTGCAGGCGCGACTAAAGAGTTATTAATTTTTGATCAAGATTTTAAACTTGGCAATTATGCGAGCCTGAAGCGACATGACTTAATCAATGCATTTTTAAGCAACCATCCACAAAGCAAATTAACCATCATTTTGCAATCAACTGATCACTTTATTAACCATTGCCCTCGGTTATTCGATTTACTAAAAATATTTGGTCACAAAATGACCGTATACGAGACCAATGATGTGGCAAAAGTTGCTAAAGATTGCTTTGTGATTGCTGATAAAAGTCATTATTTACGGCGCTTTCATGTGGATCAAGCTCGCTTTAAATTTGCGTTTGATGACAATGCTGAAGCTGCGGCATTGTCAATGCGCTTTGATGAATTATTAGACGAAACAACAGAGTCTGTGAGCGCAACGCAATTAGGTCTATAGAGGACTAGGCAAAAATGATTAAACGACTATTTCTATTATGTTTATTGTTCAGCGTGAGCGTTTTTGCTGAGACCGAATTTAAAATCATCACCTTGCAGCATCGATTTGCCAGCGACCTACTACCCATGATTGAGCCCATGGTGGGCGCTGATGGCACCGCCACAGGCATGAATAATCAACTGATTATACGCGCTGCGCCCGAGCGCATGCGCGAAATTGAAGCAACCGTAGAAAAATTAGATGCGGCACGCGCGAATCGTAAAATCACTGTGAACAGAAGTAACAACATACAAAGCCAACGTGAGCGGGTAGAAGCGACTGGCAGTGTCAGGACTGGTAAAGTCACGGTGAGTAACGATAGACGTGCGAGACCAAATACTGGCAATGTGGACATACAAAATAGCACTAGCAACTCGCAACAAAACAGTAGCCAATTTTTAAATGTATTGGACGGTGAACGCGCGTTTATTCGTGTAGGGCAAATTGTGCCATTTACGCAGGAATGGGTTACCATCACACGCCGTTTTGTGGCGATAGAACGCATTACCGATTGGCGCGATATCACCACAGGCTTTGCAGTCAGGCCGCGCACCGTCGGCAATCAAGTGGAACTGGAAATCACGCCGCGTATCGCGCGTTTAAACCAACAAGGGTTTATTGATTTTGAAGAACTGACGACAGTCGTTAGAACCAATTTAGGTAGTTGGGTCGATATTGGTGGCACAATGCAACGAAATGATGACGTCAGTCGCAAAATTTTAGGGTACGAAAATAATGCAAGCCAGCAAAGTTCTAGCTTATCGATTAAGGTAGATTAAGCATAAATGGTTAAAACATGAGGTTTAAGGCGTAAATTGTTGCGAATAAACGACTTTTTAGGCCTAAAATTATCATTTTTCCAAAAATATAGTGGAAATTTTTAATATAGCTGGTAAAATTCACAGCACTCGGTTGGGCTAAAGTGGTCCGCCGTAACTGGTTTAACTTTAGTTCAATACATTAAGGATACAAAAAATGACACGTTCTGCTCTATTAGCTGCATTATTAGCATTAGCATTAACTGCTTGTGGCGAAAAACCTGCTGAAGAAGCTCCTGCTGCTGAAGCACCAGCTGCTGAAGCACCAGCTGCTGA
>CAYXHH010000117.1:0-5193 GCA_964464725.1 uncultured Methylotenera sp. | reverse complement strand
GGTGGCGGATTTGTGATTGTGCCAAGTTTGCGCCAAGTGAGTAACTTTACTATGCAAACCATCATAGCCACTTCACTAGCCGTAGTTGCGGTAATCTCGATTACCACGGTCATAACGTATGCCTTTAATAATCAACTTCAGTGGGAAATTGCAATGCCATTTATGTTTGGCACGATCATTGGCGTCACGATATTTAAGCTAGTTAACTTTAAAATAACCGATACATTAAGCCAGCGCAGTTTTGCAATACTCGCTTGTATTGCCGCAGGATTAGTGGTCGCTAAAACCTTTAGTTTTCAAGTGCTAATTCACAATACTTAACACTAACTAAGCGCTAATTTTTCCAGCGCATTTCGGTTAGCAATTTCAACCTGCCCGCGCCCAAGTTTTACCCAGCCTTTTTGCTCAAATCGTTTTAGTTGGCGGCTGACCACTTCGCGTGCCGTGCCCAACTCATCTGCCATTAATTGATGCGTGCGACTAATAGTTTCAGCGTGTGCATCAAGTAACAATTTAGCCAAACGCGCATCTAGACTATGAAAAGCGACTTCATCTAACAACACGATTAAATCACTAATTAACGCGCCATAATTCGTCATCACAAAAGTGCGGAATACTTTGGAGTCTATCATCAACTGGTTAAACGCGGCTGATGGAATAATGACATCGCGAATCGGTTCTTCGACAATGGTAGATGCTGGATAATTGCTGTTGCCCAACAAGCAAGTCGTGGTAATCACGCAGGTTTCACCAGCGGCCACACGATAGAGCAGAATTTCACGCCCGCTAGAAGACATTTTATAAACACGTGACTGCCCCGCAAGCCGCATCACATATGCCCCGCAAGCACCTCCTTCACGATATCCGATGGTGCCAACTGGTGCTTCAACAATACGTGCCGACTTTAATAAAATCTCACGTGCGTTTGGTTCGAGTTGCAATAACGGCGGAAAGCTTTCCAACCAATCCAAGTTCTCCATATGACCCTATCCTCATTCGCTTAGCCACTCAACGCGAATGCGGCGTATGGTGTTAAGCTTTTATCAATTGTGCTATGGGTTTAAAATTTCCACCCAGAACTGCAACACTATCAGTACCCCACCAATGTTGCAATACACTAGCATAAACACTTCTAAAATCTAATGTATGTCGCACATTACCAACACCGTCCAAGCTACTTAAACTAGGGTATTCACCAAGTAAGCCACCACGTACTTTTCCACCTAAAGCAAAGTGCATATTGGCGGTGCCATGATCAGTACCGCCACTTTGATTCTCTTTTGCGCGACGCCCAAACTCGGCATAAGTCATGATTAAGGTAGAATTCCAGCGATTTGTCTCAATCAAACCTGCTCTCAAGGCACTTAATCCTTCGGCCAATTGTTTTAACAAATTGGCCTGAGCCCCCACTTGGTTTTGGTGCGTGTCAAAGCCAGACAATGTCAGTCTAATCGCCGCCACTGGAGATTGTTGTGCGGCTAACTGACAAGCATTTTTGCAGATATTTCCAAATGCATGTTTTGGGAATTCTGATTTAATCACCACATCTCCGCCTAATTTGCCTGCCGCTTGCAATATGTCATTTTCAATCTTGAGGATATGTTGCATGGCTTTATTGCCTGTTTGCTCTATATTACTTGCCAGCTTCGCTTGGCGCTTAAATTGGGATTCATCTGATAATACGATCGTGCGCGCCGCGCTACTTAGTAGAGGTCCAATCTCTGGGCTACCCATTACCACGCCATCTGCTGCAAACGATTTGGGCGGGGGTGACTTTTCAAATGTGCGCCCTAACCAGCCGTCTTCTAAATACTCGTTTGATTTTGAAGCGGTATCCCAAATTTCAATCGATCTAAAATGCGAAAGACTTGCATCAGGGTATCCAACACCCTGCAATACCGCTAATTCATTGGCTTGCCAAATAGGCATTAAGGCTTGCAGTGCAGGATTTAAGCCTATAGTTGGTGTTAACTGCAACACGCTTTCACGCGAAATCGCAATCTTGGGACGCAGTTGATAATAAGCAGAGTTTGTATATGGTATGACTGTATTGAAGCCATCATTACCGCCTTTTAACTCAACCAAAATCAATAAGTTATTATATTGACCAATATTGTGGTTAAGTGCTTTATCATTAATTGCAGCCAGTAAAGACTTAGGCAACATGGCAACCGACATGCTTGCTGTCACTGCTTTTAAAAAATCTCGTCTTAACATGAATTTTCCTTCAATTTAATTAAACTAATCAACTATTTAAGTTGATAGGCCGGATCCAACATCAAGGCTCTTAGCCAAGGCAACGTATTTGGTTCAGCTGTAATTGCTGCTACTGGCGCTTGAGGTAATAGAAAATTTTGCGCTTGATTGCTAGATACAAATTGAGCAAACCATTCATGCGGATAAAAGCGCATCCCCATTGGTTTAGGGTCCTGTTTCATTTGCGTGCTGCTGCTCATTTTTTGCGACATTGCAGATTTCATCATGTCAGCCTGCATATCTTCCGTTCGCAGCAACCTATCTAAAAATGTTTTGCGTGCGAGCAAACTATTGGTGTTAATCCAAAGCTCACCGCCAGGCCAACCTTTGACGTTAGGTGGATTGAATAAATCTTGACCCAACTGACGCAACACTGGTACCAAAAACTCTGTATTGCTCACTTTAATATCCAATTGTTTAAGTGAGCCTACCACCAAATCCACAGGAGATTTAATCATTGCACCGCGATTTTCTGGGGCATAAAACGCATCACTTAGCAAAATACCTTTTAAGGCGGTTTTAATTTCATAATTGCTCTGGCGAAAGTCAGCAGCAATTTTTGTAATAGTCGCTTTATCAGAGGCTCTCACTTCAGTGTTCACCAACTCGCGCCACATTTTAGTGACGATAAATTCCGCAGTTTGAGGCTGTGCCAGCAAAATATCTAACACATCATCGCCATCAAAATTACCTGATTTACCTAAAATAGTTTTCTGCCCGTTATCGTGTATTCTTTTGCGGATAATAAATTCACCCGTTTCTCTATCTACAGACCAGCCTGTAAAAGCGCGCGCAGCCTCCTTGATATCTTTTTCTGTGTAATTCCCCTCGCCTAAGGTGAATAGCTCCATCACTTCACGTGCAAAATTCTCATTGGGCGCATCCTGACGACTATTGGCAGAATCTAGGTAAATCAACATAGCTGGATCTTTAGCCACGGCATGCAATAAGCTACCAAAATTACCTAGCGCTTGTTTTCTAAATAATTGATTTTGAATATAAAGTAACTTCGTGGCTTTGACTTTCTTCTGCCCGGATACAAAATGATTATGCCAAAACAAAGTCATGCGCTCATTTAACGGAGATGACGTATTTAACATCTCATTTAGCCACCAAGCGCTGAGTTCTCTGTGGTGCTCACGTTGTAGTTTTAGAAAAGCTTTTTGCGCTTCTCGATTGCCATCCAACCGATCACGCTTACTGGGACGATTAATAGGCTCATTCACCCATGATGGTGGCGGAACCGTTAAGTGCGTTGGTGCATTCAGCAATTTATCAACCGCCTGCTGACGACTTAGGGACGACCAAGTTGCTAAATCAACATAAGATATTCCAAAACCTGCGCGGTTTAAAAGATGAATTGCTTCTGCTTCACCCATGAAGAATTGATTTGAAGTAGCGTGGCTAGAAATGCTGATACTTAACCATAAAAACATGGCAAAAAATTTACCAATTAATACGTAGGGTCGTTTATAGAAAAACATCATACATCCTTGTGATATCAGGTATAAAAATGTCATTTGCAATTTCGAATGACACTCGCTTATAGAGTTAAAACGCAAATAAGCGTGATTTGTCTACAAACAGTTGGCCTTGCACCAACACAGAGCAATTTACACCACTTAGATAAACAAGCAAAAAATCTGTGCTCGCATATAGTGCAAACAGATTGAACAGCTTAATTTAATGCCAAAATACAAGTTAAGTGATTATTTTAAATTAAACGATATGACCATTTTGGAAGAAAATCTAGAATTTTAAATATACTTTAGTGAAATTTAGCTGCAATTAATTATATTTTGGGAGACTTTTACTCTTACAGAATACCATAAGCAACACTATCAGAATCCAATCAATACTGCATAAAAGCGCTGTTTTAACTTGACCAAAAAGCCTAAAAAAGCCACACTTATGGCTTTATAGAACATCCTAATTTCACCTTTAGTTGTTGATACACATCCCAAGCTAAAATACGGTAGTAGCTGCAACTCGGAGAACACATTCGCATGGCAATAAATTCGCAGAATAATTTAACTGAAACTGACCCAATTGAAACTCAAGAGTGGCTTGAGGCGCTTGCCTCAGTCATTGAAAATGAAGGCACAGAACGTGCACACTTTTTGCTCGAGGCAATGATAGACCAAGCAAGACGCTCTGGTAGCAACCTCCCCTACAAAGCAACTACAGCTTATGTCAATACCATTCCTACACACCTGCAACAACGTTTGCCAGGTGACCCAGAAATGGAGCGTCGTATTCGCGCTTTGATTCGTTGGAATGCGATTATGACCGTGTTGCGTGCCAATGAGAAATCTCCAGGCGTGGGTGGTCATATTGCCAGCTTCCAGTCTGCTGCTACTTTATATGACACAGGCTTTAACTATTTCTTCCGCGCTCCAAATGAAAACTTCGGTGGCGATTGCGTATACTTCCAAGGCCACTCATCGCCCGGCGTGTACGCACGTGCTTTCCTAGAAGGACGTTTTACCGAAGAACAAATGAACAATTTCCGCCAAGAAACTGGTGGCAATGGCTTGTCCAGCTATCCGCACCCATGGTTAATGCCAGATTTTTGGCAGTTCCCAACGGTGTCGATGGGTTTAGGCCCTTTAGCTGGCATTTACCAAGCACGCTTTTTAAAATACATCCATAACCGTGGCATTGCAGACACGACTGACCGCAAAGTGTGGGTATTTTGTGGCGACGGCGAGATGGATGAACCAGAGTCACAAGGTGCGATTTCACTCGCTGCGCGTGAGGGTTTAGATAACCTAATTTTTGTCATCAACTGTAACTTACAGCGCTTAGATGGCCCAGTACGTGGCAATGGCAAAATCATTCAAGAACTTGAATCTAACTTCCGCGGTGCAGGATGGAACGCAATTAAAGTGGTGTGGGGTTCATATTGGGACCCATTACTTGCGATGGATAAAGATG
>CAYXHH010000116.1:0-5207 GCA_964464725.1 uncultured Methylotenera sp. | reverse complement strand
TCTTTAAATTTATGGCATTAAAAATCTTTGAGATTTTCCACTCTCTACAAGGTGAAACTTCGCGCATGGGGCTTCCTACCGTATTTGTGCGCCTGACAGGCTGCCCGATGCGCTGTACCTATTGCGATACGGCATATGCATTTAATGGAGGCAGTAACATGGAAATTGCTGAAATTATGCAACAGATAGCGCAGTTTGGTAGTCACTATGTCACGGTAACGGGTGGCGAGCCGTTAGCGCAAAAGGAGTGCTATGAATTGCTCAAAGTCTTGTGTGATGAAGGGTATAGCGTTTCACTAGAAACTGGTGGCGCAATGGATATTGCATCGGTTGATTCGCGCGTTTCAGTAATTTTTGATATTAAAACGCCAGCTTCTAATGAAGAAAAAAACATGCGTTGGAAGAATATTGATTTTCTTCAAGCCAAAGACGAAATCAAATTTGTGATATGCAATCGTGCTGATTATGACTGGGCAAAAACCAAAATTGTTGAGCTAGGACTGAACGAAAAATGCCCCATTCTATTTTCACCAAGCTACCATGATTTGCCTGCAGAGACTTTAGCTGCTTGGGTGTTGGAAGATAAGCTGCCAGTACGTATGCAGCTTCAACTTCATAAAATACTCTGGGGTGAGAAGCAAGGCGTATGAATAAAAAAGCAGTTGTTCTACTTTCTGGAGGACTCGATTCCGCGACTTGTTTGGCGATTGCGAAATCACAAGGTTATGCCTGTTACGCACTCAGTTTGGATTATCATCAACGCCATATAGCAGAGCTACAGGCTGCACAGAATATCGCCACCCAGTTGGATGCGACCGAACATAAAACTGTGCAGCTTGATTTAAGTTTATTTGGTGGATCCGCGCTCACTGACAATAAAATCGATGTGCCAGAAAGTGGCGCTAACCCAATCCCGGCAGGTATTCCTGTCACCTACGTGCCTGCGCGAAACACAATTATGCTTTCACTCGCGCTTGCTTGGGCAGAAGTGTTGGGCGCCCAAGATATTTTTATTGGGGTGAATGCGCTCGATTATTCTGGATATCCAGATTGCCGTGGTGAGTATGTTAAAGCATTTCAGCAGATGGCGAATTTGGCTACTAAAAGTGCGGTCGAAGGTCAAAAAATCACCATACACGCACCGCTCATTGATATGACAAAAGCAGAAATCATTGCCTTGGGAACTAAGCTGGGCGTGCCTTACAAGGCAACGGTTTCATGTTATCAAGCAGATAATCAAGGGCGTGCTTGTGGGCGTTGTGACTCTTGTCGCCTACGTCGCGAAGGATTCGTGAAAGCACTCGTTACAGATCCAACACGCTATATCGAGTAAAAGTCCTAAAACGATACAATAAAACTATGTTTTACCTCTTGCGGCTTATACTGTTAATGGCGTATAATCCGCGCCTTTCAGTCAAAGTTTATTAGAGAACAAGATTATGGTCGTTATTCGTTTATCACGTGGTGGCTCTAAAAAGAACCCATTTTACAACGTTGTAGTGGCAGATTCACGCAATCGTCGCGACGGTCGTTTTATTGAACGTGTTGGTTTTTACAATCCATCAGCTAAAGTTGCTATCGACGCTTTGCGTATTGATGAAGCGCGCGTTACACATTGGAAAAACAATGGTGCGCAATTATCAGACACAGTGTCACGCCTTGTTAAAACGCATGCTAAAGGCCCAGAAGCAATGATCGCTGCTAAAGCGAAAGATGCGCAAAAAGCAGAAGCTGCTAAAGCGAAAGCTGCAGCTGCAGAAGCCGCCAAAGTAAAAGCTGCTGCTGACGCTGCTAAAGCTGAAGCCGATGCTAAAGCTGCTGCCGAGGCAGAAAAAGCAGCTGAAGCTGCTAAAGCCGCCGAAGCAGAAGCTGCTGCAGTAGTTGAAGAAGCGCCAGCTGAAGCAGCGCCAGAAACACCAGCAGCTGAGTAACATCGACATAAGTAAAGAATTGGTAGCGAAAGGCCGCATTAGTGTGCCTGACTTAGTGTTAATGGGGCGAGTGATCGCCCCATATGGCGTTTTAGGGTGGCTAAAAATTCATCCAGATACTGAAGTGTTTGATGGCTTGTTAGATTACAAGACATGGTGGGTTGGCAAGGATGATGATTGGCGTGAGCTTAAACTTGAAAGCGCTAAAACCCATAATGATGTATTAGTTGTTAAATTACAAAGCATAGACGATAGGGATGCAGCATTTGCTTGCAAAGGTAAACAGATAGCGGTTCCTAGAGCAGCATTACCTAAGCTTAAAAAAGAAGAATATTACTGGTCTGATTTAATTGGACTTAACGTTAAAAACACACTAAATATTGATTTTGGAAAAATAATAGATGTGTTTGCAACTGGCGCGAATGATGTGATTGTTGCAAAAAGTGATACTGGGCAAGAACGTTTAATGCCCTATATTGCGCAAGTGATTTTAGAAGTAGATTTAGACGCAAAAACAATGTTGGTAGATTGGGACGCGGATTTCTAAGATGCGTTTTGACGTCATCAGTTTGTTTCCAGAAATGTTTGATGCCATAACCAAACATGGCATTACGAGTAGGGCGCTGGAAAAGAAGATTTATAGTCTAAACCTGATTAATCCGCGTGAGTTTACAACGGATAATCACAAAACGGTGGATGATAGACCGTATGGCGGTGGGCCTGGCATGGTGATGCTGGCAGAGCCGTTAGCGAAGGCGATTCAGGTGGCAAAAGTGGCCAGTCCGAGTGCAAAAGTGATTCACCTATCACCGCGAGGCAAAGCCTTAAATCACCAAAAGGTGATGGACTTAAGTCAGCAACAAGGCTTAATTTTGTTGGCTAGTCGTTACGAAGGTGTGGATGAACGGCTTTTAGAGTTACATGTCGATGAAGAAATTTCAATCGGCGATTATGTGTTAAGTGGCGGTGAGTTGCCCGCCATGGCTTTGATAGACGCGATTGTGCGGCAGTTGCCTGGCAGTTTGGGTGATGCGGATTCGGCGCTTGAAGATTCATTTGTGGATGGATTACTCGATTGCCCACACTATACGCGGCCTGAGGTCTTATCTTTAGACGGCAGGGAGAATAAAGTAGTGCCTGAAGTGTTGTTATCGGGCAACCATGCAAGAATTAAAGAATGGCGATTAAAACAATCGCTTGCTTTAACAAGGGCAAAACGCCCGGATTTATTGGCCGAAAGGTCGTTGACGAAAGAAGAAGCTCGGCTGCTACAAGAAATTGAAAGAGAGCAGGAACAAGCATCTTCATAATTTAAAAGGAACGAAAAGGAAACAACATGGCAGATATTATTAAACAATTAGAGCAGGAAGAAATTGCTCGCCTAGATAAAAAAATCCCTACTTTTGCACCTGGCGACACGGTAGTTGTTGGTGTGAACGTGGTGGAAGGTACACGTAAACGTGTGCAGGCATACGAAGGGGTTGTGATTGCAATCCGTAATAAAGGCCTCAACTCATCATTTATCGTACGTAAAATTTCTTCTGGCGAAGGCGTAGAGCGTACATTCCAAACTTACTCACCACTCATTGCTTCTATTGAAGTAAAACGTAAAGGTGATGTTCGCCGTGCAAAACTGTACTACTTGCGTGAGCGTTCAGGTAAATCTGCACGTATTAAAGAAAAATTAAGTGCACGTGATAAAGAAGTCATGGCGCCAGAAGCGGCAGAAGCACCAAAAGAGTAAGACTAACAATTCGTTGCTAAAAACCCCAAAATGAAAGTTTTGGGGTTTTTTATTGGGTGGATTTTTATCATTTTATTCAATATAGCAAATTGTTATTTGCCATGTGTTTAAAATTCTTGTTTAATTAACATATGACAAATACAACTACAAAACCAAAAGAAAAAAAACTTTCTCCGCAATATGAAGCAATCGTAGAAGCACCATTTGGGGCAGTTGGTATACAAATTCATGGGGTACAAGTGGCGATTGATTTGTTGCCTAAAAAGCATGAGCCCAAACAAACGCAACATAAGGTGGCCGCGCAAGTGGCAAAACAAGTGGAGGCTTATTTTAATAATCCTTATAACGATTTTAATTTTCCTGTGGTGTATAAAGGCACGCCTTTTCAGCGCCGTGTTTGGCAAGCAATCAGTGCCATTCCTAAAGGGTATGTGCTTACCTATAGCGAAATTGCCCAACAAATTGGTAGTGGTCCGCGTGCAGTAGCCAACGCATGCGGTGCCAACCATTTACCTTTGGTGATTCCTTGCCATCGTGTGGTGGCAAAAGATGGTTTAGGTGGTTTTATGAATGGTGCAGATGGCGGCCTTAAAGTCAAAAAATGGCTGCTCAAGCACGAAGGCATCGCGTTTAAGAATGACAAACCTATCAGGCCCGCCGAGTTTGAGTGACGCTCAGTTAGATTCCGCTCACCAAGACTGCCCACAGCTAGATACCTTTATCGATCACCTTTGGCTAGAAGATGGCCTATCTAAAAACACCTTAGAAAGCTACCGTGCCGATTTAAGCCAATTTAACGCTTGGTTGCTTAAGCAAAAAAGTGAGTTACTCACCGCCAACCAAGCCGAAATTCAGCAATATCTTGCCGTTAAGTTTCCACAAAGCAAACCGCGCAGCATCAGCAGATTAATTGCCAGCATGCGCCGATTCTATCGCTATGCCTTGCGCGAAAACTTAATCAAAACTGACCCAACGCTACAAATCGAATCGCCCAAACTCCCACGTAGTTTGCCCAAAAGTTTAAACGAGCAAGAAGTCGAAGACCTACTCAACGCACCCAATGTCAGCGACTCCATTGGCCTGCGCGACCGCGCCATGTTAGAGCTACTATACGCCAGCGGCTTGCGCGTGAGCGAGCTAGTCGGCATTAAAGTGAACGAGGTCAGCACCCAAGATGGCATTGTGCGCGTCACTGGTAAAGGCAGTAAAACCAGATTAGTCCCTATGGGCGAAGAAGCCGCCGACTGGATTAACAAATACTTAACGCATGCGCGACCCGAAATTTTGCAAAAGCGATTATGCGATGCCTTGTTTGTGACTGCGCGCGCAACTGAAATGACGCGCCAAGCCTTTTGGTACTTAATCAAGCGCTATGCGCTGATGGCGGGCATTACCAAACACATGAGCCCGCACGTGTTGCGCCATGCGTTTGCCACGCATTTGTTGAATCACGGCGCAGATTTGCGCGTGGTGCAGATGTTGTTGGGGCATTCGGATATTTCGACCACGCAGATTTATACGCATGTGGCGCG
>CAYXHH010000115.1:0-5211 GCA_964464725.1 uncultured Methylotenera sp. | reverse complement strand
TCAATGTGGCTGCTAATTACGTTGAGCGCATTTCACATGGTGATATTCCTGAGCGTATTACAGATCACTATAACGGTGACTTTAATACGATTAAGGATAATCTCAATACATGTATTGATGCCGTCAATAAACTAGTATCAGATGCCAATATGCTCTCAGAGGCAGCAGCAGATGGCCGTGTGACTGTACGTGCTGATGCAAATGCCCACCAAGGCGATTTCCGCAAAGTAGTAGAAGGTGTCAATGCGACTTTAGAGACCATTGTCGCTCCGATAATTATTGTGAAAGAAGCGGCTGAAACAATTAATACCGCTGCTGGTGAGATTTCTTCTGGTAATAACGACTTGTCTAGCCGTACTGAACAACAAGCTAGTTCATTAGAAGAAACTGCTGCGAGCATGGAAGAATTGGCCTCAACCGTGAAACAGAATGCTGAGAATGCAAAACAAGCCAACCAATTAGCGATGGCAGCTTCTGGTGTTGCAATTAAAGGCGGTGAGGTGGTGGGTCAAGTGGTGACAACCATGGCGAATATTAACGATAGCGCTCGTAAGATTGAAGACATTATCTCAGTCATCGATGGCATTGCCTTCCAAACCAATATATTAGCGCTTAACGCGGCAGTGGAAGCTGCTCGTGCAGGTGAACAAGGCCGTGGTTTTGCAGTGGTGGCAGGTGAGGTGCGTAACTTAGCACAACGCTCAGCATCTGCGGCCAAAGAGATTAAAGAGTTGATTACAGATTCTGTGAGCAAAACCACAGAAGGGACTGCACAAGTTGAAAACGCAGGTAAAACGATGGAAGAAATCGTGACTTCAGTGAAACGCGTAAGCGATATTATTGCTGAGATTGCAGCAGCCTCTAATGAGCAAAGCACTGGCATTGACCAAGTCAATCAAGCGGTGACGAGCATGGATGAAGTGACACAACAAAATGCGGCATTAGTCGAAGAAGCGGCTGCAGCTGCAGAAAGTCTAGTTGAGCAAGCAAATCAATTAAATGAAGCAGTCAGTGTGTTTAAATTGGGTAACGAAGGCAAGGTAGAGCGTCGTGTGAAGAGCAACCCAATGCGTTCAAATCACAGTGCAATAAAGCCAAAAGTAGAGACCAAACCAGTTTCTACACCAGCCAAAACCGCATTGAAAACCGGCACTGATGATGGTGAGTGGGAAGAGTTTTAAACATCAGTTTTAAGGAATGAAGAAGACCGCTTTTGCGGTCTTTTTTTTGGCTTAAAAAGTGTGCAGAAAGTTTTATATTGGTCGTTATAAATTTACCAAATCAAAGACTACAGATGCTTGGTAGCTGGGGTTTAGTGAAACTTAATTAAGAAAGTAGAAATTAATATAGGTGAAATTAAATGACAATTATCAAGAATATTAGCATTGCCATATTAGCGTTTGTGAGCGTCGCAAACGTATATGCAGAAGATCAAATTCAAACAGATAGGCCTGATTTTGTAGAGTCTAGCAACACGGTTGGCAAAGGGCGTTTTCAAATTGAAACCAGCGTTGCTTACGAGTCTGATAAAAAATCAGACGCGCGGAGCCGAACATTTAGCACCCCGACTTTATTGCGTTTAGGTATTGCAGATGACTGGGAGTTGCGTTTTGAAACAGATGGCAGATTAAGTCAGCGCGTGGAAGATTTAAATACAAATCAAACTGACCATGCTAGTGGATATGCAGATTTTGCTTTAGGCTTTAAGTGGCACCAAGATGACGGTGACGAAAAAACAATGTCTCCCTCTGCGGCTTGGATATTACATTTTGATATGCCTGCAGGTTCAAAAGAATTCCTCTCTCAAAAAGTGCGCCCATCTTTACGCTATGTTGCGGAGTGGGAGCTACCCAATGATTACTCTTTGGGCGTTATGCCAGGATTAATTTATGAAGTAAACGATGATGGTGATCGATATTGGGCTGGCATTTTTGGTCTAGTCGTTGGTAAATCGTTTTCAGACAAATTACGTGGTTTCGTTGAGTTTGGTGGTCAATCAATTACCAGTGAAAGTAACGGTGGGTCACAACTCACCTTTGATATTGGCATGGCATATCTGGCGACTGACTTAGTACAGTTGGACTTAGTATATAACCGGGGGATGAATCAATTTACACCTGACAACACACTGGGTTTAGGACTATCAATTAAATTTTAAGATAATTTTTTTAATAGTAATGAATGTATATTTTTAGCCCGTCAAAAAATAATAATTATCGGGCTTTATTTATTTAAATAAGATTAATAAAAACAATCACTTAAAACAATAAATTATTTATAAATTTATCTAAAGAAAGTTACTAATTTGACGTTATTAATATGTGATGGATATTCATCATAAAACGAGCCTAAAGAGCAGGTTTGCAAAGCGATAAGTAGAGTACTTTTACTGCCCTTATTGCTGAAATGAAAATACACCCAGCAGGACATAATTTATCTATTAATGAAAGTAACGCATATTTTTGGAGAAGTGAAATGGTAAGTGAAAAAAATGAAAAATCAGGTTCCATAATTTCAAAATTATTGTCATTAAAACTTAAAACACAACTTTTTTGTGTAATGGCGTTAATGGTATTTGGTTTTTCAGCAGCAGCAATTATATCGAATGCTGAAATGTCTAAAATTGTAGCAGGCGGCGAAGTTTTTGAAGATGTGGCAGCACATAAAGATTTAGCGGCAGACATATTACCACCACCAGCTTATTTGCTTGAAGCTTGGTCAGTTTCACTTCAGATGGCCGCAATAAAAGATGAGCCTTTACAACCTTTAATTGAAAAAGGTGAACAGTTAAGTAAAGACTTTATAACACGCGCCAAATATTGGCCAGATATTCATCCTGAATTATCAGATTTAATTACTAAGTCTTTATTAACTACCGGTGAAGAATTTATCCGTGTGCGGGATAACAAATTTATACCAGCAGTACGCACTGGCGATGCAAAGCTTATTGCAGCTGCCTTACGTGACTTACAAATTGCATATAACAAACATCGTGAAGCTGTTGATGCTTTAGTTGTTGCTAATGATAAACAGTACAACGTGGTGTTATCAAACGTACCAACTCAAATTAAGCAAGTTAAAACGATTAGTGCAACTACAGCTCTGATAGCACTTGTTCTCACTTTAGTAGGATTGTTAGTTGTTACAAGAAATGTGATTAACCAATTAGGTGGTGAGGCAAAAGATGCCTTGCAAGCCGCAAAAAACATTGCAGATGGCGAGTTTTCTCAATCAGGCGCAAGCACTTTAAATACAAATATGAGTGTCATTGGTGCACTTAATTTGGCATCAGAGACATTAGTGGAAATTGATAAAGAGATGGCGCGTATGGAAAGTGAACATCTTAAGGGCAATATCGACGCTAATATTGATGTCACTAAATTTAAAGGCGCATACCGTGATATGGCAGTAGGTATTAATCGTATGGTAGCAAACCATATTGAGGTGATGAAAAAATCCACTGATTGTGTCGTGCAGCTTGGTAAAGGTAACTTCTCAGCCGAATTAGAAAAATTCCCAGGCAAACTTTCATTAGTGAATGATGGTATCGAAGGCTTACGCTTCAACGTCAACTCATTAGTCACAGATTTACGCGAGATGTGCGATGCACATGAAGCAGGCAATATGAGCTATATGCTAGATCCCAATAAATATGCAGGGGATTACCGTTTGGTAGCGCAAAGTGTGAACGAGATGGTAGGCGAATACATCGACGAAAACAAAACGGTGATGGAGTGTGTTGGCGAATATGGTAATGGCAACTTCTCAGCCACAATCAAAGAATACCCTGGTGATAAAGCCTTTATCAATAAGAGCATGAAACGTATCAGCGGTAACTTAAAAGGTTTGATTGATTCTGTGAACTGGGTGAGCGGTGAGCATGACAAGGGCGCAATTGATATGCGTTTACGTGACGACATGTTCAAAGGCGACTTTAGTATCTTAGCAAAATGTGTCAATAAAATGGTAGGAAGTATTATTGACATGAATGATAAGTCCATGTCTGTTGTAAAAGCCTTTGGGGAAGGTAATTTTAATGCGCCTTTAGAGCAATTCCCAGGTAAAAAAGGTGAAATCAATATCATTATCGAACAAGTACGCGCGAATCTAAAAGCACTTAACTCAGATGCACAAACACTTGCAAATGCTGCGAGAGAAGGTCGCGTCACTGTAAGAGCTGATGCCAATAAACACCTAGGTGATTATCGCAAGATTGTTGAAGGCATGAACGAGACCTTAGACATGATTGTTGCGCCGATTAGCACCGTAAAAAATGCAGCTGAAGCAATTAATACCGCGGCTAAAGAAATCGCCCAAGGCAATGCAGATTTAAGTCGTCGTACAGAAGATCAAGCTGCTAACTTAGAGAAAACAGCCAGCAGCATGGAAGAGCTGGCCGCAACAGTGAAACAAAATGCGGACAATGCTAAACAAGCCAACCAACTTGCTTTAACTGCATCTAGCGTAGCTGTTAAAGGTGGTGAAGCAGTGAATGAGGTGGTTTCTACCATGGGCGCTATTAATGATAGTGCTAAGAAAATTGAAGACATTATTTCAGTCATTGATGGCATTGCCTTCCAAACCAATATTCTTGCGCTTAATGCAGCTGTGGAAGCGGCTCGTGCTGGTGAGCAAGGTCGTGGATTTGCTGTGGTGGCAGGTGAAGTGCGTAACCTAGCACAACGTTCGGCATCTGCAGCAAAAGAGATTAAAGAGTTGATTGCTGACTCAGTCAATAAAACTGCTGAAGGTACACGTCAAGTCGAGTCTGCAGGTAACACCATGCAAGAGATTGTGACTTCTGTGCAACGCGTGACCGACATTATCAGTGAGATTTCTGCTGCTTCACAAGAACAAAGTTCTGGCATTAATCAAGTGAATGATGCAGTGACGAGCATGGATGATGTGACTCAACAAAATACTGCGTTAGTGGAAGAGGCAGCAGCTGCAGCTGAATCATTAATGGAGCAAGCGGAAGAGTTAATGAATACGATGAGTGTGTTTAATTTGGATGATGGTGCGACTAGTTATGAGCAACCTTATCTCAAAGTGAGTAATGGTTAGTAGGTGTTAGAAAATTGAATTTTTAATTAAGTGCTTATTTTTAAATGATTTATTTAATAATTGGTGCTAATAGTGGTGTGTTAATTGAAGTGGTTGAGTAGTTAATTTATCAAGGAGAAATAAAAATGGCTGTAATTGATCGCGTGT
>CAYXHH010000114.1:0-5332 GCA_964464725.1 uncultured Methylotenera sp. | reverse complement strand
CCAAAACCTTCATTTTGGTCTGCAATACCAACCCAATCAGCTTGACAATTGAGTACTTGGCTTAAAGCTTTTTTTGCGAGCTCAGGTAAATTATTTTTAGCGCTCAAATGTGCGGCGATAATATGCTTGAGTTTAGTGTTATCTAGCTTGGCTAACAAGTTGGCGGCCGTGTCGTTATCTAAATGACCTAAACGACTGCTAACACGCTGCTTAAGCGACCATGCATACGGTCCATTTTCAAGCATGGTGATGTCATGATTACACTCTAATACCAAGGCATCACAGCCACTTAACACCTGCTCTATATGCTGCGTTGAGGAACCAGCGTCGGTGAGTACGCCCAATTTGTATTGTCCATCTGAAAAAGTAAATTGCGTGGGTTCTCGTGCATCGTGCGGCACTGGATAAGGCGTCACCTCTAAAGCTCCTACGGTAAATGTCGTTTGGGTATCAATCAGGTTTAATTTGAGATTGGCCTGCTCTGGCATGTAGCGCTCGCACATTTTTAGTGTACCGTGCGTTAACCAAACAGGAATCCCAAATTTTGCGGCAAACTTAAATGCGCCTTTGGCATGGTCATCGTGCTCATGTGTCACTAAAATTGCACTAAGTTGTTCCGGTACTAAATCCAACCTTTGCAAACGAGAGATTATTTCTTTAGCACCAAAACCACAGTCTAGCAATATATTGGTGGATGCATTTTGCACCACCATACTATTACCAGCGCTACCGCTCCCCATGGAAGCAAAGCGCATCATAATTGAAAATTAGCGAAGCGCATCATGATTGATAAGTCGCGAAACACATATTTACTTCGAGTTATTTCAATTGATCGTATAACAGAGAGATAATACGATTTGCTGTCGTACTGCGGTTGCGCTGATCGTCATTATTAACAACATTAACGCGCGTACTACCATCTTCAGCCTCAACTACCTTGATGCGGTATTGCTTAGAAGGGTCTGTTTTACCATCGTCACCTTTCCAAAACTTAAGTTTATCTACAATGGTTTTTTCATCTTTTGGCTTAGATTTATTCTCAATTTCTTCATCGTCGCCCCAAAACTTCAAGGTCTCCAACAAGCCTTTTTTCTTTTTAGGGCTATCGTCAATATCTACATCTGCATAACGTACATAAAACAAACCTTTGGAACGATCTTTATCCTCAATCACAAAGCCGATTCGATCAAGTGCCAAACCCACACGGCGCCAACCACGATCAAACGGGTCTTTTAAAGTTAAGGTCACGCTGCTATCAGACTCTTTATTAACCTCAGCGCGTTTTTCAGAATTTGGTTTAGAAACAATTTCTTGTGCGCGTTTTTCTTCTATTCCTAACTTAACCATCAAACGACGTAATAATTCAGCGTCGATGTCTGCATCATTTTCTTCCGCGGTGGTAAGTGGTTTTGACGCGTCTGCTCGATAGCCAGTCGTAATCTCACCTAATTGCGTTTGAATCGTATTTTTACCATCATCTGGCGCACTGCTGACCGTACGATGTGTCATGTAGATCTCAGTTGTGCCCTCTTTTTCGCCACGCTCTAAACGTGTACGAAACTTGCGTCGGTCTGCCAAGCCTGAAAGCTTATCTAACCATGCGTCAAATTTTTGACCGATGTTTCTTTTATCTTCTTTAGCTTTAATCGCATCAGCATCTATCCATTCAGTTTCCATGACACCTGTATCTGGATTCTCTACACGCACCGCAAAGCCTTGATCCAACCAAAACTCGCGAATCACTGGCCAAATCTTCTCTGCGGGCGCATTCACTACCAACCAACGTTGCGCGCCTGCTTTTTCCATACGCACCCCTTCTTGGTTAGGCAAGACTTTTTCCACACTTGGCTCTTGGCCATCTTGTGCTTGGTTATAGGTGTTATAGGTTGTACTTCCACCTGGCACGCTGTAAGCATCGCTGGAACGCAATTGCGTTAAATCTGGAGGCACCTCTAATGGCTTAGAACGACCAGCACCTTTGTAATCTGAGCTGTTATCAATAAAGGGGATTGAATCACAAGCACTTAAGACAGCTGCAAATGCGCTTAATATGATTAACTTAACAAATATTTTTTGTGTCATTTTTACCGCCATCTATATACCACTCTCTATTTAATAATTTCCGCTTGGCGCATCGCAGCACGTAACACTTCATGATATTGCTCTGACAAATTCACCATCGGCAGACGTATGCCTTTTTTAATCAAACCCATTTGTTGCAACACCCATTTCACGGGGATTGGGTTAGGCTCAATAAATAATTTCTGATGTAAAGCAAACAGTTTGGCATTAATCTCACATGCTGTTTTAACATTACCACTCAAGGCAGCCACGCACATTTCACGCATCAATTTAGGCGCAATATTAGCTGTGACAGAAATCACACCATGTCCACCCAACAGCATTAACGCCATACCCGTTGCATCATCCCCGCTGTAAATTGCAAACTCTCCAATATCTGGGTTTGATTTCGCGCGAAGTATTAAATCTGTGCCACGCTCGATGCCGCCAGTTGCATCTTTAATGCCAACGATGTTTTTAATTTTTGCCAACCTTAACACCGTATCATTGCTAATATCACAGCCAGTTCTACTCGGCACATTGTATAAAATCTGCGGAATATCAACCGCATTCGCAACTGCGGCATAATGCTGATACAGGCCTTCTTGAGAAGGTTTATTGTAATAAGGAGCAACTAGCAAACAAGCATCAGCGCCAACTGCTTTCGCTTTTGCAGTCAATTCTATGGCTTCGCTGGTAGAGTTTGCCCCTGTTCCAGCAATCACCTTGCAACGACCATTCACATGTTTAACAGTAGCTTTTATTAAAGCGCAATGCTCTTCAACATCTACCGTAGGTGATTCACCGGTTGTACCAACAATACAGATTCCATCTGTACCCGCATTGATATGTAGATCTATCAATGAATACAATGCATCAAAGTCCAAACTTCCATCGTCAAACATCGGAGTGACGATGGCAACAATACATCCCTGCAACATAATAAAACCTGCAAAAAATTAAGACCGCTATTTTAACTGAAACTGCGCCGTAAATGCTAAATCCTTAACGATTGAATCTAGCATCTATTCTATATAACCAACTTAACAACAAATATAACTTAATATTCTTTGTAATTATAAAAAATATTGCTTAACATTACGCACTTTTTAATGTCTTAGTTGTAACGCTTTAGGGAACAGTTTGGTTGATTAATGTGCAAACTTAACTGAATCCGTTGCGCGCAAAGCCTAATTAAAACAAGTTATAATGTCGTACTGAGAAAATGCGAAATTGATATGGATATACCAGTTCACAATTACATCATGATTTTGATTGGCACGGTATTGGTTAACAATATTGTGTTGGTTAAAATTTTGGGCTTATGCCCATTTATGGGGGTTTCTAAAAAATTAGAAGCCTCTATTGGCATGGCTGCCGCAACCGCTTTTGTACTTACGATAGGCTCAATGACCAGCTGGGCTATCAATCATTACTTGTTAGAACCAAATCAGCTCCAATATTTGCGTACACTTTCTTTTATTGTAGTCATTGCGGGTGTTGTCCAATTTACAGAAATCGTGATGGAAAAAAGTTTTCCTCTGCTTTATCAAATGCTGGGAATTTTCTTGCCACTGATTACCACTAACTGCGCTGTGCTAGGCATCCCTTTACTAAACGCTCAGGCAAGTCACAGCGCCATCGAGTCTGGCCTGTATGGCTTTGGTGGCGCAGTTGGTTTCTCGATGGTGCTGATTTTGTTTGCCTCCATGCGCGAACGCTTAGAAGCTGCTGATGTGCCTAAGGTGTTTCAGGGCTCGGCCATTGCGATGGTCACTGCGGCTTTGATGAGCTTGGCCTTTATGGGCTTCGCTGGTCTAGACAAGTACTAGTTCATTATCAGAAAAAACAATGTTAACTGCTTTATATATCATGATAGGTCTTGCGCTCATATTAGGCGCTGCACTAGGCTATGCCGCACTCAAATTCAAAGTAGAAGGCGACCCGTTGATTGCACGCATTGACGCCATTTTACCGCAAACGCAATGTGGGCAATGTGGTTTCCCTGGTTGCAAACCATATGCAACTGCAATCGCAGAAGGCCGTGCAGACATTAATCAATGCCCACCTGGTGGAGATGCTGGTGTGCGGGCATTGGCTGACTTACTGGGCGTAGAATACAAACCACTTAACGCTGAACATGGGGTAGAAAAACCCAAAGCAGTTGCCTTTATTGATGAACAAACCTGTATTGGCTGTACACTTTGTATTCAGGCGTGCCCTGTAGATGCCATACTAGGCGCGGCTAAGCATATGCACACTATTATTGCCAGCGAGTGTACAGGTTGCGAGCTCTGTCTAGCCCCCTGCCCAGTGGATTGCATTACCATGCAACCTATTGGTGAAACGCCAGACAACTGGAAGTGGAAATACCCAGTAATCCCCATTAAGCCAGCATTTACGCTTAAAAATGAATAACCATGAACGCACTAGTTAACTTTACAAAAATATTTAAATTCAATGGCGGCGTTCACCCGCCTGAAAATAAAACGCAATCGACGCAATTACCGATTGGGCAACTACCTTTGCCTGCCAGTTTAGTATTGCCATTGCGTCAGCATGTTGGAAATATTCCAAAAGTTAAAGTCAGTGTAGGCGACCATGTACTTAAAGGACAGTTGCTTGCTGAGGCAGAAGGCACCGTCTCAGCTGCAATTCATGCGCCCACGTCTGGAATTGTCACAGCGATAGGTGACGCCATTATTCCACACCCTTCTGGCTTGCCAGATCGTTGCATCACCATCACACCTGATGGCAAAGATGAATGGATTAAGCGTGAACCACAAGATTGGCGCAACGCAGATAGAAAAAATCTGGTTTCAAGTTTACGCTTATCTGGGATTGTGGGCTTGGGTGGCGCGACATTTCCAACCCATATCAAACTTCGTGCTGACGGCAAATCAGGTATCCACACATTAATTATCAATGCAGCAGAGTGCGAACCTTATATTACCTGTGACGACATGTTAATGCGTGAGCGCGCAGATGAAATCGTAAAAGGCATCGCCATTGCGCAATACTTACTTGGCGCGGAAAAAGTCATGATAGGCATTGAAGACAACAAACCTGAAGCCATTAAAGCGATGCAAGCCGCCACACAAAACACTAGCATGCAAGTCGTTGTGGTGCCAACGCTTTACCCGAGCGGCGATGCGCGTCGCCTAGTGCATTTACTATTGGGCACGGAAATTCCGCATGACAAGCGTTCAACTGAAGTTGGCTTGCAAGTCTTCAATGTTGCCACTGTATTGGCGTTATATCGCTATTTTGA
>CAYXHH010000113.1:0-5340 GCA_964464725.1 uncultured Methylotenera sp. | reverse complement strand
CCGGTGATTAAGGCAACTTTTTTCATATTAACTTACTCTTCCATATTTATCATCAAAACGCACGATATCGTCCTCACCCACATACTCACCACACTGCACTTCAATAATCGCAAGCGGCTCTGTACCTTTATTCTCTAGGCGATGGCGATGCGTTTTAGAAATATAGGTCGATTGATTTTCGTTTAAGGTAAACTCAATTTCGTTATTGGTGATCGTGGCAACGCCAGAAACCACCACCCAATGCTCTGAACGATGTTTATGCATTTGCATGGATAACTTAGCACCAGGTTTTACTACAATACGCTTAATTTTAAAATTTGGGCCTTCTTCTAGCACTGTGTAAGTGCCCCAAGGACGATGTGCAGTTTGGTGAATTTCAGTGAGTTCTGGTTTATGCGCTTTCACACGCGCGACCAAGGTCTTAATTTCTTCAGTACGGCTTCTGTCACAAATTAAGGTCGCATCTGCTGTTTGAATCACCACAATATTATTTAAGCCTGCGGTTGCAAGCACACTGGATTGACTCCACAACAGGCTATTGGTCGTATCTTGTGCAAACACTTCGCCATGTAGCACATTGTTATCAGCATCTTTAGTTTGCTTTTGATAGATTGATTCCCAGCTACCCAAGTCGCTCCACGCCATATCTACTGGTACGACTGCGACTTTGTCTGCCTTTTCAGCCAAACCATAATCGATAGAAACATTCGTAAAATCTGCGTAAGTTTTTGCAAAATTTTCTGCGGTCATCTGTTGCAATTGCGTGGTCATTTCAGGTTGATGCTTAGCTAACATCGCCATAAACGCGCTGGCTTTGAACACAAACATACCACTGTTCCATAAATAACCATCTTGCACAAACTGAGTCGCTTTTTCGCTATTGGGCTTTTCTACAAACTGCCCCACTGCCATCACTGGCAATGCTGCTGAATAAGGCAACTGAGTACTAGGCTTAATATAACCATAACCCGTTGCAGGCTCAGTAGGTTTAATACCCAACAATACTAAATAATCATCTTGTGCTGCAACTTCCGCCGTTGCCCACGCTTGCAAAAACGCGGTTTGGTTATCAATCGCATGGTCAGATGCAAACACACCTATAATTGCATCAGGGTCATCTGCATTAATTTTACTCACCGCCCATGCAATGGCAGGCAAAGTATTACGTGCGCAAGGTTCTGCCAACACATTATTCACAGCATCTGGCGCAACTTCACTTAACTGTCCTTTGACCTCAAATTTGTGGTCTTCATGCGTTACTGTGAACAAATGTTCGGCATCAATATGTTTTAATAATCGCGTAGTGGTTTGCTGTAACAAAGTTTGCTCACCGTTCAGTGCGAGTAATTGTTTTGGTCTTAATGTGCGAGAAAGTGGCCAAAGCCTCGTTCCCGATCCACCACATAGAATAATTGCATAACGTTGAGACATTTTAATTGACCTCACTTTGCGCGAATGTTTTTTGTGTTATTTGCATGGCATCTTTTCGCAATTCCGCTATTTCTGCCTCTAAAGTTGCATACTCTTGCATTTTTATTTTTAAAAAACGCGCGGTAATCACTGATTTTTCTTCTATGCCTTTGGGGGTTAAAAAATACATATATGCGAGTTTATTGCTGCTATTTTTAAAGTTAGTGACTTTTAATAAACCTCTTTCGATAAGCGCTTTTAAACAAAAATTTGTGCGCCCCAAGCTCACGCCTAAAGCACGTGCTAAATCGCGCTGACTAATTTCTGGATTAGCCTCGAGGATTTTCAATATTTTGTAGCGATACTCATCGGTTAACATATCAAAGCGCAAACTTACCGTTCAACGATTGAACACAGTTTAACAAGTTTAACCGCTGGATTGCAAGTAAAACATTTATGACGCAAGACTAGTCATTGAATAATAAGCAAGAAATTCAATAAAACTAATATTTAATGCCAGTAAATTTTTTAATTTCTCTTAATTGGCGCTTCGTTGGTCGCCCTGCCCCTCTGTCACGCACCGCGTGGTCGGCTTCTCTCGTCAATTTAGCGTTTTCACGCTTCTGTATGCTTGCTTCTGTTTCTTTGTAAAGCAAAGCCGCTTCTGGTGCGCCGCGCCGAATATTAGATAAGCCACTCACATCACATTCAATTTCAAAATCTTTGTTGCGAATATTGATTAACATACCAACTTTAATTTCTTTGGCAGGTTTAGCGCGGTCGCCATCCACACGCACTTTGCCACTATCCACCGCATCTGCTGCAATACTGCGCGTTTTAAAAAAACGCGCTGCCCATAGCCATTTATCTAAACGGCATTTCTCATTACTTTCATCGTTTAACTTACTTTTCAATGGTCTAAGCGAAAAATTTATGGCTTAATCGTGAATGCTTTTGTTCGTTTTTGCTTGATTACTCTCAAGCGTTTTACGATAACCTGCTAATGTGACTTCTACATGACCCATCACACTATTTTCTAAATACATGGGTGCAACATCGCCAAGCGCCTTATTCTGTGCGCCTGCTGGTTTACCTGTTAAATACTCAATCCCTTCAAGCACATGGTCAATCGCAATAATATGAAACTTACCTGCTTTAACCGCTTCTACCACTGCAGAATCTAGCAACAAATGACGCTGATTACGCTTGGGAATAATGACCCCTTGTTTGCCGTTAAGTCCTAATGCCAAACATACTCTAAAATAGCCTTCGATTTTTTCGTTAAGTCCGCCCACAGGCATCACCTCACCAAATTGATTGAGCGCACCAGTCACGGCAATACCTTGATTGATGGGTAAATTGGCCATGGCAGAAAGTAGCGCAAATAGTTCTGCACAACTTGCTGAATCGCCTTCTACGCCGTTATATTCTTGCTCAAACACCAGTGAAGCATTCAAACTTAACGGTGCTAAATGGCTAAAACTCGCACTTAACCAGTTTTGCAGTATAAAAATTCCTTTGTCATGGTTTGGGCCACTCATATTCACTTCGCGGTCAATATTAATTAAGCCTTTGCCACCGGGGTAACAACGCGCCGTAATTCTGATAGGCGAACCAAAACTGGCATCGCCCAACTCAATATGCGTTAAGCCATTGACCTGCCCAACCACCTCACCATGCACTTGAATCAGGAGTTCATTATCAATAATCGAATCGCGAATTTGTTCTTCAAAATAGCGATTTCTAGCTGATTTTTCTTGAATTGCCAAATGCACATGTTGCGCTTCAACAATATTGACATCCCCAGCAAACGCCACACTCTCTAGCATTAAGCGCTCTAAATACGCAAAGTTAGTATTAATACGCGTTTGATCTTCTTCCAAGCGTTGTAGCGCGCTGATTAACACTGCTACCGCCTCATGGCTAAAATGCGCACATTGGTGTTGCACACATTTTTGCGCAACAAAGCCTGCTATCGCCGCATAGTTTTCGGGTGTCGCAGCAATACGTTCTGCAAATTCCACTTTGATTGGAAAGTGGTTAAACAAATCGGGCTGTTCATCCAAACAATCGTAAAAGTCCTCACGTGTCGCAATTAACACCAACTTCACTTGTAAAGGGATTAAGGTATTACTTGCCACATATCCAGCACTTTGCGCGCCACTACTCAAATCCTCTATCTGCAAAGTGCCATTACGTAGAAAACGATGTAGTTTTTCGATAGCTTGAGCGCCATTTTGCTCATCACCAAGCAAATCACGCAGATGCAATAGCAACATACCGCCATCTGCTTTATGCAAATTGCCAGCACGTAGGCGCATAAAACTAGGCAGAACAGAATTATCAGAGGCACTCTCAAGCCCACCAAATAAAGATTGCAGGCTAGGGTCATTATCGTACACCACGGCTTGTTTTAAGCCCGCAGCTTGGGTATTTTGATTATCCACCAATAAATTGACGCGAAAACGCGCAAAAAACGTCTCGTTAATGAGGCCTTCTAGATTATTATCACCATCACTATTTGAAGATGGCTGCCAAGCTTTCAAATATGCAATAATTTCTTGATGTACTAAGTTAAAGTACTGTTTAAGTGAAGATTCTCCATCAGCATTTTTGCAGGATGCAAATGTTTTTTCTAAATTTGTCAGCGCTTTTTTTAACCACTTTTCAGCTTTTATTATCATCGCTTGCTGATTTTCTGCCGCCACAAAGTTAGGCATCTCAAGTGTTAAATCGCGCAAAAAACTATCCATTTCTGTACGCATTTTGTGGCCTGCGCCAACAGGCAACTTAACGAGTGTAGGCTGCGAAAACTCATCAAAATCGTAAATGGCAACCAAATCAAATAATTGTGTATTTGGTAATGCTTGCTTTGCTACCTCATGCATCGCGCTTTGCATTAAGGATGTACGGCCGCTTCCATGCTCACCCAACACAATCAAGTTAAAGCCGCTTTGGCGTAAATTTAAGCCAAACAACGCTGTTTTTTTAGCTTCGGATTGCGCCACCCAACCGTGAATGTGTGGCTGGTAAGCCACTGAATTACCAAGCAATTCTGAGGTGTTTTTGAATGTAAAATCTGCTAAAGCAATTGAAGCAGTTAATTCATGGGCTTTTAAAATTTGCATAAAATGACTTACTCTTTAATTAACGCTTACTTGTCTATTTGTGCCATCGTGCTTTGGCGGCATCATCGCTTAACTTTGCTTCTACCCAGCGCTCTCCTTGGCTAGTCGCTTCTTTTTTCCAAAATGGCGCACTGGTTTTTAAATAATCCATGATAAATTCGCAAGCACTAAACGCCTCTCCTCGATGTGCACTTGCCACCAATACCAACACGATTTGATCCAGCGGTTGCAAGGTGCCTACACGATGAATAATTAAACTGTCCAATACGTCCCAACGCGATTTAGCTTCTGCCTCAATCTTTGCCAAGGCCTTTTCTGTCATCTCAGGATAATGCTCCAACGTAAGTGTATTGATTGAACTGCCATCGTTCATATCCCGCACTTGACCAACAAAGCTCACCACTGCGCCAATAGCTGGGTTACTTAGCCTAAGCTTGTTTAACTCAAGCCCAACATCAAAATCGTCAGTTTGTATGCGAACAGTCATTTAATTAATTACTTAACCGCCAGTCACAGGAGGAAAAAATGCGACTTCATCACCCGCTTTAATCGTCGCGAGATTATCGACTAATTCATGATTAATCGCCGCGCGCACGGTTTGCTTGCCATTAAACAAATCAGCCCAAATTTCGCCACGCAAACTCAAGTAATTTTTAAGCGCAGTAATGGTCTGCACATCATCTGGCAGTTTAATGTCTTCTGTCGAGTAATTCACCGCTTCTTTGATGCGCGCAAAATACAATACTTTGATATTCATATGGTTATACTTACTTTTTACTCTATTTTTGGTGTTAAGTTTTTG
>CAYXHH010000112.1:0-5376 GCA_964464725.1 uncultured Methylotenera sp. | reverse complement strand
ATCGGCACAAAATCGCGTTTATCTTGACCTGTATAAAGCTGTCTTGGGCGACCAATTTTATGCTCTGGGTCTGCGTTCATTTCGCTCCATTGCGCTATCCAGCCAGCCGTGCGGGCAAGCGCGAAAATAGCGGTGAACATCGAGTTAGGAATCCCCATCGCGCGCATCACAATACCGCTATAAAAATCTACATTCGGGTAAAGTTTGCGTGAGACAAAATATTCGTCCTCGAGCGCGATTTTTTCGAGCTCCATCGCGAGTTTAAACATGGGGTCGTTATTTAAACCCAGTTCGTTCAGCACCTCATGACAGGTTCTTTGCATAATAGCAGCACGCGGGTCCATGCTGCGATATACGCGATGTCCAAAACCCATGAGGCGGAAGCTATCATTTTTATCTTTAGCGCGCTTAATAAATTCGTGAATGCGTGATACGTCACCAATTTCTTCTAGCATATCGAGCGTCGCCTCGTTGGCGCCACCGTGCGCAGGTCCCCAAAGTGACGCAATCCCAGCAGATATACTTGCAAATGGATTAGCACCGCTAGAGCCCACTAACCTAACAGTAGATGTTGAGGCATTTTGTTCGTGGTCTGCATGCAAAATCAAAATTTTCTCAAACGCTTTGGCAAGTACTGGGTTCGGTACGTAATCCTCACAAGGCGTTGCAAACATCATATGCATAAAGTTCTCTGCATAGGTGAGTTTGTTTTTGGGGTACATAAATGGGTGACCCAAGTTATATTTGTAGCTCCATGCGGCAATCGTCGGCACTTTTGCCAACAGGCGATAAGCAGATATCATGCGGTGCTCTGGATTATAAACATCCATCGAGTCGAAATAGAACGCTGACATAGAGCCTACAACGCCTATCATGACCGCCATCGGGTGCGCATCACGCCTAAAGCCACGGAATACATTGCTGAGTTGATCGTGCAACATGGTGCGGGTGACAATGGTTTTGGTAAAATTGTCTAGTTGCGTAGCATTTGGCAATTCACCATGCATCAGCAAGTAAGAAACTTCTAAAAAGGTACAGTTTTCTGCTAATTGCTCAATGGGGTAACCGCGATATTGCAACAGGCCTTTTTCGCCATCAATAAACGTAATGCCTGATTGACATGATGCGGTAGACATAAAGCCCGGGTCATAGGTATAAATGCCGTGCTTGCCGAGTGTACGAATATCAATCACATCATTGCCAGCTGTGCCAGACAAAATAGGTAGTTCGATTGGTGAACTGTCGTTATCGAAACTGATAAATGCTTTGGTCGGTTTTTTAGCCATAACTCACTCTTTATTAAGGTTTATAGGGTGATTATACGCAATCAAAAGCACAAAAGTGCATGAAACCCCCTGTAAAACTACAAGACTGGAAAATTTAGCAATTTTATCTGCACTGAATTTGTGCAAGTTTTGCGTACAATTTGGTGCGAACTATTAAAAAATTATGCTGGGTAAATGGCGCCTAAAACACGCAAGCCCTTAGCGCCTGTCACAGCGGGTAAATTGCTGGTTTTGCCTTCAATCGTTTGTTTAGCGAGCCATGCAAACGCAACAGCTTCTAGCCAATCTATGCCCACACCAAGTGCATCAGTATTCAGTACGGGTGTGTCTGCTAGCATGCTTTTAAGTGTGTTTACCAACAAACTATTCCGCGCGCCACCACCACAAAGATAAACCTCATCCACACTCGCGCAGTATTTTTTTAATGCTTGGCTAATTGTGTGCGCACTCAGCTCAACCAGCGTGCGAGCGACGTCTTGCGGACGTGTATGTGGGTAAAGAATATGCTGTTTTAACCAATCTTCATTAAATAAATCGCGCCCAGTGCTTTTAGGTGGAGGTAAGGCAAAATAAGGTTCGGCAAGCATATTAGTTAAAATGCTTTCGTGTACAACGCCAGTCGCCGCCCAAGCGCCATCTGCATCAAAATTTTGATCTATTTTTAATTTTGCCCAAGCGTCTAAAAGCATATTTCCAGGGCCAGAATCAAAACCCAACACTTCGCCGTTTTTATTCAAATAAGTGATGTTGGCAATACCGCCAATATTAATAATGGCGCGGTTTAATTTTGTACTACCAAATATAGCTTTGTGAAAAGCGGGTACAAGTGGCGCCCCTTGCCCACCAGCTGCTATATCTCGACTACGAAAATCACCTACCACGGTGATGTTGGTGAGTTCTGCCAGCAGCGCATTGTTGCCAATTTGCAAGGTAAACCCAAGTTCTGGCCGGTGCCGAATGGTTTGCCCGTGGCAACCTATTGCAGTAATTTCCTTTGCACTGATTTTTTGATTGCCCAGTAAATGATTGACTGCTTTTGCATATAGATGTGCAAGCTGATTACCCAGTAATATTGAAGCTTCTAGCTCGTTTTTGTCAGGTGTATGCAGTTCTAAGAGCGCATGCTTTAGCGTATCAGGATAAGGTAAGAAGTGTGTAGCAACGACATCGCAAGCATCACCTTTAAATTCACATAGCGCCACATCTATGCCATCTAAGCTGGTACCAGACATGATGCCTACGAAAAGTTGTGCTGTCATTAAGTTCTGCTGCCTATTGAATATTGTTTTGCGTTAGAATAAACGTTTTTTGCGCGTCGCGAAAACATACTAACAGAATTTTAGTTTCAACTAAACGGAACACACAGTGAATACTGATATTAATCAAGCCTTAGCGATTATTAAACGCGGTAGCGAAGAGATTTTAGTAGAACAAGAACTCATCGAAAAACTCAAAAAAGGTCAGCCTTTACGTATTAAAGCGGGCTTCGATCCAACGGCGCCAGATTTGCATCTTGGGCACACGGTGTTAATCAACAAACTACGTCATTTTCAAGACTTAGGTCACCATGTATTGTTTTTGATTGGCGACTTTACAGGGATGATAGGTGACCCAACTGGTAAAAGTGCTACGCGTCCGCCATTGACAAAAGAGCAAGTCGCAGAAAACGCTAAATCATATGCCACGCAAGTATTTAAAATTTTAGATAAAGACAAAACCGAAATTGTCTTTAATTCAACTTGGCTTACAGAGCTTGGTGCTGCGGGTATGTTAAAACTCGCCGCGAGCCTTACTGTAGCCCGCATGTTAGAACGTGATGATTTTTCAAAAAGATTCAAATCAAACCAGCCTATTGCGATTCATGAGTTTATGTATCCACTGTTGCAAGGCTATGATTCTGTTGCGTTAAAAGCTGACGTAGAGCTAGGCGGTACAGACCAGAAATTCAATTTGCTGATGGGGCGCGAGTTGCAAAAGCAGATGGGACAATCGCAACAATGTGTGTTGACGATGCCATTGCTTGAGGGTTTAGATGGCGTAAATAAAATGTCAAAATCACTCGGTAACTATATTGGCATCAATGAACCACCAGAGACAATTTTTGCAAAACTGATGTCAGTTTCAGACGATTTAATGTGGCGTTACATCGAGTTGCTATCTTTTGAGTCGCTTGAAACGATTGAGGGCTGGAAAGTGGCTGTTAAAGCTGGTGAAAATCCACGCAATATCAAAGTGAAATTCGCACAAGAAATCGTTGCGCGTTTTCATAGTCAAGCTGCAGCAGAAAGCGCGTTAAATGACTTTCAAACGCGCGCAAAAGGCGGTATTCCAGATGATGTGCCTGAAATGCGCATCGATATTGATGCACAGAGCATCGGAATTGCCTCGCTACTTAAAATGGCTGGCTTGGTGGAAAGTACTAGTGAAGCGATTCGCGCCATACAGCAGGGTGGCGTAAAACTAGACAGTGAAAAAGTGGCAGACAAAAACCTTCAGTTAAATAAAGGCGATACAGTTGTAGCACAGGTAGGTAAGCGGAAGTTTGCAAAAATTACGCTCGCTTAAGTTTGTTGCGTAACCTGTGCCATAACTAAATTATATAAACCCAAATAAATTTGGGTTTAGCTATAAAACCAACTACATGGTTTTATTTTTTAGAGTGTTTTGAACGTTAAGTATTGAAGAGGTTTTTTTAAGTAAATTCTCTTTATATGGATGTGATGTATTGTTATAAAGCCTTGCAATTTTCTTCACATACATTTGCGTTTCTGCATATGGTGGAACACCCTTATATTTATCGACAGCACCTTCTCCAGCATTGTATGCAGCGGCGACCAAGTTCAAGTCACCTTTGTAATAAGCCAACAGCCATTGAAGGTAGGCTAAGCCACCCTTAATATTATCTTCAGCTTTGTAAGGATCTTTAACACCAAATCGTTGTGCTGTCTCAGGAATCAATTGCATTAAACCTTGGGCGTTCTTGGGTGAAGTTGCGTGTACATTGAATCCTGATTCAACCGCAATAAAAGTCATTGCTAGATTCGCATCAATGTCATAACGTGGCGCAATTTTATTTACTATTTTCATAATATGACGTTGAGAGTAAAAAAGCGCCGCAGTCTTTTCAGAAATTTCCTTTTTCTCGCTTTCTGCACTATCTATGTCCGTATTAATCGCTAAAGTTGGCGGTGGATCAGGTTGAAGGCAAGCCAGCAAAGTGGTCGATGGGGTCACATTCGAAAGTCTAGTTAGAGATTCTTGAGCGGAGCGATGACCTTGTTCTGCTGCCATCGTAAATAGTTGAGCAGCAATCGTTTCGTCTGCAGCAACACCTTTACCATTGGCATACATCCAACCAAGCGCAAATTGCGCATCTGCGTCACCATACTTTGCTTGTTTGCAATAATTAGCGACTACTTCAGCATAAGTGTTTGGAGAGCTTTCATTGGCTTTGAATTTGAAAGCCATTGCTACCAGCATTGCATTTGGATTTTTTAAAGTGCCCTTGATGGTATTGATTCTTTTATTCTCAATATCCTTAGTGCTTGCCAAGGGCGTTTGTGCATTATCAACTGGTACTTGAACGTCATTTTGTGCGCCAGCAGTTGCCCCTGCTTCTTCGGCAAAGCTGGCTTGGCTGGCAATTAAGCCAGTAATTATGACCAATAATTTAATAGACGATTTAATGTTGAGCTTCATACTGTTTGTTTGGATTTCTCAAGATGCAAATTAGCAATCCTATTGTAGCCATTCCTAGATAAGTGTCTATGACCCTTTTGGACTAACTGTAGGGCTAACATCCAGATATTTTATTATTATTTTTTTCAAATAGGACTTGACCAAATTTATTGTCACTGTAGAATGCGCACCTCGTTACAGCAATGCCGTAACGTCAAGTTGCAAAATACGTAATTTCAGAATAAATATAAATAGTTTAAATTTATTCTTGACCTGCCTCAAAAGCTCTGTATAATGCGCGCTTCGCCAAATTTAATGCGATTTTTAATCTAGGTTAAAAATTAAAATTTAGGCACTGCTCTTTAACAATTTGAACGACTGATAAGTGTGGGTGTTTGTGGTTGAGACCTAT
>CAYXHH010000111.1:3442-5417 GCA_964464725.1 uncultured Methylotenera sp. | reverse complement strand
TCTAACTCTTTTAAGTGGTTTAACTTTTCACCTATTTTACCTTCCAAACCGCGTGGTGTGGGTTGATAAAATTGAATTGGCGATAATTCATCTGGGAAATAATCTTCACCCGCAGCATACGCTTCTGGCTCATTATGCGCATAACGGTACTCTTTACCGTAATCGAGCGCTTTCATCAGTTTGGTGGGCGCATTTCTTAAATGCAAGGGCACAGGCCTCGATTTATCTTGCCCAACAAAGGCTTTGGCTTGATTATAAGCGTTGTAAGCCGCATTACTTTTGGGCGCAACGGCCAAATAAATGACCGCATTACTCAACGCCAATTCGCCTTCTGGCGAGCCCAAACGCTCATAAATTTGGCAGGCTTCTAGCGCCATGGTTTGCGCTTTAGGGTCAGCCAAGCCAATATCTTCAATCGCCATGCGCACGATTCTACGCCCCAAATATAAAGGGTCTGCACCGCCATCTATCATGCGTAAAAACCAATACAAGGCGGCATCTGGATTAGAACCTCGCACCGATTTGTGTAAAGCAGAAATTTGGTCGTAAAACGCCTCGCCACCTTTATCAAAACGGCGCAACTTACTCGCCATCGTCGTTTGCAAAAAGGCTTCATCAATATTGGCAACACCTGCGGCGTTTTTATTTAAACTCGTAGCCGCACTAAATAAGCCTTCGGCAAAATTCAGTAAGCGCCTTGCATCGCCATCGGCATAGGCCAACACTTGTTCTTTGACTGCTTCTGTTAAGGTAATATTTTCTGCAACCAACAAGCGCGCACGCTCTAATAGCAATGCTAATTCTGCCTCTGAAAGTGCGTTAAGTACAAACACCTGCGCACGGCTTAGTAGCGCGCTATTGACTTCAAACGAGGGATTTTCAGTCGTAGCACCAATAAACGTAATCAAGCCACTTTCGACAAATGGCAAAAACGCATCTTGCTGACCTTTGTTAAAACGATGCACTTCATCAACAAATAGAATAGTTTTGCGACCATGCTGTTGCAATGTGAGTTCGGCACGTTCAACTGCATCTCGAATATCTTTAATACCACTTAACACCGCAGAAACCGCAATAAATTCGGCATCTGCTGTATTTGCGATGAGTCTTGCTAAGGTGGTTTTGCCCACGCCTGGTGGCCCCCAAAGTATCATAGAAGGCAAATGCCCCGATTGAAACGCTAGACGAAGCGGTTTATTTTCACCTAATAAATGAGTTTGCCCAACCACTTCCTCTAAAGTTTTAGGACGCAATAACTCAGCGAGCGGGGCTTGTGGCGTATTGATTTGAAATAAGCTATTCACTTATTTTGACAAGATATTTCACTTGAAAAATTAAAAGCTTATTTTATTGCTTTATTGACTGCGTTGCCAGCAAAATACTTAACACTTAAAAGTATGCAAAAAATAAAAGCGCTATTCGCTGACGACATCTGCACCTTTAGGCGCAGTAAATAGAAAAGTAGATTCCTGCAAAGTTGGGTTGCGCTCTACTTCGCTAAACGTAATATGTGTGACATGGTTAAAACTATCGTACATCTCCATCTTGCGCAGTTCTTCAGCCTTAAAGCCAAGCAAAACACGATCAAAACCGCTGTCTTTATCCTTTGGTAACGCAAGCACCCAAGTCAGGCCATCTTTGCGGGTTGCGTTTTTAAGCTTAAAGCTTTTTTCTACAGCATCCCCACCTGCCAACAATGCTGCCGGGCTAGAACCTAAGGATTTACTTAATTCTTTAATGGTTACTTGTTGCAAATCAGTGTCAAACAAAAATACTTGTTTGCCATCACTCACAATTTGTTGTTCATAGGGTTTTTTATAATCCCAACGGAATTTATTCGGGCGTTGCAGTTGCATGGTGCCTTCAACCTCTTGCACTTTACGGCCTTTTAAATCGTTCACCACTTGCGTAAATTGCGCACGCATACTGTTTGTGTTGTTAAAAAAATCGAGCAGACTCGATACGCCATCTGCAA
>CAYXHH010000111.1:0-3342 GCA_964464725.1 uncultured Methylotenera sp. | reverse complement strand
ATTCCCATTACTCTGCATGGCAGAAACTAATCCAGCTCGTTCCATATCCTCAATTAAACGTGCAGCACGGTTGTAGCCGATGCGTAACTGGCGTTGTACCGATGAAATAGACGCGCGGCGACTTTTTAACACGATAGCAACTGCCTCATCGTAAAGTGGGTCTTTCTCTGCGCCATCATCACCAAAATCGCCAAGCTCACCACCGCCTTCTGTTTCGTTAGTCAAAATGCCTTCGATATAGTTCGGCTCGCTATTGGCTTTCAAGTGATTCACCACTTTGTGCACTTCTTGGTCAGACACGAATGCGCCGTGTATGCGCTGTGGGTAGCCCGTGCCAGAAGGCATATACAGCATATCGCCTTGACCAAGTAAGGCTTCAGCACCCATTTGGTCTAAAATGGTACGTGAATCAATTTTGGATGACACTTGGAACGACACACGTGTTGGCACGTTCGCTTTAATCAGACCCGTAATCACATCCACCGATGGGCGCTGCGTAGCAAGCACCAAATGTATCCCTGAGGCGCGGGCTTTTTGTGCCAAGCGCGCAATCAATTCTTCTACTTTTTTGCCTACTACCATCATTAAGTCGGCCAACTCATCTATCACCACCACAATCAGCGGCATTTCTTCTAATGGCTCTGGCTCATCTGGCGTTAAACTAAATGGATGTGGAATTTTTTCGCCTGCTTTTTCGGCATCTTTAATTTTTTGGTTGTAGCCCGCCAAATTCCGCACACCCAAGCTCGACATCAGTTTATAGCGGCGCTCCATCTCGGCCACACACCAATTAAGCGCGTTGGCGGCTTGGCGCATATCCGTGACAACTGGCGCCAACAAATGCGGAATGCCTTCATACACCGAAAGCTCGAGCATTTTCGGGTCAATCAAAATCATACGCACTTCACTTGGGTCAGCTTTATAAAGCCAACTTAAAATCAATGCGTTAATTGCCACTGATTTACCTGAACCCGTCGTACCCGCTACCAATACGTGTGGCATTTTGGCTAAATCTGCCACCACAGGCTTGCCTGCAATATCTTTACCTAAGGAAATCGCCAACGGTGAATGCACGTCAGCATAGGCCTGACTGCTCATGATTTCAGATAAAAACACAATTTGGCGTTTTGGATTGGGGATTTCTAAGCCCATGCAACTTTTACCGGGAATCGTTTCGACAACGCGTATGCTCACCACCGAAAGCGCACGCGCCAAATCTTTGGCTAAATTGGTGATTTGGCTACCCTTAACACCTGCAGCAGGCTCAAATTCAAAGCGCGTAATCACTGGGCCGGGTTGTGCAGAAATCACCTTAACCTCAATGCCAAAATCCACCAATTTGCGCTCAATTAAGCGCGAGGTGAAATCTAAGGTTTCTGCGGAGGGCAACTCAACCGTGTTTTTAGGTTCATCTAATAAATGCAATGGCGGTAAGGTGGAATCTGGGTCTGTGGCAAACAGCGTTGTTTGTTTTTCTTTTTGCACACGTTCGCTTTTTACAATTTCAGTTTGCGGCGCTTTAATTTCTAGCGGCGCACGGTCTTCGGTACGTTTACGTTCATTTTCCACAAACTCTTCGCGTTTTTGCTCGACGACTTTGCCAGCTTTTCTATCTTGCCAATCGTAATATTTGTTGACCGCCCACTGGTAACTTGCAATTAAACTTGCGCCCAGTTTTTCTGTAATCATCAGCCAAGACCAGCCAGTAAATAGACTAAAGCCAATCGCAAATAGCAAAAGCAAAATCATGCTTGAGCCAGCAAAACCAAACATGCCACGCATGATGCTATCAACTGCGGCGCCAAGCATGCCGCCAGAAGACAAAGGTAATTGTGTCGGCAAGCTGATTAAGTGACCAAATTCTATTGCGCAAGAAGTGACCAGCAACAGACCAAAACCGACCAAATTAAATACAAAAAATGGCCGCTCAGATATCGTTAACTCTAAACGTTGATACATCAGCCACACACTGTAAAAGATAAAGACTACCCACCACCACGCTGAAAAACCGAATAAATACAGCAGCATATCGGATATCCAAGCACCGACCGCACCACCTAAATTTTGAATTACCGCGCCTTCGCTCGCCATGTGTGACCATGAAGGATCTTCGCGTGAGTAACTGGCTAAAATAATGGCCAGATAAAGCCCAAACAAACCAAGCACTATCCACCATGCTTCGCGAATTAATTTAGCGCCATGTTGCTGCGCTGGGCTTTGTGGCGCTTGTACGCGCGCGTTGGCTGGTGGTGATTTTTTATTAAAAAACAATGTGTTAGAAACCTTGTTCGAAATTTTAAAAAATTTTATGACTTACATGATTATAGCAAAATCAAATTGCATTCAGTGCGCCAAAAATTTAAAATACCAATTAATTTAATCAATTTAGAAATCCTGTTAAACAAGGCTTAAGTGGGGCGACATTACTTGCATCTCACCACTTGAAAATCGGTAAGTTAACACCATCTCTAAACCATTCTCTATTAAGCAAAGAAAGTAGCTCTCAATGGCAACACGTCACGTTCATTTACTCATTCTAGGTTCTGGTCCTGCGGGCTATTCTGCTGCGGTGTATGCGGCGCGCGCCAACCTAAAACCTGTGCTCATTACAGGTATCGCACAAGGCGGCCAACTCATGACTACGACAGAAGTCGATAACTGGCCTGCGGATGTGGACGGTGTACAAGGGCCAGAGCTCATGGACCGTTTTCAAAGGCATGCAGAGCGTTTTAACACCGAGATGATTTTTGACCATATTCACACGACACATTTAAGCGAAAAACCAATCCGCTTAGTAGGTGATAGCGGCGAATATACTTGTGATGCGCTCATTATTGCAACTGGCGCTTCTGCGCAATATTTAGGCTTGCCAAGCGAAGAGAAATTTAGCGGCAAAGGCGTTTCTGCTTGTGCGACTTGCGATGGATTTTTCTATCGTAATCAAGAAGTTGCAGTCATTGGTGGTGGAAACACCGCGGTAGAAGAAGCGCTTTATTTGGCGAATATTGCCAGCAAAGTCACTCTGGTACATCGTCGTGATAAATTTAAAGCCGAGGCAATTTTGGTGGATAAACTCATGGCGCGTGTGGCTGAGGGCAAAATTGAGTTGCAACTTTTCCACACACTTGATGAAGTATTGGGCGACGATTCTGGCGTCACTGGCATGCGCATTAAAAACACGCAAGATGGAAGCACTAAAGATATCGCGCTTAAAGGCGTGTTTATTGCCATCGGCCATAAACCAAATACCGATATTTTTGCGGGTCAACTTGAGATGGAAGGTGGCTATATCGTCACCCAAGCAGGTCGTGCGGGTAACGCAACGGCAACATCTGTACCTGG
>CAYXHH010000110.1:0-5444 GCA_964464725.1 uncultured Methylotenera sp. | reverse complement strand
CAGCAATGCATTCTTCTGTTGTAAATGATGGCCCTAGGTAAGCATGCTCCATTTTGTGGATAGTCTCGCCAGCTAAATGGGCTGCGTAAGTCGCCGCGCCCAAGCTGGTGCCATTATCCCCAGAGGCAGGCTGTACAAACAATTCTTTTACATGCGGTAAAGCAATAATGCGTTGATTGAGTTTGACATTCAGCGCTACGCCACCTGCCATCACGATTTTGCCTGTTTCTCGTATGATGTCACCAAGATAATATTCAATCATCTCGAGCGCGATTTTTTCTAGCAAGGCTTGAATAGAGGCCGCGTAGTGAATATAAGGGTCATCAATCTCGTCCCCTTGGCGTTTTGGCCCTAGACGTTTGATTAACTCTGGGGTGAAATAGTAACCTTTTCCGTTTTCTTTATACCTGCGCAGACCCACCACATTAACCAGTTTGGTGTTAACGATAAGTTCGCCATTTTCAAACTTCATTAAATCAGATAAATCGTATTTATCTGGGTCACCATATGGCGCCATGCCCATGACTTTAAACTCGCCATCGAGCATATCGAAGCCCAAGTATTCGGTGATGGCGCCATAGACTCCACCTAACGAATCTGGGTCATAAAACTCTTTGATTTTGTGAATTTTGCCGTTTTCACCATAGCCAAAAAAGGTAGTGGCGTACTCGCCTTTGCCATCAATACCGACAATCGCCGTTTTTTCTTTAAAACCACTTAAATGATAAGCGCTAGAAGCATGTGCCAAATGGTGTTCCACAGGCACAAACTTAGCCCGACTTAACCCTAAATCTTCCATTAATTTCAATGATTTATCGCGGTTACGACGGTAACGACGGTTGCCATTAAAAATGGCATCTAAGGCGCGATCTGGCGCATACCAATGACGTTTAGCGTAATGCCAACGCGCGTTGGTACTTAAGGGGATTTCAGCATAAGGAAATGCCACAATGTCTACGTCTTCGGGTTTAACGCCAGCTTGTTTTAGGCAAAATTTAGCTGCTTCGTAAGGAAATTTATTTTTAGCATGCTTATCGCGAATAAAACGCTCTTCTTCTGCTGCGGCAATAATCTTGCCATCCACCAAAATCGCGGCTGAGGCATCATGCCCCAACGCTCCTGATAAACCCAATACAATCATGTAGTTAACTCTGTAAAATTATTCTGAAATTTCTGCCGCCCGCAAAGGCGTATGGTCAGCATAAACCACTTTAAATACTTTAATAAACGCATTATACAGGGATGTGTCGTCTTTCCAATTTTGCATAAAGCGGCGCAGGTCTCTGACATGCGCTTTTTTTGCAAAATAGCCGCATTGATGTTGTTGCATGCTATCCAAGTCAATCAACATGGGAATAGTGCTTGTCATTTTGATGTTCGTGGCTTTCATATCGCCATGCGATATTTGAAGTAAATAAAGCCGATAAAATAACTGCACAATCTGCTTTACTGCTTCTGAACGCGCGGCCTTATCGGTTGTTTGGGCGAAAAATTCGGCAACATCTGGCGCTTGCATATAAGCACTTAAAAAATAGCTTTTGCCTTTGGATGCTAAGCCTAAAATAGATAGACGCTTTTGCTCAATCAATGCTACAGGCTGTGGCGTCGGAATACCCAATAACTGCAGACGATGCGCATTCGCCCATGAGACTGCAGCGCGACTTTGACGAACAGCACGCCCCACACCATGCCAAAAACTTTTAATATTGTAGCGTTTAATCACCACTGACTTGCCTTGCAACTGTGCTAGGCCCACTGTACATGTGTTCCCATTTTTTAGGGGCTTTGAGGTGTTAAGTAAGACATCTAGAGCGCCAATACTTAACGGCTGAACTTGCTCAAAAAATGTATTTGAATACACACCAAATTGAGCACTGTTTTGAATCACACTGACATCGGTACAAGTACGAAATACTTTTTTGTCAGCATATTGAGTAAGTGCTCGCTCACGGGCTTGACTAATCATTTTCTTAATTGCGCTTAAATCTGGTATTTTTTTCCATTGCCTACTGTTGGAATAATGCCCAATCCAGTCTACCAAGTGGGCTTCAAGGTCTAGTACGTCTACTTTTGACAGTAGTCGACTCATATTTTGCAAAGATTGGTGCTCGCTTAAGCGACTAAATTCGCGAATACCATCGCCATCAATCGTGCAGCAACGCTGTTCAGTAATTAAAAAATTCTTCAGGTACAAATCCGTCTGTAGCAGTCCCGCTTGATGATGTGCCGCTACTACTTGTATCAATTGCATGATTAGCTGATTACGCTGTTTTGGAGTTGCTTGAATATAATAATCTTCAGCATTCGTACTATTTTCAATCGCTGCATAAATCAACACGCGACCCTCTAGAGCAGTGATCGTCGTATCTGCCAACAAATCTGGCGTATCTATATTTGCACTTTGCAAAAGCATCACACCGCGCTTATCACGCTCTGCATATTTTGAGGAATTGTGACCCAGAAAAATTTTGGCAAACACGGCTTTATTTTTCCAAAGTGCTCTGCAGACGATTCGACGATTAGGTAGCTCTCGAACAACTTGTTGTAAATGCAAAACCTCACCGCTATTTAACCTAACTTCTGCAGTGAGCAAGTGGTGATTTTTTAAGAAATCAGCAGTGTTAAGCAATGAAGGCATTATCTGATTAGCTTTAGCCTTTTGACTTATTCAGCCATTGCTTGATTTGCTGCAATAGTGATTCACCCGATTTTACAAACATTTTTTTAGCGCGCTTATCGCGCCTTTTTTGCAATTTAAGAACTTCGGCCCTGGTTTTCTCATCATCTTGCGGGCGTGCCACATATAAGGTATGGCGCGATTCTCCTGTAAGATTTTCAATCGGTTCCGCTTTGTAATAATAGAGTGCGATTGACTTACGTGTGATGTCATCCGGCGTAGTCAACGGATCTGGATGACCATGAAAACTATCCGCATCTGTATTAAAAATCACACAGCGATTGAAAATGGGCGCAACTTCGACCACTTTTTTGGTCATCGATTTATCCCAAAGTTCAAGGTTGCCACCATATTCAGGTTTCCAATCTTTATTTAAATAAATCAAAACGTTAACACGTCGATATAGCTGTAGTGTTTCGTTCACCTGAAAATCAGCATGAATACCTAACAGACCACCACGACTGGTTTCATGCAGACCGCCGCCCGCAAAATATGGGTCTGGTAACAGGCCTTTAATATTGGTTAAACCTTCTAAAAACTGCAACATCGACGGTGAATTAAAAAAACTAAACGCTTTGCGCAAATACTCATCGCAATCATAGGGTGAAATTTGACGCTTGTGCAGGCCACCATAACCCCTTTCATAGACTTTATCGTGCACCTTTTTGTCAGTTGGGAAGTGAGCCAGAAGCTGTTCCGCGATATGCGATGGTAAAAAATTATCAAGGACCGTATGCGAAAATGGCTCCGCAAAGTTATAGTCTTCCATCATTGAGTCGCCAATAGTGCGAGCATGCATTTCATCTAGTTGAAATTGTTCGCTAATTGGTAAGATACCTGTCACTGTTGCCATAATTTAGATTTAACTTCACTTATTTTGTTTTGATAATTTTTCACACGCTTATGCCTTTTATCTAAGTTTTTAACTAGCGAAACTGTTCCCGCTTCAATATGATCAAGGTATTTAAACATTTCTCTAGCTGGTAAATCTATTGTTTTATAACCCAAGGCGCGTAGCCTATCCTGAATCTCATAACCAGGTATGCGTTCCGTCATTGCAAATGAAAATCCATATTGCTTGATTAAATCTGCATTCCAGAGCGTACAAAAACTTTTTAAATAAATCTCATAATATAAACGCGGATCGCGCGTTTTGAATCCCAATGCTCTTTTAAGTTTTCTCGTGTAGTATTTAATAGCACGTATAAAATATCGCCAAACAGTTTCCAACCAAGTTCTTTTCACTTGTTCCAAACAGCCCACTGCCATGACACTACTTTCTGATACCATTTTTTCTAATAATATATAGATAATCTTGGCATCATAAATTAGCGTATCAGTATGGATTAAAAGCAAATACTTTGTTTTCACCTGTGCAAGAATCAAATCAAGCGCGCGACCATGCGCCATAAATCCTTCTTCAGCTTGTATAGGCTTACGCTCAATCAAATGAATCCAGGAGTTAGATTTTAACAAATCCAAACTTTCATCACCCGAATTGTTGTCCACGACCCAAACTGGTGTTTTACTGACATCAATAACTTTTTCTAACAGCTCAAGGCAAATCTTGGTTACCTCAGCAGTTTTGTAGTTGACAATTGCGATGCTGTAGTCGGGTAAATCTTGTGACAATTTATACTCCATTAAATAAAATTAATTTTTTATCTAAATTTTTAATTTTTTGCACGTTTAATAATTTCATGTACAAGTTTTTTTTGTAAGCGATCTAATGACTTGGTTGCCAAATACGCATGTACAAAAAACAACTTTTCTTTAATTGTTAATTTCGTAGCACGCTTGTATAGTGTTGCTAAGTCATGTGTTGCACGGGCTTTTAAAAACCTTACAAAACGTGATTTTTCTAAATCTATGAATGCAATGTCACACTTATCTTCTTGTTTTTTTATAAAAATATGTTTTGGATACATTGCGCGATGCACCAAGCCTAAGTCATGGAACTTTCTAATAGCAAATGCCACGTTTTGTAGAATGCGTTTCTTTTGCTTAGCATTCATATCTTGTGACCAATTCTCGAAAATAGTTGCCAAATCAACATATTCACTAAGCTCTTCAGTTAGCAAAATGGCACAGCTCATATTATCTTGCATTCCTTCGGCATAAAAAACTACTGTTGGTACTGTAATATCGTGCAACGCTAAGAACTGCAGTCGCTCAAACTCTCGCTTCAGTGTAGACTCACCTTTGATGGGGTGTCGCCAAGTACGACGGCAAAAGTTTTGCTGTTTTTTTAAAAAAAATATTTTTGCTTCACCTTCCTTGTCGGCAATGTGCAAGCGACCTACCCCACTCCAGCCCTCGTTACGCTTGTTAGGTTCTTCGAGCCAGTCAATTTTTTTTGCCCACAATTCTGAAAACGTGCTCAATTGGTTGTAGGCTAATAAGTCAGAAAATTCTGCCGCGATATAGGTTTGCAATGGTAAAACTTCTAATTTAATTAAAGCTATATTTTAACAGCGTTTATACTGGGCTTACTTAAGATTAAGACTAAGTTTAAGGTTTTTAAGGCTATTTCACGTTAAAATGTTTGCCATATGTTGAAATTTTTTACTCAATTGCTCGCTCAATTTTCATTACCCACTATTCATCGCCTAGGGGCAGTCATGGGTTGGATTATCCATTTTTTTACGCCAAATAGCGCAAAAACTCTGGGTAAAAATCTGTCGCAAAGCGGCTTAGCGAATAGCAATCTAAAAGATATCATTAAGCAAAATATAGCAGAAAATGGTAAAAGTTTGATTGAAACACT
>CAYXHH010000109.1:3046-5477 GCA_964464725.1 uncultured Methylotenera sp. | reverse complement strand
ATTTCAAGCATCCAAATTAGCGTAGGCGAGGTGGAAGCGCCCGCAGGTAATCTTAAAAATGCGCATTTTCAGGTGGACTTAAAAGGCGATGCACCAGCCCTAAAATTACATGCTGAATTAAAACCCAGTAACGAAAAAGAGTTTACAAAGTTTAACTTAAGCTGCGGCACTTTTTTAAGTGATCGTATTGGTGAGTTAGACTGCCTTAACGGTCAATTTGTCGCAAAAAAAATCAATATTCCGCTGACCGCGCATTTTAAAAGCATGCCAGATGATTTTTCTTTTAATGTAGATTTTTTAGATGCCCATTTTAGTGATGAAACTGGTGTGCATGCAGGTGAAAAACTCACTGGTAAAATGATTCTTGCGGCAAATAAACAAAAAGATGTTTGGAACTGGAGCGGCGTATTTAATTGGACAGAAGGTGAACTGTATTGGCAACCTTTTTATTTTGGCAAAGCGGGTAATAGTTTTGCGATAGGTGGCACCTTTCACGCGCCAGATTTATACATCAACCAAGCGAATTTAGTGGTAAACGAAGTTGGCACCATGTCTGCGCGTGCGCACATTAATACTGAAACCAAGCTTTTAGAAGATGCCAAAGTGGTTGCAAAAGAAGTTGATTTTGCTGGGCTATACGCGCTGGTATTAAAGCCTATGGTAGAGAAATCAGCCTTTGGAAATTTAAAAGTAAGTGGTCAGGCAGATTGGCAATTTGAACTCAAAAATTTCCAACCTACTAGCTTTGAGCTTAACTTAAAAAATGCGCATCTTAATGATTTAAATGGCAAATTCGCCTTAAGTAATATTAATGCGCATATTCCTTGGGATTACGATACGCCACAAACGGTGACGGTTTCTTACAGTGATGGTCACGTGTTAAAAGTGCCGCTTGGTAAAACTAATTTACAAGCAGAGCTGAATCGGTATTCGCTGACTGCGCCAAGCTTGGTGTTGCCAGTGTTGGATGGTGCATTGAAGTTCGAAGATGTTTCGGCGGCCTATTTAAGCCAACAATGGTTTTGGCATGTGAAAATGCAGCTAGAACCGATTACTATGAACAAATTTAGTCAAGCGGTTGGCTGGCCAGAAATGCAAGGTAAAATTGATGGGCAAGTACCCTTGATTACCTATGCGGCCAAACAATTAAACATGGAAGGCACCATGCAGTTTAATATGTTCAAAGGCAATGTCAGCATGAGCGATTTACGCATAGACGATCCACTAGGTACTGTGCCTAAGTTATACGCCAATTTGCAAATGCGCGATATCGACTTAGGCGATTTAACACGCACCTTTAACTTTGGCGCGATTGAAGGCAAATTAGAAGGCGATGTGAAAGATTTGCGGCTAGAAAACTGGAAACCAGTCTATATGGATGCCATTATTCAAACCGCGGATGGCAAGCATCTTAAAAAAGTATCGCAACGTGCGGTAGAAAATATTACTGCATTTGGTGGCGAGGGCACTGCTGCGGCCTTGCAACGCACTTTTTTGCGATTTTTTAAAGAGTTTAATTACGAAAAAATTGGTATTAGCTGTCAATTACGTCGCGATGTCTGCAAAATGGGTGGGGTAGAGTCAACGCCAACAGGCTATGTGATCGTTAAAGGTAAGGGTGCGCCTACAGTGAATGTCAATGGTTATACTGAGTACGTGAGTTTATCGGATTTAATTGCGCGGATTAAACGTATTACTGATACTAATACCAAAATGATAGTGAAGTAAAAATATATAATAAAGCAAATTACAAAAAGCACAGCAAAGCAAAAAAGGATTAAAAATGCATAAAAACATATGGTTAAGTATTCTGTTGGTTGGCTTAAGTGCCTGCGTGACGATTAATATTTATTTTCCAGCGGCAGCGGCAGAAAAGGCTGCAGATAAAATTATTGATGAAGTGTGGCAGTTAAAAGATGGCCAAAAAGTGCCGGCTGATAAGCCTAGCGATGTGCCTGCAGAAAAACCAGCAGATGCACCTGTAGATGTGCCAGCTAATTAAGAGGATGCATAAAATGAATAAAATAGTAATAGGTATTGTTTTTTTAAGCGTGATATTGGTCACAAATTGGGCAAGCGCGGCAGCAGATTTAGAGGTGAATACGCCAGCTATTTCTGCCATTAAAGCCAGTATGCAAGCGCGTCACAATCAATTGAGCCCTTTTTATACTAGCGGTGCAGTTGGGCTCACGCAAGATGGCATGATTGCAGTGAAAGACGCCAGCGCCGTACCGCTGAAAGACCGTGGTGGTTTAAATAGCTTGGTTGCGGCAGAGAATTCAGACCGTGCAAAACTATATAAAGAAATCGCAACTGGTAATGGTCACCCAGAATGGCAGGGCGACGTGCAAAATACCTTTGCTGCACGTTGGATAGATAAAGCACAAAGTGGCTGGTTTTATCAACGTGCTGGTGCTTGGGTGAAAAAGTA
>CAYXHH010000109.1:0-2946 GCA_964464725.1 uncultured Methylotenera sp. | reverse complement strand
CGCCTGACAATTCGTTTTGGCGTATATTTTGTCGCTTTTTTTCTGCTATTTTCTGCTTTTTGGATTAATAGCCATTTTGGTGAACCTTCACTAGAACAGATTCTTTACCACCTGCAATTTGGGATGGAAGGTCTAGTAGATACAGATGCAGGCATCGTACGAAGTTTTGTTGAACAATGTTTATATTGGCCGCTAGGATTGTCATTTTTACTAGTAGCAATCGAGCGTCTGCTCGGGTATTTTTTAATTAATCGATTAAAAACCTACAAAACATATGCCTCTACGTTTGATCAAACGCTCGAAAAAATAAGCAAAATCATCTATTGGCTTATTAACCATCGTGCGCCACTTTACACATTCTTGGGCGCTTTTATCTATTTTGGATTGCAGTTTTCTATGTTGACATATGTGCAACAAAAATTTGGGCGTGACTACTTTGGCGCGAATTATCTTAACCCTAAGCAGGTACAAATTAAGGCTAAAAAACCTAAAAACTTGGTGTTAATTTATGTAGAGAGTTTAGAAAACTCATACCGTGATGAAGGTTTGTTCGGTAAAAATCTTTTAAAAAGCTTAGATAAAATTGGTGGCGTCAGTTTTAATAGTTATCGGCAAGCACCTGGAACAGGGTGGACCATCGCAGGTATCACCGCTACCAACTGCGGCTTACCTCTCAAAAGTGTCACGCTTTATGGTGGCAATGACCAAGGCGAAAACATTAAATCATTTTTGCCTAAAGCCATTTGCTTGGGCGATGTATTGCATGCGCATGGCTACCATAACGTGTATGTTGGTGGCGATGCGCTTAAATTTTCAGGCAAAGGTAAGTTTTTTCAAGACCACCATTTTGATGAGGTCTATGGTCGCGAAGAGTTAAAAGGCCCTTTAACGGTTGCACAAATGAATTATTGGGGTTTGTATGACGATGATTTGTTTGCGAAAGTGAAAACTAAACTGGTGAGCTTGCATCGCAACAAACAGCCTTTCAACTTGACGATTACTACCATCGACACCCATGGTCCTGATGGCCATTTTTCTAAGTTGTGTAAAAAGAACGGTGCGACTGATTTCGAAGATGTAGTGGAATGTACATCGAATCAGGTCACTAATTTTGTGAACTTTATGAAGAAAAAAGGCTATTTAAAAGATACCAATGTCGTGATACTTGGCGATCATTTAGCGATGTACAACCCAGTGCACGAAAAGTTAGATAAAGTGCCTGAACGGCATATTTACAATCAATTTATCTCGCTCAAAAAAATCACAAAAACACGCGAAGATGTCTTACATTTTGATATGTTCCCCACCATATTAGAGTTTATTGGCTTTCATGTAGAAGGTGGTAAATTAGGCTTAGGCTACACCGCCATTACGCCAAATGTGCCACAGCCTGCCCCCAATGAATTTCAAGAAATGGAAAGTGACTTGCTGAACGAATCTGAAACTTATATTGAGTTGTGGAAGAGTGACAGCACTGACGAAATAAGCCATTAATCCAATGTTATTTACAGCTTCAATTTAACCCATGCTGGCATACACTTTACTTAACTTCACAAGAGTTATCAGAAAAGTTAAAGGGGTGTACACATGCCGCATCACGTTTCTAGTAATGTTGTTAGTTTTCCTACCATTGGCAAGGCGATTACCTTAGAAGATCAAGGTGTTTACTATGCCATCAATCGGCGCACAGGCAGCATCCACAGTGTGTTCCAGCTAGTCTATCAAGAGGATTGGTATTTATATCAGCTATCATGTAATGGGGATGAAGATGATATGAGTTGGTCACTTTTGTCAGGCACAACAGATTACGCACTTAACAGCATGACGACCGAAAAAATTCGCTGCTATTTTTCCAAACCTGAGTACAATCAACCACGTGGTGCATGGCAAGTCATTCATAATTCAAAGTTTGGCATTGGTAAATTTACACCCATAGAGGCGGGAGAGTCGGTGCGCTATGCTATGCTGGTTTTTGATGCAGGCGAGATGTTAAGTCCAATACTGATACATAAAGCAGAAACAGAAGCACACACCAATGAAACTTCAGAAAGTATTGCGCAATTAAAATTTGCAAGTCTCGGTAGTACAGAATTTTCTTTGAACAACTAATTTATTAAAAAACTACAGATGGCAAAGGTTGCCCATCTGCTGCCGTATCGTGTATGCTTTTGGCATGACACCGACCCTCGTTTTTGATATCGAAACCATTCCTGACACCACAGGTCTCCGCGCCTTATTAGATGTGCCAGCCAGCGCTAGCGATGATGATGTTGCCAATATCGCGTTTCATTTGCGTCGCCAACATAACGGCAGTGATTTTTTGCCTTTGCACCAACATAAAATTTGTGCGATTTCGTGCGCATTGCGTGAAGGCAATCATTTTAAAGTGTGGACTTTAGGCGATGCTAACTCCACCGAGGCAGAAATTATTCAACGTTTTTTTGATGGCATCGAAAAATACACGCCACAAATTATTTCTTGGAACGGTGGTGGCTTTGATTTGCCCGTTTTGCATTACCGTGCCATGATGAATAAAGTGCAAGCGCCACGCTATTGGGATTTGGGCGAGGACGACAAAGACTTTAAATGGAATAACTACATTAGTCGCTACCATATGCGGCATCTCGATTTAATGGACGTGCTTGCCATGTATAACGCGCGTGCCAACGCGCCGCTGGATGAGATTGCCCAGTTATGCGGCTTCCCCGGTAAATTGGGTATGGATGGTAGTAAAGTCTGGAGCGCCTATAAAAATGGCGAAATTGAGGCGATTCGTAATTATTGCGAGACTGATGTGGCGAACACACACTTGGTTTTTTTGCGTTTTCAGCTCATGCGCGGTCATTTAAACCTGAGCGAATATGAAGCCGAAGTTAAATTGGTCCGTGAGACTTTAGCTGGCTATCAAGCGCCACATTGGGCAGAGTTTTTAAACGCTTGGCGCGT
>CAYXHH010000108.1:0-5489 GCA_964464725.1 uncultured Methylotenera sp. | reverse complement strand
GATGTAGTTTTTTAGAAACGATGGCAGAAATCGCCCAAGAAACTCCTGAACAAAGCGCTAAAAACATACTAAACGCGTCCGATTTTATATGCAAAGGATCAAAAATCAGCACCACGCCAAATAAAGCAAATACAACTGCCAACCATTGCCAGCCTTGTACTTTTTCACCCAATATGGGCCATGCAAACAGCATGACCCAGAACGGCATGGTGTAGGCCAACACCGCAGTTTTGCCAGCGCCTCCTTCAACGAGCGCCCAAATCAGCAAACCCGTAAAGCCACACGTTTGCAATATTCCCAACAGCAACATGGTCGGAAATTCTTTTAACGCCAATGGTTTTTTAGTTAACATGATGAATAAAAATATCATGATGGCGCCTAAAAATGTTCTGAGGGCGGCGAACTGAAATGGACTTGCATATTGCACAGCCAATTTCATCACCACCCAGTTATAACCCCATATTAAGGTTAGCAAAAAAAGTGCGGTGAATGCTTTAATACTGGTATTTTTATTCATATACTTAAAATGCGTTTTGATATCGCCATTATAAGGTGTATATTTTTATTCATAATTTAAACCTATTAATAATGCACAAAATGAGTATGAGGGGGAGTCATGAAGTCACTAAAACAGATGCTAGATGAAAAAAAAGATAAAGAAATTATCTCCATTGAACCGCATCGTCCAGTATTTGATGCCTTAGTTGTAATGGCAGAATATAGAATCGGGGCGCTTGCAGTGATGCAAAATGATAAATTAGTCGGAATTTTTTCAGAGCGTGATTACGCGCGTTCAGTCGTTCTACAAGGCCGCTCATCTAAGGCAACAGCGATTGCAGAGGTAATGACTAGCAATCTTATTTGTGGCAAGCCCAGCGATCTTGCAGACAACTCTATGCGTTTAATGTCTGAAAAGCGCATTCGCCACTTGCCTGTGATGGATGGCGATAACCTAATTGGCATGCTCTCGATGGGCGATTTAGTGAAGGAAATTATCGCCGAGCAAGAGCGGATGATTAAACTGTTAGAAACTTATATTAAAGGTTAATTTAAGCCTTAATATACACATATCAAACTAGATGCCCTGCGAGCCAATATATATGCGGCTGACAGGGCATTGTTTTTTGCTCGCAGTTTAAAATGTGAATTCTATATCTGCAAAAATGCGTTATTCGCCTATGATTTTGACAAGCACGCGTTTTTTGCGTCGACCATCAAACTCACCGTAAAAAATTTGCTCCCACGGGCCAAAGTCGAGTTGACCGTCGGTAATTGCGACGACGACTTCGCGACCCATGATTTGGCGTTTCATGTGCGCATCAGCATTATCTTCGCCCGTATCATTATGGCGGTAATACTGAAGCGGCTCATGCGGCGCAAGTTTCTCTAGCCATTGCGTGTAATCGTGATGCAAACCACGCTCGTCATCATTAATAAACACGCTGGCGGTAATATGCATGGCATTGACCAATACAAAACCTTCGCGCACGCCACTCTCGCGCAAACATTCACGCACATCCTCTGTGATGCGAATAAATGCAACGCGGGTTGGCGGATTAAACCAGAGTTCTTTGCGAAAGCTTTTCATAACAATTCCCCAATTAAATTGACTAGTATTTTCGGTATTTCACGCCTATTTTATCACCCCAAATTTACTTTGGCACAAACAAAAAAGGCCTCCATGAGGAGGCCTTACAACAATATCTAAACTTAGCCTTTTACTTCAACTTCTTGGCTAAAACTCTTACCTTCGTTGTCTGTTGCTAACACTTCAAGTTTGCCAGGTGCAGTTGGAACAAAGTTAAATTTAAAGTAGGGGTCTTCTGCGGTGCCAACACCTACATCCACTGTTAAAATGTTTTTGCCATTGTAGTTGAATGTGGTTTTATTGATATAAAACGCGGGGATAAACCCTTGCGATACCAACTCGCGCTGTAAACCTGTACGCATGGGGTGTTTAATATTAAATGTTGTCGATGTGACACCGCCAATCTTAACAGGGTCATCTACCTTAAATTTAATTTTACCTGCCGTGGCACGAATCGCAGCTTCGTCTGCATCTACCGTACCGCCACAGCCACCCGCAGCACGAATTTCACGTGAAGCCAAATAAAGTTTGCCATCGGCTGTTTCACCTACCAAGCGCACAAAGGCATCTGTCTCAAAACGTATTCTGGTGGATAAATTAAAATCACCAAGCGCATCGGTTAAGTGATATGTGGCGGTCACGGGAATCGGGTTTGCATCTACAAACGAATACAGTTTGACGATTTTTACGCCTTGCGCAGCCGCAGCAGCCGTATCTATCATATAAGTCACTGGCACTTGTGCGCCACTTTCGGCACGGCGCGGTGCTTCGATTTTCATAAAATCGACCTCTGTCATTGGGCGCTTTTCAAAAAAAGCCTCTTTCATGACAGGCCATAGTTTCGGGTCAGACTCTGCAAACACATATCCGCTAGAAGCCAATAGAATAGCGCTTCCCAGAACACTTGCTATCAATCTATTTAAACGCATTTTAATCTCCATCCTGCCAGTTTGCTCATAAGCAACTATTGTAATTATTTAACAAAAAGCTAAGTGCATGTATAACGTTTATAACTTAAATTTAGACGACACAGCACTACGTCATTACTATCTTAACCAGATTACAGCCATCATTATGTGATACGAGTCACAAAAGGATTAATTTTTGGGCTAATTTTGGTGTTAAGTCGGGTCGCCAGAAGGTCGCATGACATAATCTGGGTTCCAAAATTCTTCAAAATTAAGCTCTACGCCATTACCCGCTGGGTCTTTTAAATTAATTTGGCGTACGCCATTCGCTAAAATTCGTGTGGTGTAAGGCACGTGATGCTTGGCTAAATGCGCTTCCATCGCGGGCATGTCGGTGCAAGTAAAACTCACATGGTCATAGGTGCCATGCACATGCAATTGTGGTGGTTCAGGCGTTTTATATTCGGCGAGATGAACAACGTCGTTATCGCCGATATACAACCAATAACCATAAGTGGTGCTCGCCACGCGCTTGCCAACGGTTAAGCCCAATACGTCGCAATAAAAATCGCGTAGTTTGTGCATAGTCTCCCGATCAGTGCGGAAGTTAACGTGGTTGATTTCGGTAAGTGGCATATCTTTATGTATGACAAGGTAGCGTTAATAAAATTTCAACTGCAATCATACCCGATTCCCACTTAGCTTGACAGTTTGAATATACGTAACCCTTGTGCCATACTAGGCGTGTAGCACAAAATTAAAAAACTTAAAATAAAACAACAAATTATTTATGGGGGAAGTAAATAATGAAAGCGTTAGTAAAAAAATACGCCAAAGAAGGCCTTTGGCTTGAGGATATGCCTGAGCCAGAAGTTGGTAATAATGATGTGCTCATTAAAATTAAAAAAACCGCCATTTGCGGCACCGATGTACACATTTACAACTGGGATGAATGGGCGCAAAGAACAATCCCTGTGCCGATGATTACTGGGCACGAATATGTTGGCGAGATTGCAGGATTTGGCTCTAACGTCACAGGCTACAATTTTGGTGATATCGTCTCTGGCGAAGGCCATTTGACATGCGGACGTTGCCGCAACTGTCTTGGCGGTCGCACGCATTTATGCCCCAACACCATCGGCGTAGGCGTGAATCGTCACGGTGCATTTGCTGAATACTTGGTAATTCCTGCCAAAAATGTATTTAAGCCTAGTCGCCCGATTGATACCGATTTACTCTCTTATTTTGACGCTTATGGCAACGCCGTGCACACTGCTTTGTCTTTTAATATGGTGGGTGAAGATGTGCTGATTACTGGCGCTGGCCCCATCGGCAGTATGGCAGCCTTGGTGGCCGATCACGCTGGTGCTAGAAATATCGTGATTACCGATATGAACCAGTACCGTTTAGATTTAATTAAAAGTATTTTGCCACGTGTGGTGGCGGTGAACGTGAGTAAAGAAAGCATCACCAAAGAAATGATGCAAGCTATGGGCATTTTTGAAGGCTTTGATGTCGGCTTAGAGATGTCTGGCTCGCCCAAAGCGTTTGGCGACATGCTCAGCAAAATGATTAATGGCGGTAATATTGCCATGTTGGCCATTATGCCTGCTGGATCTGGCATTGATTGGGATATGGTGGTATTTAAAGGCCTGACGATTAAGGGCATTTACGGCCGTGAGATTTTTGAAACTTGGTACAAAGGCAGCATGATGGTACAGAGCGGTTTGCCATTAGAAAAAATTATCACGCATCGCTTTCACTACACCGATTTTCAGGAAGGCTTTGACGTGATGCGTTCTGGCAACTCGGGCAAAGTGATTTTGAATTGGGAAGAAAAAGCATAATTAGAAAGACTAAAAAATGAGTTTTAAATCCGCAAAAGCGAGCATCGCGGCAGACTTAAAAGACATAGAAGCGCAAGGGCTATATAAAACTGAGCGCATTATTGGGTCTGACCAAAAAAATCGCATCACGCTGGCAGATGGGCGTGAGGTGATTAATATGTGCGCCAACAATTATTTAGGCTTAGCCAATCACCCAGACTTAAAGCAAGCCGCAAAAAAAGGCATTGACGATTGGGGCTTTGGCTTAGCTTCTGTGCGATTTATTTGTGGCACACAAAGCATCCATAAAACGCTTGAGAATAAAATCAGCACGTTTTTGGGGATGGAAGATACGATTTTGTATTCCTCATGCTTTGATGCCAATACTGGCTTGTTTGAAACCATACTTAACGACCAAGATGCCATCATTTCTGACGAACTGAATCATGCGTCGATTATAGACGGAGTGCGCCTTTGCAAAGCGGCGCGCTACCGCTACAAAAACAACGATATGGCAGATTTACGTGCGCAATTAGAAGCAGCCAAAGCGAATAAAGCGAGGCGCATTTTAATCACCACAGATGGTGTATTTTCGATGGACGGCACGATTGCAAAATTGGATGAAATCTGTGATTTGGCCGATGAATTTGGCGCCATGGTGCATCATGATGACTCGCATGCCACCGGCTTTATGGGCAAGACTGGTCGCGGTGTGCATGAGTATTGCGGCGTCATGGATAGAGTCGATATCATTACCACCACCTTTGGCAAAGCCTTGGGTGGCGCTTCTGGCGGTTGTACGTCTGGTAAGCAAGAGATTATTGATTTATTGCGCCAACGCTCGCGGCCTTATTTGTTTTCTAACTCACTCGCCCCCAGCATTTGCGCGGCTACTATTCAAGCAATAGACATGCTATCGGGTTCTACCGCATTAAGAGATAAATTAGAACATAACACGCAATATTTTAGAAAAGGGATGCTGGGAGCAGGCTTTGATTTAAAAGATGGCGACCACCCGATTATCCCCATTATGTTGGGCGATGCGGTGCTGGCACAAAACATGAGCAAGCGCTTACTTGAAAAAGGTGTGTATGCGATTGGCTTTTTCTTCCCCGTAGTACCAAAAGGTAAAGCCAGAATTAGAACGCAGATTTCTGCCGCGCATAC
>CAYXHH010000107.1:0-5511 GCA_964464725.1 uncultured Methylotenera sp. | reverse complement strand
TCTTGCACCGTGTTTGGCGCTTTGGCACGCGCCCCAAACGCAGGCCCGCCAATATACACCGCATCCGCGCCATGCTTAATGGCTTCAATGCCAAACTCAGCATTTTTAGCGGGGGCAAGTAACTCAAGATGTTTGCGGGTTTTTTGCATCGTTTGGGGTGTTAAGTCTATGTCTAACAAGTTGATTTGAGTCGCTATTTTAAACGATGTGTGCTCAATCCGTGCATAAAACATCGTACAATCTCGCCATGAGTGAAAATCAAACATTGTTAATGCGTAGCCTCGCCAGTGTGTGGCACCCTTGCACACAGATGAAGCACCATGAAACCTACCCACTGATTCCAATTTCGCGCGGTGAGGGTGTTTGGCTATATGATGCAGATGGTAAACGCTATTTAGATGCGGTGAGTAGTTGGTGGGTAAATCTGTTTGGGCATAACAACCCACGTATTAAAGACGCGATTAAGCAGCAGTTGGATACGCTGGAACATGTCATGTTGGCAGGTTTTACGCATGAACCTGTGGTGCAACTGTCGGAAAAACTTGGGGCATTAACTGGGTTAAGTCACGCCTTCTACGGCAGTGATGGTGCCAGTGCGACCGAGATTGCGCTGAAAATGAGTTTTCATTATTGGCGTAATAGCGGCAAACCAAACAAAACCCAATTTATCAGTTTGCAAAATAGTTATCACGGTGAAACGCTGGGCGCGCTTGGCGTGACCGATGTGGCGATTTTTAAAGACACGTATGCGCCATTACTCACCCAGTCCGCGCAAATGCCCAGCCCAGATTTTAGACTGGCAGAGGCGGGTGAGAGTGCTGAAGCGTTTGCCTTACGCTGTGTGCAAGCCTTAGAAACCTATATTGCAACGCATCATGAAAATTTAGCGGCGTTTATTATTGAGCCTTTGGTGCAATGCGCGGCGGGTATGGGCATGTATCATCCCATCTATTTACAACGTGCACGGGAAATTTGCACTCAATATCAAGTGCATTTAATCGCCGATGAAATTGCCGTGGGGTTTGGTCGCACAGGAACGATGTTTGCGAGTTATACCGATTGTGATGTTGCTTGCACACCCAATCATTGTTGCAAAAACCTAGATTGTCGTCCAGATTTTATGTGTTTATCCAAGGGTATTACAGGGGGGTATTTACCCTTGTCTTGCGTGTTAACAAAAGACGAAATTTACCAAGCATTTTATGATGACAAAGTCACCAAGGGGTTTTTGCATAGCCACAGTTATACAGGCAACCCGCTCGCTTGTAGCGCAGCATTGGCGACATTAAGTATTTTTGAAACGGATGATGTAATCGCTAACAATCAACAAACCTCCGCTTTGATACAAGCAAAAATGCAAGCGCTTACTCACTTGCCGATTCAACATCTACGGCATCAAGGCATGATACATGCCTTTGACGTGCAAACACAAAACTCCAACTTTGCCCGCGATTGTTACGCGGCTGCTTTGATAGAGGGCTTGCTGATTCGTCCCATAGGCAACACCGTCTATTTTATGCCGCCCTACACGATTAATCCGTATGAAATCGAACATATGGTTCAATCGACAGTTAAAGCTGTAGTGCAGAGTATATGAAAAAAATTAGCCTGTTTTTAGTGTTAAGTTTTATGCACATTTGTGCGTTTGCAGAGCTGCCTGTGCCTGTAGCCGATGCTTTAAAACGTGCTGGCATTCCACAAAGTAATGTGTCGGTATATGTGCAGGCAGTGGAAGCGAGTGCGCCTATACTCAATCACAACGCAGAAAAAAGCATGAATCCTGCATCAGTGATGAAGGTTGTCACCACCTACGCTGCGCTCGATTTGTTGACGCCAGCCTATCGCTGGAAAACAGAAATGTATCGTGATGGAAGTCTGAGTAATGGCGTGTTAGATGGCAATCTGTACATTAAAGCCTTTGGAGACCCAAGCTTTAAAGCGCAAGAATTTTGGCGTTTACTCATGAGTCTGCAGCAGTTTGGCATTAAAGAAATTAATGGCGATTTTATTGTCGATAAAAGTTATTTTGCAAAGAATGTTGGTAATCGAAAAACCTTTGATAGTGAAACTTGGCGCGCCTATAACGCAGAACCTAGCGCATTTTTAGTAGGTGGCAGAAACACCAGCTTTAAATTTGTGGCGACAGATACTGGAGTGAATGTCAGCCAAGAATTCGAGCTGGATGAGATTCAAATTGTAAACAATATGAAGTTAACCACAGGCGCTTGTGGCGAATGGCGTAGTCGTTTTGGCTACACTGTAAAACAAAATTCCAATGGTGCGGTAGTGACATTTAATGGAGTTTTTTCACCAGATTGTGGCGAGCGATATTTAGAACTTAGTGTGCTTGATGATGAAAAGTATGCGTTTTTCACCTTCAAAAAATTATGGGCTCAGTTGGGTGGAAAGTTCAAAGGTGTATTTAAAGTAAAAGATACGCCATTAGAAGCGATTAAAGTGTTAGAACAAGTTTCAGAGCCCTTAGGGTATGTGGTGCGCGACATTAATAAATGGAGTAATAATTTAATGGCGCGGCAGTTGTTATTAACCATCGCCGCCGAAAAAGTAGGCGTGCCCGCAACTGAGCAAAAAGGCGAGCAAGCCATTCATGCTTGGCTTGCAAGCAAAGGGTTAAAGTTTAATGAATTGGTGGTTGAAAATGGTTCTGGTTTGTCACGGATTGAGCGTATTAGTGCGGCACATTTGGGACAGTTATTAATGAATGCTTACGTGAGCCCTGCAATGCCAGAACTGATGGCTTCATTACCGATATTAGCGCTAGATGGCACCATTAAAAAACGTTTAAACGATAGCCCAAGTGCAAATAGAGCACACCTTAAAACAGGTTCAATTGAAGGCGTGAGTGCGATTGCAGGTTATGTGTTAGATGCCAACAATCATCGCCATGTGTTGGTGATGATGGTCAACCATCCAAAAGCGGCAGCAAGCAAAAGTGCGCAGGATGCCTTAATTGAGTGGGTACATCAACAACCTTAAAATAGCGGCGCATGAACTTGTTCAAGTTTGCGGTATCATATCGTTTCTTTAAAAATAGTTTCAATAACAAATTAAAATCAAGTCAGGTTAAATTATGAAGCTTATTACTATTCTTTTGGCATGTGTTTGCACATTTTCATTAAGTGCTTGCAATGCAGAATCAACAACTCAACAGGAAAAACCAGCAATGACATCCACAATTACAGAATTACAAAAAATCGATACACTAGTTGGCTCTGGCCGTGAAGCAGAGCCAGGTTTTAACATCAGTGTGCACTACACAGGCTGGTTGTATGATGAAAAAGCAGCTGATAAAAAAGGACAAAAATTTGATAGTAGCGTAGACCGCAAACAACCATTTGATTTTCCACTAGGCGCAGGCCATGTGATTCAAGGATGGGATGAAGGCTTTGCTGGTATGAAAGTGGGTGGTAAACGTACGCTGATTATTCCATCAGAAATGGGATATGGTGCGCGTGGTGCGGGTGGTGTGATTCCGCCTAACGCCACTTTAGTATTTGATGTCGAATTATTAGACGTGAAATAATTTAATCCAAAACAATACGGCTATATCTGCAATAATTTGATATAGCGCAAAACTACAACGCCGTTGATCACATAACATGACACCTATGTTGATGAATGGCGTTTAGTTTTTAATCGACAAAATGAAAGAAATGTAAGATGAAAGTTAGAATCAAATGGGTTGAAGATGTAAGTTTCGTGGGCGAATCAGAGACAGGTCACGCAGTGGTGTTAGACGGTGCCCCAGAAAACGGCGGTAGAAATATCGGCATGCGACCTATGGAGATGCTGCTTATCGGTATGGGTGCATGTACCTCGTTTGATGTGGTGACCATACTTAAAAAAGCACGCCAGCCGATTGTTGATTGTGTGGCAGAGATTGACGCGACTCGCGCGGATGAAGTCCCCAAAGTGTTTACTAAAATTCATGTGCATTTCGTGATTACTGGCAATAATTTAAACGAAACTCAGGTCGAAAGAGCTGTTAAGTTATCGGCAGAAAAATATTGTTCTGCATCCATCATGCTGAGCAAAAGCGTGGATATTACGCACGATTTTGAAATTAAACCAAGTGATAATTAAATTAGGTAATATTTGAATCAAGTGAGATGGTATGAGTGAAAATAGACCAAATGGCATGATAGGTATACGTCATGTTGCGTTATTTATTAAAGAGTTAGAAGTTGCGACTGATTTTTATACGCGCGTGATGGGCATGAAAATCGAATGGCAACCTGATGCAGATAATGTGTATCTAACCAATGATGGCGATGTATTTGCTTTGCATCGCGTCGATTATTTGCCAGAAGGTCAACAGCGTTTGGATCATATTGGCTTTGTGCTGAAAACAGCGGAAGATGTGAATGCGTGGTATAGCTATTTTGTTGCAGAAGGGGTGCGTATTACTGAAGCTCCCAAAACGCACCGAGATGGCTCACACGGTTTTTATTGTTTAGACCCAGTGGGGCATTTGTTAGAACTTATTTATCATCCACCAATATCAAGCTAATTTTAGGCAGATTGAAGCGTTAAGTCAGGTTAGGCAGTAATGATTTTAATGGTGAGTGACTCTTCGTCTTCTAATACGTTGATGAGTCGGTCTACATTGGGATGCTTGCCTGGGCAATTTTCCGCGTCTTCTGTATGTTCAGCATAAAGCGCTAAACCTTCTACAGCGGCATCCAAGGTAATTTCACCGTACATTTTGTATAAGTGGTAATACACTTTAAGCGAACCTTGCGTGCCAGGTTTATTTTCAATCACACCTGCAGAAGAGCCGTCCTGATGGAAAAGCTCAATACGTTTTACATCGTCAGCACTGTCCAGTGTTAATAAAACATCACTAAATTTTTGCATATGATTGGGTTTAACCTTTAGTGTAACTTTTCTAAATATAATACGCTGTTTTTGTCATTACTTTTGAAGCCAACTTCATGCCCGCTTTAATTGGGGTAGGTAGCTCACTTGCCCCTAATTCATTTGCAGTATTCGCATGTACAATTTCTTCTGCTTGCATCTGATTAATGATTGTACGCGTTTTAATGTCGCTTTCATCAAGTTGATCTAAATGATTTTGTAAATGCGCAGATACTTGCTGTTCAGTTTCTTCTAAAAAGCCTAAATTCCATTTATCGCCGAGTGCGCCCGCTATAGCGCCTAAAGTAAAACTGCCGATATACCAAACAGGGTTTAGCAAGCTTTTACGGCCACCTAATTCATTGATACGCGCTTCGCACCAAGCAAGGTGGTCAGTTTCTTCATCCGCCGCTTGTTTAAGTGCAGTAACAATATGAGGACTACGTGATGTGAATGCTTGTCCGCTATACAAAGCTTGTGCACAAACCTCACCCACATGATTTATGCGCATCAATCTTGCAGCATGCTGTTTTGAAGCATCGTCTAGTGAGGCTTCTTGTAGCATGGCATCTGGGCGAGTCCTAGATGCAACAGAGGTCGCGAAGATAGTGCGTAAACCTTTATCAAAAGTAC
>CAYXHH010000106.1:0-5641 GCA_964464725.1 uncultured Methylotenera sp. | reverse complement strand
GTGTTGGCGCGCTACATCCGTACCAAAATTGAAACGATGTTGCCTGCCAGTTATGGCCGCATTGCCGCGATTGCTGGCGAATTTAGAGAGCAAGTCAAAGAAAAGTTTGCCACCACGCAATTGCGCAGACGCTTTTGGGAAGATGTATTGCAAGGCCCGTTGGTTGAACGTGTCGTTTCAGGACAAGAGCAAGCGGCGCGTGAATTACTTGCTGACTTACTGAGTGACGCCCCACAAGTTAAATCACAAGGCGAAGTATTTCTGGTCGGAGGTGGTCCAGGCGACCCTGATTTGCTGACCTTTAGAGCCTTAAGATTGATGCAGCAATGCGATGTGTGCGTGTATGACAAACTTGTCAGCCCTGAAGTGATGGAGCTGGTCCGCCGTGATGCGGAGCTGATCTATGTGGGCAAAGCCCGCGACCAACACACCATGCCGCAAGAGCAAATTAACGAACTGCTGGCAAGATTGGCGTTAGAAGGCAAACGCGTGTTGCGCTTAAAAGGCGGTGACCCGTTTATTTTTGGGCGAGGTGGCGAAGAAATTGAAACTTTGATGCAACACGGCGTGCCGTTTCAGGTGGTGCCTGGCATTACCGCCGCCAATGGGGTTTCCAGTTATGCGGGTATCCCACTCACCCACCGCGATTATGCACAAGCTTGCTTGTTTATCACAGGACATCTTAAAGATGGTACCTTGGATTTGGATTGGGTTGCGATGAGTCGCCCCCGCCAAACGGTGGTAATTTATATGGGCTTGGTCGGGTTGAAAGAGATATGCGAAAAATTAATCGAACATGGTGTTGCGAGTACAATGCCAGTTGCCGTGGTGCAACAAGGGACAACGCAAAGACAAAGAGTGGTGACGGCCACATTGGCAGATTTAGCCGATAAAGTGGCCTCTGCTGGAATGAAACCACCATGCCTCACCATTATTGGGGAGGTGGTTAGGTTGCGTGATAGATTAAATTGGTTTAACGTAGACGCGAATTCTTAAGTCTTAAGCACGTTAAGTAAATTGAATTAGCTCATTTACTTAAAGCAAACAAAGCTGGAGAAGTGAAATGGAGAAGTTCAACTCTAGGAGAGGCACTAGAAAAAATAAAACGCCTTCCCACATTGATATTTTGTTATTAGACCAGGATATTGATCACTCTGTTGTACTCAAGCAAGTGATAGAAAGCCGCATATCAGCAAAAGTCACCGTTGTAAAAAATCCAGAGGATGCAAGAACTCTGTTAAAGAAAAATCCTGATAAATTTTTTATTGGGATTACCAGCGTGCTAGATAATGATGGATTCGAAAAAATTGATTTATTTAGCGAATTTAGTATTCCAATAATTGCGATTGTCGATCATTTTGAAGATGAAATGCGTGAGCAGCTGATTAAGCGCCATGTGATTGATTATGTCGTGAAGGGCAATCGTCTTGATACTGTGTATATCTGCGACTTAATTGCGAGAGTGGTTAAAAATTGCGATATTAAAGTCATGGTAGTTGACGATTCAAAAGTCTCAAGGTTTGTGCTAGAAAGAGAGTTGCTGTTACAACAATTTGAGGTAGTCAACACCACTAATGGTGAAGAGGCTCTAGAAGCGTTGCGCGCTCAGCCTGATATTAAATTAGTGCTAGTGGATAGCAGAATGCCAGTCATGGAAGGCTACGCTTTTGTCGAGGCCGCTAGAAGACTTTACAGCAAAGATGAGTTGGTGATTATTGGTATTTCTGGCTCACAAGACGCGCGTACTGCTGTCCAGTTTCTAAAGGCGGGTGCAAATGATTTTATTGCTAAACCTTTTAATTACGAGATGTTGTTGTGCCGAATTTCCAGAAATCTAGACATGTTGGATGCGATTAATCTAGCAAAAAGCTTATCTAACACTGACTATTTGAGTAATTTATGCAATCGTAGATATTTCTTTGAGCATGGTAGCAAATTATTAGCTACATTAAGACTGGGTATGCCGTTAAGCGTTATGATGGTGGACATTGATAATTTTAAAATGATTAACGATACCTATGGCCACGATGTGGGTGACTTGGTGATTAAAAATATAGCTAAGTTGTTAAAGCAACATTTCCCAAATGACATCGTCGCGCGAATTGGAGGTGAGGAGTTTGCAATTATGAGCAAATCGTCAGAACATGTTAAAAACTTCAATAAAATAGATGCTTTTAGGCAAGCGGTAGAACAAGAAAAAATTCAGGTCAATAAGCGAGTTATACAATATACATGCAGTATTGGTGTTTGTAACAAAGTGGGTGATGATTTAGACGAAATGGTATTACAAGCGGATAAGAATTTGTACAAAGCAAAGCAGACAGGAAAAAACCGAATTTGTGGTTAGCAAAATCAGGGAATGATTTAGCGCTCTATTGGTAATTTAAGTCTTGCTTCTAAACCACCTTCTGGGCGGTTAATCAGTTCTAAGCTCCCGCCATGCAATTTTGCGATGCGGTTACAAATGGCTAAACCCAAACCACTACCACCTTCGTTTTTATTGCGTGCACCATCCATGCGCTCAAAAGGGCGTAACAAACGTTCAGCATGTTCTTCCGGTATGCCAGGACCATTGTCTAGGACGCTAATGACAATATTCTCAGCTGTAATTTTTGCTTCTACAGACACATTCCCTTTAGAGTATGCGTAGGCATTACCAACTAAATTATCTAACAAGCGTTGCATGGCAAGCGGGCGTAAAGGGATGAAATAAGTAGAGCATAGTTTCACCTTCAAATCACGTCCTGCTCTTGCTTGGCGCTCTGCAAGCGCTGTGAGCAAGCTATTTATGTCCGTCATTTTGGTCGGTTCGCCTTCAATGCCGCGCACAAAATCTAAAAACTGATGAATGATATTATCCATATCCGCGATGTCTTCTATCATCCCAGTTTTTAAACTTTCACATGATTCATCTGGCAATAGCTCTACGGCGATTCTCAATCTTGCAAGTGGAGTGCGAATATCGTGTGAAACCCCAGCAAGTAAAAGCGTGCGCTCGTTATCAAGGCGCATTAATGATTCAGCCATCTCATTAAAGGTCTTACTCACGGCCTGTAGTTCGTCCATGCTATCTTCTGGTAGGCGAGGCGCAGGCTCGCCATTACGTAATCTGTCGGCAGCATAGACCAATAAATTAAGTGGTCGATTAATACGCGAGGCAATTAAATAAGCGCCTAATAAGGAAAGTAAACCTACGACTGCAGCCCAACCAAGCCAATGCCATGGAAAAGGTCTATCTACCTGAATTCTCGGAATGACTACCCAAAAATCATCCTGCTCTACGTTAAAACTAATCCATAAGCCTGGAATACCATAGTGATTAACAGTGATAATTGTTTCTTCGCCAAGTCTTTCGCGAATTTTGTTCGCAATTAGGTTAATAAATACATCGTCGGGCAATGGTTCTATATCTTCTAAAAAGTCGGCGGCATAAACGCGCACACCTTCGCGCCCTGAGAGTTCGGACAAGAGTGCTAGGCGTCTATCTTCATGCGAGGCGATTAGAGAGGCGCGAGTGTAGTTCACTATTGTAATTGCTTGCAAAGCTGCAGCAGTTGCACGGGGCTCTCGATCAAAATAATCAAAAATCTTCAGGGATGCATAAATACTGATTGCAAGTAAAAGTGCAATCAGTAGTAACAAGCGCGCTAATAATGTTCTAGGAAGTAGCCTCAAGTGCGTTTGGACGCTTGAAATTAATGTGAAGCTTCACCGTCTGGAATAAATACATAGCCAAATCCCCACATCGTTTGCAAATAGCGGGGGTGCGCAGGATCGGCTTCAATAATACGGCGTAAGCGCGAGACTTGTACGTCGATACTTCGGTCAAACACATCTAATTCTCGACCACGGGCAAGTTGCATCAGTCTGTCGCGTGATAGTGGTTGACGAGGATGTTCGGTGAAAACTTTAAGAAGTGCAAACTCGCCGCTAGTAATCGTGATTTGCATACCATCTCGACTTAGACTGCGTGTTGATGGGTCGAACAAGAAATCACCAAAACTAATGGTATCAGATTTTGCAGATGATTCAGCTTCAGGTGTATGTTCGTGGCGGCGTAGCACAGCATTAATACGAGCAAGCAACTCACGCGGATTAAATGGTTTCGGTAAATAGTCATCCGCGCCCATTTCAAGACCAATAATTCTATCTACTTCGTCACCTCGTGCGGTCAACATAATGATAGGCGACATCATGTTATTTGCGCGTAAGCGACGGCAGATGGCTAAACCATCTTCACCTGGTAGCATTAAATCGAGCACCAATAAGTCAAAGCTTTCAGCATTTAGCGCTGCATCCATTTCCTTGGCATCAGCAACAGTCTTAATTTCAAAACCTTGCTCAGTTAAATAACGCTGTAGTAGTTCACGGATACGGGCATCGTCGTCCACCATGAGAATCTTTTTTTTAATTTCAGCCATTTTTTACTTTCTTGGATAAACTTTCTTATGTTAATTACTGTCTCAGTTCACAATTAGTTAGTATATGTTTTAAGGGTTGATATGACTAGAATTTTAATTTCTTTACACATTTAATGCTATGAATTATTAATTAGTCGGCTGTTACAATTGCTTACAAATATATAGTCATATGAAACAATGCATTTACAAAATTAATTCATAGTCACAAAACTAAAAAAATAATAATTATTAAAACAATTAAGAATCACTTGTTAACAGAACAGCCTAAGAGATACTCGTAAAAAACAATGATTTTAAAATCGCAATCATTTGTATGCGCATCGCTCATATTTTTTATATTGGGTGTGTTTTGGATTTTTCCAGTCCTAGCGGGTGCAAAAAATAACTTTGTTGGTGATGAAAAGGGCGTTTTAGACAAAATAGAAGTAGAGGATGATGCAGAAAAAGCGCTCGAGCAGACTTTAGAACATAACTTCAGCCCAGAAGATCGTGCACGGTTACGCAAAGCTTTATACGATTATGCCAAGTCAACAGACCCTGAACATCAACAGATTGCAAAAAAACGTCAATTGATGAAGGAAAGCATAGAAGCTAGATTCAATGGTTGCAACAAAGATAATGACGATTCTCTGGATCGAGAAGAAGTCACGCATTGCCTGCCACAGATTGCACGTCATTTTAATTACGTAGATGTTGATGAAAATGATGTCATTACACTTGAAGAGTTAGAATTGGCGCAAGCAAAACAAATGGAGCGACAAAGAGCAGAGGAAGCAAAAATCGAAGCCATCAAGATTCAAGAAGCTGAAGAAGCCATTAAAACTAAAAGTAAAGAAAAAGTGAACAAGCAAGCATCAACAGTCCGCAAACGTCCTAGTTAGACCCCATTCAAAACATTTCAATTTAGTCAGTATTTGTATTTTATTTAAGCCAATAGCACTTGATTTTTTGAGCGCTTAAGCTCAGAGTATGCGCATGGCTTCAGACCTTTCCGTAGAACTCCTTACCAGTATTAATCAAATAAATGCCCAAGATTGGGATAAACTTCTTGCACAAGATACTAGCCAAGCGCCAGTGCCATTATTGAGTCATGCTTTTTTAAGTGCACTTGAGCGCTCTGATTCAGTTGGAGAAGCCGCTGGTTGGCATCCGCGTCCGCTCATCGTTAAAGATGGCAGTCGCATCACAGGTGCAGTGCCGCTGTACTTAAAAAGTCACTC
>CAYXHH010000105.1:4267-5682 GCA_964464725.1 uncultured Methylotenera sp. | reverse complement strand
TCAATGCCAGATTCATATACTTGCGCCAATAAAATTTCTGGCGTTTTAGCATGGCAAAATGCAGAATTGAATAGAAAGTTAAAAAGTAAACAGCTCAGAAAAGCTCTGATGATATGCATCGTTACCAATCCAAATTTTTTGGCACTTCAGTTTTGTTTATTTGATGCCTTAATTGTGAACTCGCCTCATATACAAATTTACGAGCACGGTTAAGTGCGCCAATCGGCCGATGCGCTTCAAGCGCGTTCCAAGGTGAGAAGGATAAATTTTCGCAAAACTGTTGTTGTTCTGGCGTATCAAAAGTTTGTTTTAAAATATTGATATTCGCCACAGCTAAAAATGGTGATTCACTATCCTTCCATAACACAGTGGCATCTTCAATCGGCATGTTTTTATTGGCATCTTGCACCTGTATTAACAATTGCATACAGGCATCACCATTTGCCAACTCTTGACTTAAGGTATGTTTTAAAAAATCCGCATCATCGGATTTAGTAGCTGCTAACTTCTTGGTCGCTTCACACGATTGCATCATAAACTTAATATTATGCGGACCAAGTTTGTAAGCTGTGTTACTAAAATATTGCGTCCATAATGGGCTTTTAGGTGGCGGTGCGTATGCGGTGATGAGTTGCCATAACTCGCGCAAGCGCCATTTAAAAGGGTTGTAGCCTTGCACAAAATAACTTGGGTCACCTTTGGTGGCTACAAATTGATTGTAATCTGCCACGCTAGTCACAAAAAATGCAGGGCTGTTGTGAGCGATAAATTCTTGCGTAGTGCCTCCGTTTAGATTCTCACCTGCATTGAGTAATTTAATCGCCATACCACGTGCGTCTTTGGCTCGATCATCCGCATTCGCCATGTTGGAGCCGCTATTTGAAAATCGAATCCATGCTTTATAACGTGCATTGGGTTTGGCAAACACGCCATATTGAAGTTGGGAGGGTATGTTGGGACGCACATCAAAAATTGCTTTGACACAAGCATGACCTTTTGCATGCACCCCACGCGCCGCATAACTGGTTTTTAAACCTGTCACGATACCCTCAGCTTGCTTGGCTGCCAATGCAATATCTTGCGCCTCTCCTGCTGGAATCACTTCTTGCGTGGTGACAACCGCATGGGTTTGCAAATGGTAAGCAATAAATACAACTAAAATTGCCAGCAAAATACATAGACCTATCACTAGCTTCTTTAAGGTTCTTAACATGCCATTTTCACCATCTTTAGCGCCTTAAGTTCATCACTGGTTTTTCTATCAACACGTACATCAATGCTGCAATCGCAAAACTAAGTATGCTACTTACAATAAAACCATATAAAAGCACTTGCCCCATAGACCAAGGATATTGCGCAGGCATGGTCAGCGTTAAGTTGACCATGGCAGGAATCACCACAATCATCACCACCAA
>CAYXHH010000105.1:1542-4167 GCA_964464725.1 uncultured Methylotenera sp. | reverse complement strand
AAGTTGTCATACATCACAGTCACAAAATAATGATAAAAATGGTCATTGGTATAAATCGCACTACTCGGATGGCTATGGATGGTTGCATCAAAATAAACTATGCCTGCGTTCACAGCAATCGAGATGAAAAATAGCCACACCAACACCAAGCCTGGACTTTTACACCACTTTAAAATCGCTATTAAAATCAGTGGGTAAATAAAATAAAACTGCTCTTCTACGGCTAGACTCCATGTCCATGCGGCAGCTTGTTTTTCGTAAGGGATAAAGTTGCTGACATATAAATAGTTTGCCCAAATCATGTCGCTATTCTTGGCTGAGAGTAGCCAGTAAATGGTGAGCATAAAATAATAAGCGGGTGTTAAACGCAGATAACGGCGGATATAAAAGTTTTTGAGGTTTAAATGCCCTTCTTTGGAGTATTGCCTGAGTAAAATGCCAGATATTAAAAAGCCACTCATCACAAAAAACACATCCACGCCTTTATCGCCATTCCACGCCCAAGTCCAAGCCCAGCCTAGCTTTTCTAAGATGCTCGCTACAGTTTCATGCGGATTGGATATGTCATAGACCAAAAAAACGTGATACACCAAAACAAGCAAAATAGACAATGCGCGTATGCCGTCAATGGGGGCAAAATTACTTGCACGGCGTTGATAAATCGATTGAAAGTTCTCTTTGATTGAGAACGCTTGTTGCCAAGCCGTTTTCGTCATCGCGATATCTTCAGACATCTTCAATCCCTTAGTTTTTATAGTGTTTTGATATATTCAATCAACTGCCAACGCTCTTCTTCCGTCAATGCAGGCAAACCTCCATAGCCAGCGCCGTACTCATGCCCAGCGTTACTATTACCGGCTAGCGTGGTATCAAACAAAAACGCCTCTTTAGTTTTGGTCATGGCAAACCCCACGTTTTTAGGGTCAAATTCCATATCACCCACATAAAATTGTTTTATACGGTCTTTGGCTGGCAACAGAAGCTGATATAAATTAGGCACTGAGCCATTGTGTAAAAACGGCGCACTAGACCAGACACCATTTAAAGGCCGTGCTTTATAGGCTAACAAGGCTTTTTCTGAGACTTCTTCACCTGTTTTAATGATGCTTCCATCCACATACTTTGGCGGATGAATTTCGTCACCATGTCCAAAGGCATTAGCATCACGTCCAGCCAAATATGCTTGTAACGGATTATTTTTAATCACGCCTACCATTAAGTTATTGGCAATATCAATCGCAGGTGCCACTTTGGGAAGTGGTCCGCCTGCGATATAAAAACGTTGTTTTCCTTCAAACTTACCGGATTTACCCTGATAAAAAATGGCATTTTTTGCCATCATCGGGTCTGTTTTCACTTCTCCCAACGTACTCATGCGCACTTGTATCATGCGATTTGGATCAGCGCGATTGATATCAACGTGGCAGGCAATACAGTGTCGCTCGTATAGCAAGCGCCCTTTTTTAGCTAAATCCATATTAATTTTAGGTAATGCGGCAGGCCAAACGGGTGAGTGCAATTTAGCGACGGTTTTTTCAAGCTTACGCAACTCAGCAGCTTTGACAGAAGATGGATATCCGCCATCAATAAAACCTAACCAATGTGTTGTCTCTGCATCTACCTCACCAAACACACCGATGACTTCGCCGATATTGCGGGCAAAAGCACCAATATTCGAGTTGGATTGTGAGCCATTCCACTCTACATAATCGTGTTGGGGCGTATCCCAAATGTAAGGTACGCTGGTAGGTGCATTAGGAGGATTGGTGTTATTTTTCTCACCTGTTGCAATCAACGCTTGATTCAAAATCGCACCAAACGCATCTAACCTAGCGTAACCATATTGCACGTCGGTTCGATTTGCCTCTAAATAGGCCATGCGTTTTGCATACTCACGCTTAAGTGACTGTTTTAGTTTTTCTTTTTTCGAGTCACTGGCATTCTTACCTAAAACACGCTCCTGAAAACGCACAAACTTTTCCGCATCTTCTAGCGTCACTTTCATTGAAGCGTTAAGACCACTCAAAAACATCTGCAAGTCAAAAAATGATTGTCCTCCATCAATCATCAAGATGTGCTGTTGATAATTGATTTGTTGGGTATGACATGCTGCACAAGTAGGGCCAACTGCGTTTTTATTGCGGGCAAACCCGATAGGAAATCCATCTGGGTTTTTGGCACTTTTCTGCGCTGGAATTAATCCATAGCGTCGCATATTTTCGTCAGAACGAAATAATTCTTGGCTTGTCGCTTGCTCGAGATGTAAGAAAAAATCGTAAGGTAAGAGTCGAGAGCCTTGATCAGCAAAATAAAAGTATTGACGCTCTTGCTCGTTCCAATTTTGTTGTAAGTAAACGTGTTGATTTTTAACTTCAGCCTTGGTAAATAAAGGCTGCGTTGACCCTAATAACATGCAAATTAAAAATAGTATTTTTTTACCACGCCACATGGCTCCTCCTTATTCCACTTTATCTCGTGAAAGCAGTGTGTTGAGCAAGTTATCTTGGAAATTTAAATTACTGGTCAAGCTTTCGTGTGATTCACACAGGAAAAATGATTGTTCAAGAGGAAGATGGATATATTTGTGACGTTCTACACTTGGATCAAGCGCGTTACGACCTAATA
>CAYXHH010000105.1:0-1442 GCA_964464725.1 uncultured Methylotenera sp. | reverse complement strand
TCTCAAACTTTTCTGTAATTCTTTGTCTGACTTTAGGGTCAAAAATTGACCATTTGAAGCTACGCCAAATATCGACATCATATAAATCACGCTCTAACGGTTTACCTGCGCTAGTGACTATCCAATTGTTTAGCGCATGTGGAAACAACTGAAACAAACTCGGCATACTGGCTAAAGTCTCTGTGCCAATTTGGTTGATGCCGATATCCAACCCAGTAATAAACAAACTTAATGAACGAATTGACCCTAAATTGGGGGTGCCAAGCAAAATCACTCTGCGCACGCGCTCCGCTCCATACATCGTGATTTTTTGATCAAAATGATTGTCGTTAATAACATCTTGTTTGCCGTAGCGAATATAGTAGCGAGTAATCAGGCCACCCATACTGTGCGCAACAATATCTACCTTTAAGTTTGGATTCTTGTAATCAATACGAATTTGCTCAATAAAGTCTGTTAACTCCATCGCCGTCTTGACATTGTCTTGGCGCCAATCATACAAAAAAACATAATAATTTTTTTGTTTTGGATTTACTTTTTGGCCAATTTTAGTGAGCTTATACCCCCCTATCTCTGATAAGGTATGTACAATTTTTCCATAAAAATCTTGGCCAGCTGCACCGTCAAAAATATCATAAGGTACAGCGTTACTTGGCTTAGGCTCTAAAGTTTGAGGATCAATTTCTAAGGCCGCATCAGAATAATCATGGCTAAACAAACGACTAATAGCGCCTGGCCAAACATCCTCTTTGGTTTTCGTGTCTTTTAAACGGCTACCTAAAACACCATGGATAAAAATGACTGGTGGCTGATCGGTCACCATCATTGACTCCATATAAAGACGGTGTAAATCTGGTGCAAAAACTTTTTTATTAGCGAAAATACCTGCAATAAATGTCAAAGCAATCATTAAAAAAATGAAAATGTATTTGTTAAAAATGCCTTTTTTAAGCGCTTTAAAAATCAATCTAAGCATAGGTGTGCGTTGACCATATAGTTAATTTCTTCATGCCCTTTAGTCGACATGGGCGCGCATTACTTACAACATCATTATTCACTTGCAAAACGTTCCTGCATTTCTTGCAAATTAAATTCAGTTAAAATTGCTTGCAATCTTTCGCGGGCGTTCTTACGTCGTTGTCCTGTGTATTTTGCAATGATTAACTCATTTTTTAAGGAATGTTCCCAGCCTACCAATTCGGTCACTGTGACATTGTAACCAGCCGCTTCTAACTGTAAGCACCGTAGTACATTTGTTAATTGACTACCAAACTCACGCGTATGAATCGGGTGTCGCCAAATCTCACTTAAGGCAGTTTTTGCGAGCGTTTCTGCTTTGTTTTTACGCATCACTTCTGCCACCTCAGCTTGGCAGCAAGGAACCAGCACCATAAATTGCGCTTGTTTTTGTAATCCAAACTGAATCGCATCGTCGGTCGCCG
>CAYXHH010000104.1:0-5730 GCA_964464725.1 uncultured Methylotenera sp. | reverse complement strand
CCTTCGATTTTCACCCATTTGCCTTTATCTAAATCTTTGTAATGCTCAAAAAAGTGAGAAATCATCTCGAGGCGCCAAGGTGATACATCTTTATAGGTTTTTTGGTAGGCGTATAAACCGCATACTTTTTCAACTGGTACTGCTAACAATTTAGCATCGCCACCCGCTTCATCTGTCATCTGCAACATACCCAAAGCACGGCAGCGCACCACCACACCAGGCAATAGCGGCACTGGGGTAATCACCAACACATCAACTGGGTCGCCGTCATCGGCCAACGTGTGCGGAATATAGCCGTAGTTACACGGATATTGCATGGATGTACCCATAAAGCGATCCACAAACAATGCGCCGCTATCTTTATCCACTTCATATTTCACAGGGTCGCCCTGCATAGGGATTTCGATAATCACATTAAAATCATGTGGCAGATTTTTGCCCGAAGGCACTAAATTTAAAGACATTACGATTAATTACCTATCTAACTAAAAAAATAAAATTATACGCGAAGAATGTGACTAGTTTATTGCGAGTTTCTACCCAAAAATGGGGAATTGTCTGTTTAGCTAAGTTTGATTTTTGTTTTTTATAAATTGCCAACTCTTGCTTAGCCCAAAAAAAACAATCACCAAACCCAAACCAAGCACTGTTACAGCGCCCAAATGGTTTTTAATACTGGGGATATTGCCAAAAAAGTAGCCCGCTAACACACACACCAGTACCCAAAATACCGCGCCGACACTGGCTGCGCGCGAAAATTTAAAATGATTCATATTGGTAATGCCCGCAAGAAAAGGTGCTAGCGTGCGAATCACAGGTAAAAATAAAGAAACTAAAAAACCTTTTTCGCCATGTTTATCGTAGAAAATACGGGTTTTATCGAGCGCAGCTTGGTTGGGCCATTTTAAAAAATCGACAAAAAATGCCTGCCCAACAGTTCTACCCAGCCAATAACCAGAAAAATTACCCAGCATCGCCGCCAACATCAATATAACAAGTAGCAACAGAATATTTAAGCCAGAAGCCGCCCACACTGCGCCACACACAAATAAAAATGGGTTGCTAGGCAAAAAGAAAAAAGGCAGTACACCAATTTGCAAAAAGACAATACCAAACAAAATGAGATAGACTAAGTTTGCATGCATCGCAACCAATTGTGGCAAATGCGCATCAAACGCCATCATCATTTGCCACAAGTGAGTCAAAAATTCCGTCATTCAGCGCACGCTCTGCATTCCGCAATAATTTCCTGTGGCGTTAATTTTAGGGCGAAATACAGCAATAAAGGAATAATCACCACTTCATCCAACTGGCCTATCACTGGCAAAAAATCTGGGATTAAATCAAAAGGCATCAGCAAGTAGCCGACTGCAAGCCATAATAAAGCTTTGGCTAGAATGGGCGTTTTTGGGTGCTGTTGTAGGCGGCGATAAAAATCGAATTCAGCTTTTAATTGCGTAGCGATTGTTTTTAATTTTTCACCAAGTGCCATTAAGTATGCGCCATCAGACTTTTAATTTGTCGCCTGTGAGTTTTTCAAACGCTTCCATATATTTTTCTGAGGTGCGTTTCGCAACATCATCTGGCAAGGCCGGTGCAGGTGGCGTTTTGTTCCAATGAATGCTCTCTAACCAATCACGCACGTATTGCTTATCGTAACTCGGTGGGTTGCTGCCAATAGCATAACTTTCTGCTGGCCAAAAGCGCGATGAATCTGGTGTTAACACTTCGTCCATCACATGCAAGACACCGTTTGCATCTAGTCCAAACTCAAACTTGGTATCCGCAATAATAATGCCGCGTGTTAATGCATATTCTGCCGCTTCTGTATAAAGTTGAATCGCCACTTTAGCCACTTGTGCTGCCAACTCTTTACCAATCAGTGCTTCCACCTGCGCAATGCTGATGTTTTCATCATGCTCACCAACGGCTGCTTTACTTGATGGCGTAAAAAGTGGTTGAGGTAATTTTTGTGCTAATTGTAAACCTGCAGGCAGCGCAATATCGCACACAGTGCCTTTTTGTTGATACTCTTTCCAACCACTTCCTACTAAATAGCCACGAACAATCGCCTCAATCGGCAAAGCTTTAAGCTTTTTAACCACGACTGCGCGCGCGTTGATGTCTGGCACCTCATCCAACTTAACGATGCTAGAAGGCAAAATTCCTGTCAAATGATTCGGCACCACATGCTTGAGCTTTTCGAACCAAAAATTCGCCATTTGCGTGAGCATGGCTCCTTTGTTGGCAATGCCTGTCGGCAAAATCACGTCAAACGCCGACAACCTGTCTGTACTCACCAGCAACATGGTTTGGTCATCGATGGCGTAGATATCGCGCACTTTACCCTGATGAATCAGCTTAAGGCTTTTAATCTCGGTTTTTAGTAAGGGTGTACGCATTGGATTGATGGTTAGATTGAAAACTATATTATAAATTGCCAACACCCATCGTGCGCATTTGAAATTTATTTTTTGAGGCAATTAAGGTGTTAAGTTTGCTAGTGGGTAGGTCGTAATTCACCAATTTTAACGATTTTTAAGGTATTGGTGCCTCTTGGACTACCAATAGGCTCGCCAAATGTAATCAATACGGTATCGCCCTCTACCACAGCACCGTGACGCAACAACACTTGCTCCATCTCGCGCAAAATTTCTTCTTTATTTTTGCCTGCTTGTTCAATGGGAAACGCAAACACATTGCGATGCAACGTCAGTTTGCGGCGCGCCACCTTATTTGGCGAAAGGGCATAGATAGGTACATTGCTGTCCGAACGAGACAGCCATTGTGCAGCGTTACCAGACTGCGTGAGTGCAGCAATCGCTTTCACTTGCAACTGACAAGCCGTATAAATCGCCGCCAACGCAATCGCTTCATCAGGCTGTTTAGTCGAGGATTTAGCGCGGCGGTCGAAAGGAGACAGCCCTTCATATTCCTTTTCCGCCTCAATACATACCCGATGTACAGCTTGCACAGTCTCAAGCGGATAATGTCCAGCCGCCGTTTCACCCGAGAGCATCACTGCATCTGTGCCATCCAACACCGCATTCGCCACATCCGATACTTCAGCACGCGTTGGAATTGGATTATTAATCATCGACTCCATCATTTGCGTGGCGGTAATCACCAATTTATTCTGCGCTCTGGCCATGCGTATCATACGCTTTTGTAGGCCAGGCACTGCCGCATCGCCCACCTCAACTCCTAAATCGCCACGTGCCACCATAATCGCGTCACTCGCATCAATAATCGCCTCCAGATGCGCAATGGCCTCGGCGCGTTCGATTTTGGCTACAATACTTGCGGTACCATTGGCTTGTTGGATTAGTGATTTGGCAAGCAACACATCCTCAGCATTTTTGGGAAACGAAATTGCGATGTAATCGGCTTCGAGTTTGACCGCGGTTTTGATATCTTCCCTATCCTTATCCGTCAGGGCTTCCGCCGCCAAACCGCCTCCCTGTAAATTGATGCCTTTGTTATTTGACAGCACACCACCTGCCATCACCACACAATGAATACAATTGCCTTTAACGCGGTCTATCCGCATGGTGATGCGGCCATCATCAAGTAACAGCGTCATACCAGCGGCTACTTCTTGAGGGAGTGTTTTGTAATCCAACCCAACGTGATCCTGATCACCTAACACGCAATCGGCATCAAGCACAAACAAATCACCCATCTTGAGAGTGACGCTACCTTGCTCAAATTTACCAATACGAATTTTAGGGCCTTGCAAGTCGCATAACACGCCAATTGGGCGGTTAAGTTTGGCTGCAATCTCACGTACAATTTCTGCACGTTGAATGTGATCTTGAGCCGTACCATGTGAAAAGTTCAACCTCACTACATCTACACCAGCGGTTATCAAACGCGCAATCATTTCCTCGCTGCTGGAAGCAGGGCCTAAGGTTGCGACTATTTTGGTTTTACGTTGCATAGATAGCCTTAACTAAACTTTATCACCGATATTTAGGCAAGAAGTACTTTTACCAGTTCAAATTCAAGACTTCATTATACTGGTTCCGTCTCCAATTCTTTTTATAAGCTAGATGGTTTAGGCAACATTTGATAATGTGCCTCATACAGCGCCAAAGGTAGCAAATTACACGTGCAGTCATACTCATTGTGATACCAGCCGATCGAAGCTAGTCGCATCCACCTGCACCGATGCCCAATCAATTTCATTCGGCTCACATTTCGTAGACAAATTTACAATTGACGACTAAATAGTCACCCTCTAAATGTGCATCAAATGCTAAACGACCGTGCCAGAGTCAAACTTGAGCATGTAAAACATTGATGCTAGCTTAATAAAAAAGCCTCCAAAGAGGCTTTGAGTGGGCATATCTATTAAGGTAAATTTTTTAGGGTGATTTAGGCGTTAACTTTTAGCAGCACTTACTTTTGCGCGTAACGTTGTTCTAAGATTTCTACCGCCGGTAAAGTTTTACCTTCCAAAAATTCCAAAAACGCACCGCCAGCGGTAGAAATATAGTTAATTTTACTTTCAATACCATATTTCTGAATCGCCGCAATGGTGTCGCCACCGCCAGCTAAAGTAAAAGCTTCACTGTCCGCAATCGCATGCGCCAAAGTTTTCGTGCCTTCACCAAACTGGTCAAACTCAAATACACCCACAGGCCCGTTCCAAACAATGGTGCCTGCATTATTCAGCACATCTACCAAAGCTTGCGCTGATTCAGGCCCAATATCAAAAATCATATCATCGTCATCTACATTATCAGCCATTTTTTTAACAGCTGGCTCATTTGCATCAAAATGCTTGCCGCACACCACGTCCACGGCAATTGGCACTGCGGCACCACGCGCGGCCATTTTCTCCATCAAGGCTTTAGCAACTGGTACCAAATCATCTTCGCACAATGATTTACCCACTGATTTACCCGCAGCTTTGAGGAAGGTATTGGCGATACCACCACCCACCACAAGTTGATCCACTTTTTCTGACAAACTTTCTAACACACTTAACTTGGTGGAGACTTTACTACCACCCACTACGGCCACCATCGGACGTTTTGGGTTAAGTAGTGCTTTGGTGAGGGCTTCTAGTTCCTCTGTCAGCAACATACCTGCACAAGCCACAGGTGCAAACTTTGCAATACCATGTGTAGAAGCTTCTGCACGATGCGCCGTGCCAAATGCGTCCATCACAAAAATATCGCATAATGCCGCATACTTTTTGGCAAGCTCATCGTTGTTTTTCTTTTCGCCGACATTAAAGCGACAGTTTTCTAATAAAATCAACTGGCCATCTTCCACCGTCAAGCTATCTGCAGGCGCATTATCTGCAAGCCAGTTTTTTACCAGACGCACAGGTTTGCCTAATTTAGCAGCCATCACATCAGCCACAGGTTGCAGTGAGTTTTCTTCAGAATATACGCCTTCTTCTGGGCGACCTAAATGCGAAGTCACCATGACTTTTGCACCTGCTTTAAGCGCAAATTCAATAGTAGGCATAGATGCCGTAATGCGAGCATCTGAAGTCACTTTGCCATCAGCCACAGGGACATTTAAATCGGCGCGAATAAATACACGTTTACCGCGCAAATCCAAATCAGTCATTTTGATAAATTTCATGAGAATCTCTTATTTACTAATATGTTGAACCAGACGCATCAGATTACAAGTATAGCCGTATTCATTGTCGTACCAACCGATTACTTTAACAAAAGTAGAATCAAGCATAATCCCTGCATCTGCATCAAA
>CAYXHH010000103.1:0-5920 GCA_964464725.1 uncultured Methylotenera sp. | reverse complement strand
ACGCAAACTGAGAAACACGGCTATACAGAGTGCTATACGCCTTATTTGGTAAACGCAGAAACCTTAATTGGTACTGGCCAGTTGCCAAAGTTTGAAGAAGATTTATTTAGCTTAAAACACAACGATAGCAAACTTTATCTTATTCCAACTTCTGAAGTCACGCTCACGAATACCGTGCGCGATGAAATTATTCCAGCCGAATCATTACCCATTAAACTCACCGCACATACGCCATGCTTTAGAAGTGAAGCTGGAAGCTACGGTAAAGATACCAAAGGCATGATACGTCAGCACCAGTTTGATAAAGTTGAGATGGTGCAAATTGTGCATCCAAGCAAAAGCTACGAAGCCTTAGAGGAAATGGTCGGTCATGCTGAGAATATTTTAAAGGCGTTAGAGCTGCCTTACCGCGTAGTTTCACTCTGCACTGGCGACATGGGTTTTGGCGCAGCCAAAACTTATGACTTGGAAGTGTGGCTACCTGCGCAGAATACTTATCGCGAAATCTCTTCTGTGTCGAATTGTGAGGCTTTTCAAGCAAGGCGTTTGCAAGCGCGTTTTAAAAATGAGCAAGGCAAAACCGAGTTTGTGCATACACTCAATGGTTCAGGCTTGGCAGTAGGGCGCACGTTGGTGGCGGTGTTAGAGAACTATCAACAAGCCGATGGCACAGTGAACATTCCAACCGTGCTTAAACCTTATATGAATGGTTTAGATTATATCGGAAGCCGTTAATCAATCAGTTCTATTTGATCTGCTTTGGCCACTTTAAAGTTGTAATTGTTAGGTGTATAGCTTGGTTGGCTGCTCAATAAAATATTGTAGTAGCTACGAATTGATTCCACAAAAATCACAGGCTGCCCGCAACCACAGTAGCCATATTTAGCACTGACGTAGTATTTTGGATTGGTGAGCATCACCAAAGTTTTCTTCACATCTGCCCAGCTGTCTGGGTTAAGTCCTTGTTTTTGCGCCAAAATGCGCGCATCTTCAACATGGGCGTAACCAATATTATATGAGGCGAGCGCCATGTAGGTGCGATCTGGTTCGGGGATTCTGCTCGGAACACTTTCAACCATGATATTAATATATTTAGCCCCCGCAGGAATGCTCTGCTTAGGGTCTAATCGATCACTTACACCCATGCGGTCTGCAGTATCTTCCGTCAGCATCATTAATCCACGCACGCCAGTGGGAGAAGTGTTAAAAGTATCCCAATGTGATTCTTGGTAGCTAATGGCGGCCAATAAGCGCCAATCAATACCAGTGATTTCTTGGGCTTGCTTAAATAAATGTGCATATTTAGGTAGCAAGGTATTAATTTTGGAAATAAAAGTTTTAATATCCAATGGTTTAAGCCGTTTTGAGCTGCCATGGTAGCGGTCAATTAAGTTGCGTAATGTGCCATCGCTCTTAATTTTCGTAAAAAACTCATTGGCCTTTTTTAACAATTTTGGGTCACTATTTTTGTTAAGTGCCCAGCCAATTTTTTCTGGGCTACCGATTGCAAAAGCGACACCTAGATTAGGATGATGATTTTGTAAGTTTGCGATTAAGTGGCTATCAGCAATGCTGTATTCAATTTCACCATTTGCAACTGCAAGGATTAATTGTTCAGAATCAAGGTGATTAATTTCATTCCAAGATAATTTAGGATAATCTTCTTTAAGTTTTGTTAAGCGCTCTACAAAACTTGTGCCGGCAGGAATCGTAATTTGATGATCAATAAGATCCTGAATTTTTTTGGGTGGCTTGCTTGAGATGTCTTTGTTATAAATGACTTCCTGCTGAATATCCTGATAAGGAATGGTGAAGTTAAAACGTTGTTTACGCGCTTCTGTAATCGTAATATCTGCCGCTGCAATGTCAGCCTTTCCAGACATTACCGCAGGTAAGATTTGGTCTATATGTTTCTCTACAATCAGCTTTAACTGCGTCCCCTGGTATTCTGGAAATTGATTTAGGTATTTTACAAATAGCTTAGCTAAGTCGTATTCTAGGCCAGCAAAATCATTATCGCCATTCACATAGTAAGTGTTCGGGCTATTCAGGGTGACAAAAGTAATGATTTTTTCTTGTGGTATTTTAGGGGTTGGTGATACTGCTGTACTAGTGTTCTCATTGGCTTTATCGCAACCCAATATAAAGAGCGCGCAAGCAAACAAAATCGGTTGTACTTTAAACAAACGCATGCTTAACGAAGTGAGTTTATTTCCAGCGTTCTTCGACTTTTCCATCGCCAGCAATAAGCACTGCAGTGGTGAGCTGATGGAAAATACCGTGTTCGACTACGCCAGGAATATTGTTAATTAATTGGTTAAGTGCTGTTTCAGAGATAGATTGATCAAATCGCATATCTAACACCAAGCTACCATGTGAAGTCATAGACAAGCCATCTTTGGCAACGTTCTGGCGTAAATCACCCACGCCACCTGCTAGTTCTAAGCTACGTTTGGCTGCTTTCCAGGCAAAAGGCATCACTTCAATCGGTATTGCAAAGTTCGTCCCAATGCGATCGACTAATTTGCTTTTATCTGCAACGACCAAAAACTGCTTGGCGGCTTTAGCAAGCAACTTTTCCATGACCAAATCGTAACCGCGCCCTTTTAGCAAGGTCATGTCAGGGGTAATTTCATCTGCGCCATCTACGTATAAATCAATTTCTGATACTTGAGTAAGCGCGATGACGTTTAAACCTAAACTTTGCGCCTTAATCATGCTCATATGCGAGCTGGCAATGGTGGTGACTTTTAAGTTTTTTTCTTGCTGTAGTCTTGCAAGCTCTTCGATGAAAAAATTGGCGGTCGAGCCAGTACCTAAGCCAACTAACATGCCATCTTTGACATATTTTGCGGCATGAAGCGCAACCAGTTGCTTATCATTCATGACATCAACTCCTCTTATTATTTATTATTATTAATTAATTGAAATTGGCGTAAATGCGCGCCCTTCAAAAGGCTATAATAGGCAAAATTTGTCTTTAAACCAAGTGATTTTCAAGTACATATATGCAGTTAACTCCGCCTTCCTCGGGCAAAAAAAGTCGTTTTTCTTATCCAGCCAATGGCTTAGATAGCTTATCTCTAGCAACACTTTCATGTCGCCTAAAAACAACAAATGGCACAACAAATCCACAGCAAAAAACGCCGCTGGTGATTATCACTTCAAATGCTTTTGAAGCGCAGCGTTTATTAGAGGAAATTCCTTATTTTGCGCCAGACTTAACAGTGAATTTGCTGCCAGATTGGGAGACGCTGCCATATGACGTGTTCTCGCCACACCCAGATTTAATTTCTGAGCGTTTGGCGACGTTGTATCAGATCTCGCAAAACCAATGCGATGTGGTGATTGTGCCGATTGCCACGGCTTTGTTACGCTTGCCAGCCGTTTCATATTTAGCTGGCCATAGTTTTATGCTTAAAAAGGGTCAGCGCTTAAACGTAGAAGCGTTGCGCCATCAATGTGCGCAAGCGGGCTACCATCATGTGACACAAGTCATTTCGCCAGGCGAGTTTAGCGTACGCGGCGGTTTGCTCGATTTATTCCCAATGGGCAGTGTCTTGCCATACCGCATTGATTTATTTGATGACGAAATTGAAACCATACGCACTTTTGATATCGACACCCAACGTAGCCTTTACCCAGTGCCAGAGATTCGTTTGTTACCCGCGCGAGAGTTTCCGTTAGATGAAGCAGGCATTAGTAAATTTAGAAGCAACTTTCGTGAGCAATTTGAAGGTGACCCACAACGCGCAACGATTTATAAAAATGTCAGTAAAGGCGTGGCAAGTGGTGGCATAGAATGGTATTTGCCACTATTTTTTGATGAGACATCCAGCTTATTAGATTACTTGCCTGCAAATGCAAATATTGTGATGCATGGCAACTGCGATAAAGCCGCACAACAATTTTGGGTAGACGCCGCATCACGCTATCGTTTGCTTGCGCACGACCCTGAACGCCCGATTTTAAAACCAGAAGTATTACTCTTTAAAACCGATGATTTTTTTGCTAGGACGCATCAATTTGCCATACTTAACCTCGTTTTAGAGCAAGAAAAAAACTTACCTGCTTTAGAAATTGATCGTCGCGCCGAGCATCCTTTACATAAGCTGCAAGCCTTTATCCATGAGGCTTCTGGAGCATCACAAAAGAAGAGGGTGTTAATTACGGCTGAAAGCCTTGGTCGTCGCGAGACCATGTTGCAACTATTTGCCGAGCATGGCTTGGAAATGCCTACCTGCGAAACTTGGCAAGAATTTAATGAAAGCAAAGCCCAAGTGATGTTAGGCGTTTCACCGCTACATAGTGGATTTGCTGATGAGGTAATATTGATTACAGAGTCTGAGCTTTACTCAGGCACAGTGCGCCAGCAAAGACGTCGTGAAAAAGAAAAAGCCCGCAATACTGAGGGCATGCTGAAAGATTTATCTGAGCTACATCTCGAAGACCCCATCGTACACGAGCAACATGGCGTAGGGCGTTATAAAGGCTTGATTAATTTAGATTTTGGCGAAGGTGAAACCGAATTTTTGCTGCTGGAATACTATGGTGACGACAAATTATATGTGCCTGTTTCGCAGTTATTTCTAATTTCACGCTATTCAGGTGGTCCGCCAGAAAGCGCACCATTACACAGGCTTGGCAGTGGTCAATGGGAAAAAGCCAAGAAAAAAGCGCTGAAACAAATTCGCGATACTGCTGCTGAGTTGCTCAACTTATATGCTCAGCGTGCTGCGCGCAAAGGCCACGCGTTTACGTTAAGCCTTAAAGACTACGAAGCGTTTTGTGATGGCTTTCCATTTGAAGAAACGCCAGATCAATTGGACGCGATTGAAAATGTGATTAAAGACATGCAATCTGGCAAGCCTATGGACAGATTAGTGTGTGGCGACGTCGGCTTTGGTAAGACTGAGGTTGCGCTGCGCGCCGCGTTTGTGGCGGTGATGGGTGGCAGACAAGTGTCTGTGCTCGTACCAACCACTTTGCTGGCCGAACAACATTACCAAAATTTTTGCGATCGCTTTGCAGATTGGCCAATTAAAGTCGCTGAAATTTCACGCTTTAGAACCGCCAAAGAAATCACAGAAGCCTTGCGTGGCTTAGCCACTGGCGAGATCGATATTATTATCGGCACGCATCGCTTAATTCAAAAAGATGTGAAATTTAAAAATCTAGGCTTGGTGATATTAGATGAAGAACACCGCTTTGGTGTGCGCCAAAAAGAACAATTGAAAGCCATGCGCGCAGAAGTTGATGTGTTGACGCTCACGGCCACGCCAATTCCGCGCACCTTAAGCATGGCAATGGAAGGCTTGCGTGAGTTTAGTGTGATTGCCACGCCACCACAAAAACGCCTGAGCATTAAAACATTTGCTACCTATTATGGTGATGGCATTATTCACGAAGCGATGATGCGTGAATTTAAGCGCGGCGGCCAAGTCTACTTTTTGCATAACGAAGTTGACACCATTTTTGTTCAACGTGAAAAACTAGAAAAAATCATTCCAGATGCACGCATCGGTATTGCGCACGGACAGCTGCGCGAGCGCGAGCTAGAGGCGGTGATGCGCGACTTTCATCAGCAACGTTTTAATGTGTTGCTGTGTACTACCATTATCGAAACGGGGATTGATATCCCCACTGCAAACACGATTATTATCAATAAGGCCGATATGTTCGGACTAGCGCAATTGCATCAATTGCGTGGTCGCGTCGGGCGTAGTCACCATCAAGCCTATGCTTATTTGCTTACTGATGAGCACCGTAAAATCACCCCGCAAGCGCAAAAACGGCTAGATGCGATTCAATTGCTTGAAGACTTGGGCGCAGGCTTTCATTTGGCGATGCACGATTTAGAGATTCGCGGCGCAGGTGAGTTGCTGGGCGATAGCCAAAGTGGCGAGATGCAAGAGATTGG
>CAYXHH010000102.1:0-5957 GCA_964464725.1 uncultured Methylotenera sp. | reverse complement strand
TAGGCACCGTCTTGGCCTGTTACACCGGTGATTAAGGCAACTTTTTTCATATTAAAAAAACCATCCATCTCTTAGCACCTTGTTTAAATCAATGATTAATGCATTCTTTCTTAACCAATATGCTTTAATTAATAATCATTGATAACACTGCCAACTGATTTTGCACCTGACACTTCAACTTGATTCTTCATTTCAACCAAATCAGATAGCTTGGTGTGATTCAATCTGGTAACGACTAAAGCACCTTCACAAGTCGCCAAAACGTCTTGGGCATCTGCAAACAACCGACATGGTGCTGTATCAACAAGTACAACATCATATTGAGCAGTCACAATTTTCATCAGGTTGCTAAAGTTATCTTTGCTCAATAACTCATGAGTATTAGATGACACTTTCCCAGCAACCAACACTGAAAAGTGTTCAAAAGACTCTGAGATAGTCAGGGTTTCGCCACCAAGTATTTCTGACAAACCCGCAGTTTCTTTAATATTGAAAATAATATGCTGGCGTGGGTTACGAAAATTTGCATCAATTAATAAAGTACGCTTGCCTAATTGAGAAAACATCAAACCTAAATTTGCCGCCAAATAGCTGCTTGCCTCATCTGAATTTGCAGAAATAATCCCAAGAGAACGATGTCCAGAATCAAACCAACGTCTTTGGAGCTGACTCCGGAGTGTTCTTAATGCTTCCGATTGTGGTGAGTTTGGTTCTTTAATGACAATAAGCTCAGAGTTGTAAGGATCAATGACTTCTTCTGCCACTGTACTTTTAGATAAATATCTGTTTTTCTTTAAAGGCAGTAAAAGTGAAGATTTAGATGAGCCATATGATTTGCCACGGCTAAATTGACTCGATAAAGTCGATAATTGATTTAACACTTTAGGGAGAAATTTTTCTTTCATTCCCCTCACAACCACCAGCACAGGGGATTGTAAAAGTTCAACCTGATCTTCAAGCCTGCGAATTCGTTTATCTCTACTTTCCGCAAATAAGGCTGAAGCAATGCCTAAAAACGAACCAAGAAACCCTGAAATAATCAAGTTAAACAAAATTCTTGGGCTTGTTCGTCTCAGGGGTGGTGTTGCTGGGTTTAATACTGCTACATCAGCTTGATTCGAGCTGCCTTCCAGGGTTGTTTGTGTAAATCGCTGGCTTGCCAAATCGACAGCACGTTGAGCATTTTCAACGTCACGTTGTAATACCTCAAGCTGATCTCTAGCAAGATTGAGTTCTAGCACACGTGCTTTTTGTGCAACTACTGCAGCTTTTAATTCTGATTCACGCTCTTTGTTGATAGATGCATTGCCACCTATACTCATTTTTGCTTTATTAGTGGCTTCTAATAACTGACTTTTTAGTTTATTGAGTTCTGCTTCTGCCGCCTGATAATTCGGATGACTTGATCCTAAGCGCTGAGCAAGTTCTGAAAGCTTTGACTCGCCATTAGAAATAGCTACCTTTAAATTTTGAACCAATGGGTTTGCAGCTATATCGGGTGACTCATCAGCGTCTCCACGAGTACGTTGCTGACGCGATGTTGAATCAAAACTTTGAGACTGCGCAGCAACTAACTGAGACGATAAATCATTTAGACGCGCACTTTCTACGTCTAAATTACCCATGATGCTCGTTAAGCCTTTTTCTTGTTGATACTTCGAAAGTCTTAATTGGGCCTCTTCTAAATTAGTACGCAATGCTTTAGTTTTTTCACCTAAAAATTCCGCTGCCAACTGAGATGGCTCAACTTTTAGCTGAATACTGGTCTCCTGATATGCTTCAGCAAAAGCATTCGCTAGTGTTGCTGAAAATTCAGGGTCTGTACTGCTGTAAGACACCTCAATCACACTACTTTCACGCGAAGGTTTAGCTTCAAGACCTTCTAAAAACTTATCGGCAAAATAGTCTTTAATATTGCCTTTACCATCTGTTGCTTTCTTAAACTGTTCTTGAGCTTGTGGATTGTCAGCCAACTTAAGCTTATCCACCACTTTTAAAGCAACGTTATGACTTGTAATCACATCAAGCTGAGTTGCAATATAACCTGGCATTAGTTGAGCTGGGACAGTGAGCCCAGTCACAGGGTCAACGCCTTTATAATTAAGTACCAAAGAGCTAGTAGCTTTATAGATTTTTGGCAGTAACAAATTAATAATTAAAGTTGTTAAAACAACCAAACCAAAAACAATTAAGATGATTTTGAAACGTGCTTTTAATATCAGTAGGAATTGAGTTAAGTTCATGTGGCTTCCTAGAATAAGCTTTCACGTACATATATCACGTCATCTTGCATGATCAAATCAGTGAGCTTGGGATAAAGTTTCTTTATCTCTCCATTTTCATTGCGGCGATCTACTTGAATATTACGTTTGGTGCCACGCGGTGTAAGTCCGCCACCTTGGGCTAAGGCTTGTAAAACTGTCATATTGCGTTCAATACGAAAGGTTCCTGGACGCTGAACTTCACCGTAAATGTAAGCCATCGGTGCACGTGGAACATAAACAGTATCGCCACTTTTAAGTTCAATATTTGCGTTACTGTTACCTGTACGAAATAGATCGTCTATATCAACATCAAAGCGTTCTTGCTTACCATCACGGGTTGTGGTGACTGTCACAGTGTCTGAACCTGTAGGACTAATACCGCCAGCAATACTTATAAAATCACCTAATGTTCGAACCCCATCAGTCACTGCATATTTGCCGGGGCGATTGACTTGGCCTATAACTGAAACATCTCTTGCATGGACATAAACAATTTCGCCGCCTGTTAGAGGTACATTTTCGACGCTTTCACCTTTGCCTATAATTTTTTTTAAATCTAATTCAATCTTGCTAGTTTTTGTTGTGATAGTCACTAAGTCAGAGCCTTCTGCATTAGCCCCGCCAGCTAATGCAAGTAGCTGAGATAGATTGGTTGCACGTTCTAATGGATATTGTCCTGGTTTTAGTACGCTACCAAGCACTGAAACTAATTTGCTTTGATACTGAGTTACTAAAATATTAACTTGAGGCTGTTTTACAAAATTACCTGACTCTAGTAAGTTTGCAATTTTCTTTTCTGCAGCCGATGAACTGATACCAGCAACTAGCACTTCACCTATCAATGGGTAGCGAATCATACCGCCATCCCCCACACGTGTTTCTAAGGTTAAATCAGGATTGTTATAAACAGTTATTCTTAGCAAATCTCCTGTACCTAGTAGATAATTTTCATCATCTACTATTGTTTCGTTTAATGGTGAGGTGACCGCATCACTAGTTGGCAAGCTCATCTCTCGAGTTAGCTCTGCAGCAGTTATATAGGCATTTCCAAGGCTAAGTGTTAAAGCTAAACATAAAGCGCAAAAATTCTTAAAACTATATACAAGCATAGATGTTGTAATCCCAGATTTATATTGAGTCATATTTAATTGAACAAGCATATTCAATCAAATTAAAGTCCAGATAAACCCTTATTAATGCTTGATTGATTAACATCAACATTAGACTTTTTATCTTCGCTCACCTCTGTTGATTTAGTTTCAGGTTTTGAAACGTTACTAGAGCTTGCTTCTGCTTTCACTTGATTTATTTTAAGCAAGTCTGACTTTTTCATGTCTGAAAATGCACCAGCAAACTCTATATTCGCCTTCTCATTTAATGCAATTATTTCACTATTAGCAATTTTATTTTTATTCTGATTAAAGAAATACTGTTCAATAATCGGTGTCGCTTTAGCTCTACTAATAGGCTGAGTTTGAGACCCAGCAATTTGCAATATATTAAAGGTTTTATTTGTTGGCACTAATAATATTTCCCCATCTTGAAGGTTTTGCATTTTTTTAAGTACCAACATAGGCAGTTCTTCTGCAGCCTTAACATTACTGTTTACCGTAACAGGATACTTTTTATCCTTTAACCAGTTCACAACATCATTAATATCTTTCATGGGTTTTAAAGCTGACTCAGTTTCCTCAAATTTTTCTTTAGGAATATTTACAACAAGTTCTTGCAGGCGATACAAACGACGATTTTCAAATAACTCAGGATGCTCTTTGTAAAATGTATCAATTTCATTTGATGATGCTTTAGGCGTTTTTGAGATTGTTTTTTGCAAATAGGCTTGTGCCAATAATTGATCTTTAGTAAACGCAAGTGTTTGTATAATTGCCGGATCTTGGTCTAGTTTGGCTTCTAATGCTTTTTGTTTTAGCATCTCTTGTGTCACCAAATTCGCTAATACTTGTTTGGAAGCCAATTTTGCTTGCTCTTGGTTCATCTGACCCATACGACTTAATTGGAAATTCACTTGATGAATAGTAATTTCTTCACCATTAACTTTTGCTACTACTTGATCGTTTGATTGTTTTGCGCCTGCTTTTTCAGATTTGCCACACCCTGAAATTACTAGAGCGAGTAAAAGTAATAGTGGTAATAAGAATTGTTGATTTGTGATACGCATAATAGTTATTTCATCCGACGCTGAAGTTTTACCACTATAAGAATTTAATATGAAATTAATATGTCAAATATGCGACTAATTTATGATTGAACTTAAAGTAAAACTTTAATATATTTTTATTTAAATTTAAAAATCAACAAGTTAAAAATATTACTAGTATTGATAACCAAAGGATAGGTTGAGGCTGTTAAATTCAAAACCAGCATTCGCTAGATTGGTAGATCGTTTACTACCTCGATATTGAAGTTGTATTTGTGATTTTGTCGTTGGCGTATATAACAATCCTAATGTGGCTTCTTTAGTATTATCTAAACGATCTTCGTTATCTATAGTAATTCCTGCAGTACCAATAAAATTTTGCTTTTCATATCTTAGGCCTGCTCTTACTAACACTTTGCTAGTTAAATTCCAAACTGGATTAATACTCACACCTTTGGTTTCTACAAACGTAGAAATGACATCGTCTATAGGTGTTAACTCCTTATAAGCTGCGAGACTTAAATTAATTTGACCTGTTAATGAATGATCCAAACCCCATCTTTGATTAAACCCACTAAAGCCATCTATGGCAGCGTTTTTTCGATCTAAACTTACTTGCGCAAAGCGTGTGGAGAGTCTTGTTTTACTACTTGGTAGCCATGCAGCAGTTAAAATAGTTTGTTTCTGAATGTTCTCTTCACCCAATGTGTTCTTTAAAAAGCCTGTTCTGTTAATAAAGTTCGAATCTACAACACGATAGGCTAATCCAAGGTTCGTATTTAATTGATTTTGATAATTGATTCCTACCTCGCTCACTTCATCTTCTCTGTCTAAAAAAGCAAAAATTGGTGAGTCATTTTCAAATTTCAATTGCTGCCTGCTGGCATTTATTGTCCAGTCTGGTATTAAATTCCAATTAATACTGGCAAACTTTTGAGTAGTAGTTGTTAGATTTCTTTCTTGAATTCTATTTTCATTAAATCCAGCAATTGACACATTTTCACTAGCGCCGATTTGGCCGTTGAAGTAACTTCCGACTTGCCAGTTCCAGGTCAATGCATTTGATCTTCCAGTATTATCTAAACTTTTAAACCTATTAAAGTTATTTCTGTTTACACTAGTGCTTACATTCACTAACTGCCTGCTTAGCCTTAAGTTAACATCCACACCGACACCAACTTGCTTAATTACATCAGAGGTATTTGAAGAACCTAATAACAATTTAGCACGCTCAGGCGTGGAAATTCGGTATACATTATCATCATAATTCACGCTGGCATTTACAAAGGGTTTAATGTCTATAATCCCTTCAGCCAATACAGATGTTGTACTTGCCCAAAAAGACAAGAAACAGCAAACCTGCATTTTTTTTATTGAAGTAATATGCATTTATTATATTGCTAGCACAATATCTTTAAATGCTTAAAGCTTAGTCTAGACATTTGAAGCACTCGTCACTAAAACCTACATATTACGTAGTGATTATGACGAGAATATTTCGATTATGACGTTTTTAAGAACTTATTATTACAGGC
>CAYXHH010000101.1:3674-6068 GCA_964464725.1 uncultured Methylotenera sp. | reverse complement strand
CGTTTTGCAAAGCGGTCAACCACCGTTTCTTGGTAGGTGTAATCGACAATTTCCTCTTGTTTAATCACTTCACGCGCCACATAATCGGCGCTACCAAGTGCGTCAGCCAAGCCTAATTTAATGCTTTTCTCACCACTCCAAAATAAGCCACTAAACGTTTCATTGTCTTCTTTTAATCGCGCACCGCGGCCTTGACGCACCACCGCTTTAAATTGCTCATGCACTTCGTTTAACATTTCTTGTGCAAGTGCTTGGTGTTTTGGATTAATGGGTGAAAATGGGTCTAGCATGCCTTTGTTTTCGCCTGCTGTCATCAAACGGCGTTCTACACCCACTTTTTTCATCACTTCGGTAAAGCCGTAGCCGTCCATTAACACGCCAATCGAGCCCACAATGCTACCCTTGTCGACATAAATTTTATCGGTTGCCACCGCAATGTAATAGCCACCTGATGCACAAATATCTTCAACCACGCCATACACAGGAATCGTTGGGTGTAGTTTACGTTGGCGACGAATTTCATCGTTAATAATCCCCGCTTGCACTGGGCTTCCACCAGGGGTGTTAAAGCGCAAAATAATGCCTTTGGTATTATGGTTGTCATACGCTTCATTTAAGCTGGTAATCACAGAATCTGCATTGACATCACCACCTGGCTCAATCACGCCATTAATGTCGATTAGGGCAGTATGCGGTCCAGAGCCGTTTTTATCGCCTAGCCAGCCGAGCGCTAATGTGAGCAACAGAAACAAATACAAAAAAGTCAGCACTTTAAAAAATATGCCCCAACGGCGCGCCGCTTTTTGCTCTTTAAGACCCGCAAGCGCAAGCGTTTCTATGGTTTTTTGTTGCCAAGCGTTACTGTTATCTTGTTCTGCCATTTAATTTTTCCTGTTGATATATCTATATTAAGGTTTATTTATTTGTTTAATTATTTAAGTCATCTAAATGAATCGTGATTTGCTGATTTTGCTCTGTCACCGGCAAAGCCTGCAAACTTTTGCCTTTGCACGGCCCCATCACGCAATGCCCTGTGTCGGGCATATAGTGCGCGCCATGCGTGGCACAAATCAAATAATCTTTGGTTGTTGTAAAAAATTCACCCTGATTCCAATCCAATTCTACTGGCACATGCGCACACTGATTCACATAAGCGTGCGCTTTGCCATGAAAGCGCACCACAAAACCAGTGGCAAACTCGCCCAATTGCGGTAGCGCAAAACGCAAGCCAGTGGACTTTTCTTCCAAATCTTGACTATTAAAAGTAATTGTTTGTTTCTGCATACTTTAAAAATGTTAATGCTTTGCCAATAACCAAGTACTTAACGCTTCAAACTGGTCAAAAATTTCAAGGCTATTGTAACCCAATATTTTATCTCGTGATTGCGCACCAAACGTCACCGCTACGGCCTGTGTGCCCGCATTTTCTGCCATTTGCAAATCGTAACTGGTATCCCCTATCATTAGAGTGCGTTCTGGACGAACCACACAAAAATCCATAATCTCGTCTAACATCTGCGGATGCGGTTTAGAAAAACACTCATCTACCGTGCGGGTGATATGAAAATAATGACCCAAACCACAATGTTCCAGTGCTAAGTTTAAGCCCCTTCTACCCTTGCCTGTTGCCACTGCCAATTTAAAACCACGCCGATGTAATTCACTGATTAGCTCTTTTGCACCCTCAAAAAGAGGAATTGCTGCCTCACCTGCATAATAATTCGCTGTATATTGCTGTGCAAGCGCTTGTGCCTTTTCTGCTGGAATATCGCCGTAGAGCGCATGAATAGACTCACGCAAACCAAGCCCAATGATATTGCGTGCCGCTTGTGGGTCCAACGCTGGCAAACCCACCTGCTCGGCTGCCGTCACGATGGCATGCGTAATCATGCCAGTGGAGTCGGCTAAAGTGCCATCCCAATCCCAAACAATTAAATCAAACTGCTTTTTCATTACTGATATTACCTTGTTCTAACTTGTCCATAAAATTTTGTAACTCTTTTGGTAAAGGTGCGATTAGCTTTAAGCTATCGCCCGTGACAGGATGCCGCAATTTTGTTTCAGCTGAATGTAAAAACATGCGCTTTAAGCCCTTTTTAACCAGGGCTTTATTCAAAGCAAAATCGCCATATTTGTCATCGCCAGCAATCGGAAAGCCCAAATGCGCCAGTTGTACACGCAATTGATGGGTGCGGCCCGTAATAAGTTGCGCTTCTAGCAAACTAAAACCAACGAAATTTTGTTTTAGATAAAAAATGGTCTCTGAAACTTGCGCTTCGTCATATTTATCTTTGCTTTTATCGGTCACCACATTCACTCGACGCTCGCCATTCGGCAACACATACTTTTGCAAATCTAGCGTGACGCGTTTTTTCTTTTCCGTCCATTCGCCTG
>CAYXHH010000101.1:0-3574 GCA_964464725.1 uncultured Methylotenera sp. | reverse complement strand
ATAACAAGCAAAGCATCATCTTCAAAAATAATAGTCTCTTCAAGTTTGGACTTAACGAGTTGTGAGGACGAAATTTCACTTATTTCTTTTTCGATATTGGTTGTGCGAATAGGCGGTACACGCACGATATCACCAAGCACCAACTTGTATGAAGCATCTATACGGCCTTTATTCACGCGCACTTCACCGCTACGCAAAATACGGTAGATATGACTTTTTGGCACACCCTTAAGTGTTTTTGCTAAATAATTGTCTATCCGCTGACCATCAGAAGCCTCATCGACGGTTAGAATTGCAGCTGCTGTAGCGCTAATAGTGTGATTTTGCTCTGATTGCATCTATATACTTTGGGTTGATTAAGAAATTGCAAACTATTTTTTTGCTTAATAGGACGATAACGCCTATACTATTCATATTGTTAAATATAAATTGTTTTAAAGCGTTACAACGCATTACTTAAAACGAGATTTAGCAATATTTACGATTGACAAGAAATACTTGTCAGAACAAAACATTTGGTTAAATTGCTCGCCATATTGAAAGTAGCGATAAAAATATAGTAATAAATATAGCGCTCTAGTCGCGCAGATAAAAAACAGAAAAGCGACTAAAGTGACTGAAGACAGAATTTTAACGGATTTATGCCTCTGGTAGATAAAAGTATGATTAAAAATCTTTCCTTGGGATAAATTTTTAGATATAGCAAAACATTATTTCATTCGCAGATTGCAACCAACATTGGCAATTTGGAATCAATTTAGCTATATCATATTGCGCTTAACACTAGTGCACGCTAAAAAATCTAGACGATTCTAAGATGATATCTAGAAGCTTAGTTTAACTAATTAAATTAAAAACTTAAGTTTAGAAACTTTAATTTAGAAACTAAGCCCTTCAGCACTTTACTTGTCTGTTACACATCTGCCCGCTAGTGCGCGGGAGCACATAATGAAACGCATGTTATTTAATGCAACGCAATCGGAAGAGTTGCGCGTTGCGATTGTTGATGGACAAAAACTCATTGATTTGGATATTGAACACGCTGGCAAAGAACAGCGCAAAAGCAATATTTACAAAGGGGTAATCACTCGCGTAGAGCCCTCACTAGAAGCTGCATTTGTTGATTACGGTACTGAACGCCACGGTTTTTTACCTTTTAAGGAAATCGCACCAAGTTATTTTTCAGATAAACCACAAGGTGGTCGCGCCCGTATTCAAGACGTGATCAAAGAAGGTCAAGAGCTCATTGTTCAAGTCGATAAAGATGAACGTGGCAACAAAGGCGCTGCACTCACCACTTATATCTCACTTGCTGGCCGATACTTGGTACTCATGCCAAATAATCCACGTGGTGGCGGTGTTTCACGTCGTATTGAAGGTGAAGAACGTAATGAGTTGCGTGATGTACTGGCGCAATTGCAAATGCCTAAGGGAATGAGCGTGATCGCGCGTACCGCTGGTATTGGTCGTAACGTTGAAGAATTGCAATGGGACTTAAACTATCTCACACAATTATGGACTGCTGTAGAAGAAGCTTCGCATATTCAAGAAGGTGCTTTTTTAATCTATCAAGAAGGTAGCCTAGTAATTCGCGCAATTCGTGATTATTTTAGTGCCGACATCAATGAGATTTTGATTGATACTCCTGATGTTTACGAGCAAGCCTTGCAATTTATGAATCACGTGATGCCTGGCAATGTAACACGCGTCAAGTTATATCAAGATGAAGTCCCCCTATTCTCACGCTTTCAAATCGAACATCAAATTGAATCTGCTTTCTCACGTGAAGTGCGCTTACCATCTGGCGGTGCGATTGTCATTGACCATACGGAAGCATTGGTTTCTGTTGATGTTAACTCTGGCAGAAGCATTAAAGGCTCTGATATTGAACAGACTGCTTACAACACCAATTTAGAAGCTGCCGAAGAAGTCGCGCGCCAATTGCGCCTGCGTGACTTAGGTGGTTTAGTGGTGATTGACTTTATTGATATGGAAAATCCACGTAATCAGCGTAGCGTAGAAGATGCATTACGTGACGCACTTCATGCCGATCGTGCGCGTGTACAAACTGGTAAAATTTCTAGATTTGGTTTACTTGAGTTATCCCGTCAACGCCTACGCCCGAGCTTAGGTGAAACCAACCATGCTGTATGTCCTCGTTGCAATGGCACAGGTCATATCCGCGGTATCGAATCTACTGCATTGCACATTCTAAGGATTACTCAAGAAGAAGCAATGAAAGATAACAGCGCTATTATTCAAGTGCAGTTGCCCGTTGAAGCGGCGACTTTCTTGCTGAATGAGAAACGTGCGGATATTCACAAAATCGAACAACGTATGGGCGTTGAGGTGATTTTGATTCCTAATATCCATATGGAGACTCCAAATTACAATATCGTGCGTATTAAGCATGACGATGTGAATGAAGAAACCTCACAAGCCAGCTACAAAATGGTTGAACTACCAGCTGAAACAGCATATGTACGCAGTTTAAATGAAGAAACTACAGCCAAAGCGCCAGAAGCCCTTGTAAAAGGCATTACACCAAGTACAGCCGCGCCTATTGTTGAAGATAAAACTGCTAGCAAAGCACCTGCGCCTGCAGCCAAAACATCTTTCTTGAGCCGTATTAAAAAGTGGTTAAGTGGTAGTGGCGAAGTCAAAGTTGAAGAAAAAACAGAAGACAAAGCACTTCGCGACACGCGAGACAATCCACGTCAATTTAATGATCGTGACCGCGGCAGAAACCGCAATCGCAATCGCAATCGTGATCGCGATAGAAATAATATGAATGCTGGTGACAGACCTCAACAAGGTCAACGTCCTCAACAAAGTCAACCACAAGGAGGCAATTTCCAAGCACGCCCTGAGCGCACACCTCGTCCAGAAAGACCGAATGAGAATCGTCAGACTGAGAACCGTGTTGAAAAAGTTGAGACATCGGTCATGACTACACCTGCTGATGGCATAGTGAATGAGGTCAACACATCTGCTCGACCAGAGCGCACTGGGCGTAGCCGTCGAGGTGGTCGCAATCGTAACAAAAACCGCGATCGTGATGCAAATCGAGAGCAAAACACAACAACTCCCGCTTTTGTACCAAATGAAGTGGAAGCTAGCAATGTGCCTGCACCAGTAACCGAAACTGTTGTAGAAACAGTTGCAAAAGCAGCAAAACCAAAAGCAGAGAAAAAAGCAGCGCGGACGCCATCAGCGCCTGAGACCAATGTCAATACCGTCGTTACTGACACTGCAACTACTGAGGCTGCACCAAAAGCAAAATCCGAGAAAAAACCGGCTAAAGCAAAAGCGCCTAAAGCGGCTAAACCGGCTAACACAGCAAAACCAATTGACTTATCTGACAGTGGTTTACAACTTGTAGAGACTAAAGGGGATGCAAAGATTGCTGCACCTGTCGCGCAACCAGCTAAGCCAAAAGCACCTCGCAAAGCGCCAAACTGGAAGAAAGAGACAACTGAAACACCTACTGACGCACCGCTCGTCATGGTTGAAACTAAAAATTAAAATTTTTGGCCTCTAAATGCCGTTAAGTCAATAAAAAAGCCCGACTAGT
>CAYXHH010000100.1:0-6075 GCA_964464725.1 uncultured Methylotenera sp. | reverse complement strand
GCACATGCAAAAAATCCGCGCGAGAATTCAGCTAACCATGCTTCGTCAATTGCGGGCAATGCAATTGAAAGCGTTGCCCACTTTGGATTTGCACCCATTGCTGCCATGTCAGAAACATTGACTGCGAGTGATTTCCAGCCAATATCATAGGGTGCTGCATCGGCAAAAAAGTGAGTACCCGCTACAGACATATCGCTTGAAATAACAAGCTGATTGCCTTCTGATACCCGCAATAAGGCTGCATCATCACCTACCCCTAAATCGGTTTTAGGTGTGGGGCGAGTAAAGTACTTTTCAATGAGATTAAATTCGCTATGCATGCCTTATTGTAAACTTTTGGGCTTAAATTGGCGGTAAATGGCAACAATCATTAATCCAATCAGAATGCCTGCTATGTCAGCCAGCCAATCCTTCACATCACCAGTACGGGTTGTGGTGAATGTGGCTTGCAGCACCTCTATCACTGCGCCAAAAATGGTGAGGCCTGTGACAATGAGTGATGTGTGGTTTTTAAATGCCAAGCAACCAGCAACACTGATAGTCAAAAATACCAGTGCATGCTGGATTTTATCTAAATGTTTAATTGGATTTTCTTTAGGTGCATGTTCAACTAGCATCAACATGCTCACAATGATGACTAATGTCCAGAAAATGTAGGGCATGATGCGGCGTAATTGCAGATAAAGTTGTTTCATCTAATTTGAATCTTTTCATGTTAATTTTTATGGGCTTAAGCTTGTTAAGTATTAGTGTTATTTGTTGGCTTCATGGCAGATTTTGGCCGAAAGCTTTTAACAATAGCTTCGTTTGTTTCAATGTAAGGCATTGGTGCTTGATTTGTTGCGAGCAAATCAAGGCAGTAAGGTATCGCCGCAAAAATACCATGGACGATTTGCTTTCCTGTTTCATCTTTCAGACCCTCCAAGGTCTCTGCGATTGATTTTGGTTGTCCAGGTAGGTTAACTATTAAACATTGCTTACGTATGACAGCGACTTGTCGGGATAAAATAGCGGTCGGCACAAAATGCAAGCTGATTTGCCGCATTTGTTCACCAAAGCCAGGCATTTCTTTATCGGCGATATTTAATGTGGCTTCAGGCGTCACGTCACGAAGCGCTGGGCCAGTACCGCCTGTTGTCAAAATTAAGTGACAGGTTTGGTAATCCACCAAATCAATCAGGGTTTCCTCAATTTCATCTTGCTCATCCGCAATTAATCGAGCTTCTATTTCATAGGGTGAAGTGATTGTGCGTCCAAGCCAGTCTTTTAAGGTAGGTAGACCTTTGTCATCATAAACGCCAGCAGAAGCGCGGTCGCTGATAGACACTAGACCAATTTTACAGATTGGCTTTTTCGACTGTGCGGGATTATTTATTTCATTCATGTGAATTGTTTTATATTATGTATGTCTAGTGTGAATAGTATCATGACAAAAAACACAGCGTTCAACATTAAGGAACTTTTAAAATGCAAAATAAATTAGCGAGTTTAGTATTTTTGATGGCAATCAGTACACATGCATTGGCAGTGGAAAATCTCTTTGCAAAAAACTACAAAGCGCAAAATTCTGGTAACTTGATGTCGTTAGAGGCAAATCCTGATACGAAAATGTATGTGAGTAACCATAAAGATGAAGATAACATCAGCATGTTAGAAAAAGGCTATGACATGATGGGTACAAGTGGTTTTGAAGCCGGAGATGTACCAGCAGACCTTGCCCTGCAACATGGCAAGGCCATTAAAGCTGATACAGTTCTAGTCTATAGCAAATACGGCTCTGCCAAAACGGCGGCCTCAAAAATATCTGCTATTAAGGAATCTGCTAAGAAAAACGGTGGCGAGGTAGACCCGAATGATTTGCAAGATGAAGCTACGCAATACAAATATTTTGCGAGTTATTGGGCTAAATTACCAACGCCTTTGTTAGGCGTGCATATTATTAAGCTTATTCCCAAAACCATAGATGAGGATGTTAAAAAAGCAGCAGTAGCTAACAATGGCTTAAAAGTACTTGCAGTCATTAAAGACTCCCCAGCAGACAAAGCTGGCTTAATGCGTGGCGACGTGTTGTATAAAATTGGATCAACCAGTTTAATTAAACCAGAAGATTTGTCACCAGCAGTTCGCCAGTTACAAGGACAAACGGTTGCGATTGAATATGAGCGTGAAGGCGCAAAAGCAGTGACCACGGCAAAAATTAACCAACGATAAAACATATACTTAACAACTAGTGCGTTATAAATAACTCACTTAAGTGCTTTTTAAGCATAAAGCTTGTGTTTTTGTAGAGTAAAATTCAAGTACATTAATTTTAGTGCTTGGATATATTGAATGTTAGCTACGCTCTCAATTGTGTTTATTTTGGCATATGCCGCCATTGCCTTAGAACACCCCCTTAATATCAACAAATCAGCATCAGCCTTGCTTGGCGCAGGGCTGTTGTGGACGATTTATGCGCTTAATTTAGGCGACTATTCTTTACTCACGCATCAACTCAATGAAACAGTTGCTACCACTGCCCAGATTGTATTTTTCTTAATTGGTGCCATGACAATAGTGGAAGTCATAGATGCGCACAATGGTTTTGAAGTGATTACCTCACGTATCAAAACTTCAAAACTATCTAGTTTGATGTGGTTGATTGGACTCGTTACTTTTTTTATGAGTGCAATATTAGATAATTTGACCACAACGATAGTCATGGTTTCTCTGATTAAGAAAGTGCTAGATAAGCAAGAAGACCGTCTGCTGTTTGCCGCCATGATAGTCATCGCAGCCAATGCTGGTGGGGCGTGGTCGCCGATTGGTGATGTCACGACCACCATGCTTTGGATAGGTGGACAAATTACTGCTGCAGCAATTATTAAATCACTCTTTATTGCCTCAATCATTAATTTGTTAGTACCACTTGCTTTGGTGGCTTATCAGCTTCGCGGCAAAAGTATTGTTTCGCCTGAAGCTAAATTGCAAGCTGGATTATCTAAAACAGCTGATACTGAGCGTAACTTAATGTTTTTCTTAGGGCTTGGCATATTGGTGTTGGTGCCAGCATTTAAAACGGTGACACATTTGCCGCCGTTTATGGGGATTTTGCTAGGTTTGGGTGTGTTATGGTTGGTGGGCGATATTGTCCACAAGAATAAAGTATTGGAACAAAAGCAACATCTCACGCTCGCCAATGCGCTGATGCGTATAGATATGAGCTCTATCGTATTTTTTATTGGTATTTTACTAGCAGTAGCTACGTTAGAACATAGCCATATCTTGAATATGTTAGCCACATGGCTAGATCAGCACGTGGGGCGTCAAGATTTGATTGTGACCTTGCTGGGGCTTGCGAGTGCAGTAGTAGATAACGTGCCTTTGGTTGCAGCGTCTATGGGCATGTACGATATAGCGCAATATCCAGCAGATAGCTTTATATGGGAGTTTATAGCATATTGTGCAGGCACTGGCGGGTCTATTTTAATTATTGGATCAGCGGCTGGCGTGGCAGCAATGGGCTTAGAAAAAATTCAGTTTGGTTGGTATGTTAAGAAAATCAGTGGATTGGCCTTAATTGGCTATTTCTCTGGTATTGCAGCCTATATTTTACAATACAACTTAACACACTAATGAGACGAAAAGTTAGTCGCCAGCCATATCTTCTTTGTCATGCGACTCAGCAATTTCGCGCAGTAATTTGAATAATTCTCGGCTACTTTTGGGTGGTTTTTGTGCGGCTTCTTCGCGCTGTGCATTACGAATTAGTGTGCGAAGTTGCTGGCTATCTACTTGTGGGTTTGCCGCAATATATTCTGAAACCGCTGATTCCTCTTTTAACAAACGTTCGCGCCAGCGTTCTAAGGTGTGAAATTTTGCACTTTCTTCGTTATGTTTGCCTTCCCAGCGTTGCAGTTGGTCAACGATCGGTGCAATATCAATCTCACGCATTAGGCGTCCTATGTATTGCTTTTGACGGCGAATTGCACCATTTGCGGTGATGCGTTTCGCCTCGATAACCGCTTCAAATAAGTTTTCTGGTAAATTGAGTTTAATCAGTTTATCTTTTGGCAAGTCAATTAACTTTTTGCCAATATCTTGCGCAGCATCTGCCTCTGCTTTAAGTTTGGTTTTACTAATGGGCTCTAAAGAATCAGTTTTTTCGTTCACGGCTTATCGGTTTCTAGGGGCTTTATTGAATGCTACGGTATGATAGCAGTTTAACGCATAACTTAATAATAAGTCATGCTTGAGTTATTTAAGGTAAGAGTGCATGCATTTAGAGCAATTAAAACAAATCACACAAGATGTACTTAAATTGGCCAAAGCGGCAGGCGCATCTTCAGCAGAAACAGAAGTCAGTTTTGGTACAGGGCAAAGTGTTTCAGTGCGCATGGGTGAAACTGAAAATATAGAATATAACCGTGATAAAGGGATTTCTGTCACCGTCTATTTTGGACATAAGAAGGGTCAAGCAAGTAGCTCAGACTTAAGCGGCGCAGCACTCAAAGATACAGTGGAAGCTGCCTGCAATATTGCAAAATATACTGCAGAAGATGCCTATTGTGGTTTAGCAGATGCAGCACTCATGGCGACAGAATTTCCTGATTTATCTTTACATCATCCTTGGAATATTAGTGTAGAAGAGGCGCTTGAAATTGCCAAAGAGTGTGAGGCGGCGGCGCTGGATGTAGATAAAAAACGCATCACTAACTCTGAAGGTGCAAGTGTTTACAATAGTGAAGGTGTGTTTGCATACGCAAATAGTCACGGTTTTATTGGGGGTTATCCAAGCACGCGTCACAGCATTAGTTGCTCGGTGATTGCGGAGGCGGGCGATGCGATGCAGCGTGATTATTGGTACAGCAACGCTCGTGACGCAAAAGAGATGGAAAGCGCAGCTTATATAGGTAAGCGTGCTGGAGAACGCACAGTCATGCGCTTAGGCGCAAAACCAATTAAAACGGGACAGTATCCCGTTCTATTTGAGGCGCCGCTCGCTTCAGGGCTCATTTCTTCACTCTTAAGTGCCGTCTCAGGCGGAAATTTGTATCGCAAATCCAGTTACCTCTTAGATAGCTTAGGTACGAGCATTGCAGCACCGTTGCTTAATATTGAAGAGCTGCCGTACTTAAGTAAAGGTATAGCTAGTAGCGCCTTTGATAATGAAGGCGTGGCAACCCATGACCGTAAACTTGTGGAAAATGGCGTGTTGCAAGGATATTTATTATCAAGTTATTCGGCGCGTAAATTAGGCATGAAGACCACGGGTAACGCGGGCGGTAGCCATAATATTGTAGTTGCAAATACAAGTCACACATTTGCAGATTTATTAGCGCTAATGGGCACCGGATTGTTGGTAACAGAAATGCTCGGCCATGGACTGAATATGGTGACTGGGGATTATTCTCGTGGGGCGGCAGGCTATTGGGTTGAAAATGGTGTGATTGTCCACCCAGTCGAAGAAATTACCATTGCAAGCAATATGAAAGATATGTTGAAGCAAATTGTAGCAATTGGCGATGACGCGATTAAACAAAGCTCCAAGCAAGTCGGTTCTATTTTAATTGAACAAATGACGGTTGCTGCAGGTGAGTAACATCACTGGCAACAAAAAAGCCCTTTTGGTAAAGGGCTTTTTAACGTAAAAAACTGTTGATTAAAACCTTATTTAGCAGTCTCTTCCGCAGGTGCGGTTGTTTTGTCTTCGTCTGCAGCTTCAAAACCATCATCTGCAGGTTTGTTTGCCTCAGCACCATCCGCAATCAAGTTAGCGCGACGTTGAATATAGGCGTCACGCGTAAATGCGTATGGGTCTAGCGAAGCATTATCCACGATGTCTTTTGCTTCAAGGAGCTCCGTACGTCTATCAATTAGCTGTGCAGTACGTAATTGATTATGCAAACGTATTTCGCCAATGTTATGCGTATAAGTAATCGGGTCAGTTGTGACGGTATCAAACACCAAGCCAGTAGTATCTCTAATCGTGCTAGGGCCAAGAAATGGAAGCACTAAATAAGCACTGTCTTTCATGCCCCAATAGCCAAGTGTTTGACCAAAGTCTTCCCTATGGTTAGGGATATTGTCCATGCT
>CAYXHH010000099.1:0-6077 GCA_964464725.1 uncultured Methylotenera sp. | reverse complement strand
TGCAAGGGTTAATTTGGCTTCGTCTTGACGCTTGTTATCAAGCAATAAGCCAGCAAGTGTTTGTCTTGCTTCATGATTAGCCGGGTTTGCTTCTAATGCGGCCGCTAGCATTGCTTGTGCTTCAGCGACTCTGCCTTGCTGTAGGTAAGTGAGTGCTTGCTTATAATGATTTGCAGATTGTTGCTGTGAGCTGATTTGCTTGCCAACTTCGAGTAGATTGGCGTTTTTATTCATCACTGGCTTTTCAACGTGTGCTAACTGTATCGGTTTTGGCGTATCTTGGCTTGTTTCAGTTAGTCGTTGGTCAAGAGCTTGATTATCGTTTTTTTTAGTGAGTGCAGCATGATTCAAAGAGTCTTGCTTGGTCTCTAGACGTGTAAGTTTAGGCTGTGGCTTCACTGCTTCATCTAATAATTGTGCGGTATTGAATTTAAGTTCTGTTTCAAAAAGAGGCGGACCCTGTGTTGAGGCAGATTCTTTTACTATTTCCGCTTCACCTGTCGCTAATGGCGTGTCACTGCTTGTAACTGTTTCAGTATCCGTTTTATTTGTAACTGCTTGCACTTGGCTAATCGCTTGGTTAATTGTTGAGCTTAGTGCAGGTGAGTTTACGTTGGAACGCGTGCTAATTTGGGATTCGGCTTGTGTATTTTGTGTCCATAAATAAGCTGCGCCAGCGACTAATGCCATCACACCACCCATTTTAATCAGGGATAATTTAGTATGATTTGTGGATAATAGATGAGATTCGGAAGTGTTTGCCGAGCTTAGATGATGCGCACTTAGGTTAGTCGCGATATCCACTTCAGATGAAGCGCTACTGGCGCCACGCTCCTCTAAGTCTTTCAGCATTTGATTGATTAAACTCATATTAGTCTTCTATCTTGATTATCTAATACTGGGGAACCAGCAAAAATCCGCTCAACAAACTGATAAAAACACCCATCAAAATACTGAGTGAAAAATAGTTAACAGATAATTTTGTCCAAAACGAAGCGACAGATTGTGTGTCACTCACTGCCGCGTACATATCTCGCAAATCAACTTGCTGTTTACCTTTGCCATAAGCCGCTAATAACGCTTTATGGGCGAGAATATTAATTAAGCGGGGGGTGCCTTTGGTTTTTAAATACAATAAAGCAACTGCAGCACCGGTAAACATTCGACCGCCTACATGACCAGCAATTGCCAGGCGATGATTTAAGTAATAATGTGTTTCATCTGACGTTAAACGACTTAAGCGATACTCAAAAGAAATACGCTGTTTTAATTGCCGAATAGAAGCATGGTTAAGTTTTGCTTCCAGCTCTGGTTGTCCAAAAATAACCACTTGTAAAAGTTTACGTTTTTCAGTTTCAAGGTTGCTCAGTAAGCGCAGCGCTTCTAATGTCTCAATCGGCATGGCTTGCACTTCATCAAGGCAAACCACCACTTTGATATTTTGTCGTGCAAACTCAAGCAAACCATTGGTAAGTGCATTCAGTAAAGTATGTTCTGTTGCGTCGGCAGGCAGTTGCATCCCGAGTTCTTGTGCCAACACCATCAAAAGTGATTTTGGTTCTAAATAAGGATTAGGCACGTAGGCAACTTTAAAACTTTCATCTAAACTATGCATCAGTTTGCGGCATAGTAATGTTTTACCCGTTCCCACTTCCCCAGTAATTTTAATAAAGCCTTCGCCAGATAAAATGGCGAACAAAATGGTGTTAAGTCCTATTTTGTAATTTGGCGCAGCAAAGTAAAAACTCGTATCAGGCGTTATGCTGAATGGAGGTTCCTTTAAGCCAAAATGTGCTAGGTACATCATCGTTTACGATTCTTTGCGCATTAGTTTTCTTGCATCTCTGGGCGTTGCATATTTTCTATGCGTTGCTGACTACTTAACATGTCACTGCCCCAGCTGTCTTGACCTTGTACGACCGTCGCTTTTAGTAATATCACTAGCTCAGATTTGGTTGTATTACTTGCGTTTTGGCGGAACGCGGCGCCAACACCTTTCACATCGCCTAAGCCTGGTACTTTAGATCTGTTGCTGATAGAGCTCTCAGTCATTAAGCCGCCAATGGCGATGACACGGCCATCGCGTGTGCGCACAATGCTATCAGTTTCGCTGACATTGCTAGAGGCAAGTGGTAAGTTGATTTGGCCTGACGTGCCACCTAAATTGAGCTGTTTATTCACAGTAGTGACTTGGCTAATTGAAGGGTGCATATGCAAAATAATATTGTCATCTTTATCAATTTGCGGTGTCACATCCAGCGCAATTCCAGAAAAGAATGGCTGTAGTGTCACTTGTGGCACGGTCGTGGTCGCCCCGACAGACGCTATCGTGTTTTGCGCCAAGCCGGTGACAAAGAACTCATCTGTACCTACTTTTAAGACAGCTTTTTGGTTATTAATCGTCGCAATACGTGGGCTAGACAGTACTTGCACATCACCTTGTGTTTCTAAAAATGAAAGGAGGGCAGCAAAATTAGCACCTTGCAGTGCGACTGCAAATAAAGGACCACCCAAGGCTGTGGTTGCGGCATTAGTAATGACTTTGCCAGGATTAATGCCTAAATCTCCACTGCTTAAATTACCATTGCCGCTATTGGCAAGCTGAGAGTTAGCATTCACACTCCCGACAATGCCGGTACTGGAGCCGCTGCGCCCAAAAACTGACCAATTGACACCACTTTGTGATTGATCATTCAACTGCACATTCAGGATTTTTGCTTCTAAGATTACTTGACGTTCAATGCTGACCTGCATGAGTTTTAGAAATGCCTCAACATTGCGAATGTCGTTGGGCATGGCGCGCACCATAATGACCCCAGATTGCGTGTTAATAATAACGCGCTTCCCATTTTCGCTCCCTACAATGCCGTTAAGTGAGTCAGATAGATCTTTCCAAAAATCAGTATTTGAAGTGGTCATAATGCTGGTGCTAATAAGTGCTTCATTCATGCCAGTATTACCAAGTGCGGTATTGGTATTTCCGTTTGTATTTTGCTGGCCATTTGCATCGCCACTGCCACTTACCGAGCCAGAAGTCACACGCGTATCGGAAGCGCCTTTACGTTGGCCCACGATATAATTCACTTGAAATACACGTGTTTGCATGGCTTGTGGTTCGACAAAAATGCGTGTGCCTTCGACTCTATATTCATAGCCATATAAATCGCGTAGTGAGTCTAAGGCTTCAAATACTGTCACATCTTTTAGGTTGACTGAAATCGTGCCAGTCACATCTTGGCGTACTAACATGCTGTAGCGGGTGCCACTGACAACACCCATTAATACTTGGTTTGCAGGAGCGTTATTAATGACCAAATCAAAGCGTGGCTCAAGCTGTTTTGATGATGCTTTGGGCATTTCAATTTTTAAAGGTGGAAGTAAAGCATCGTTAATCTCTGCTGGAGTAGGTGTCTCAGATTTTGTTGCAGTTGCTTGCTTTAATTCATCTTTAATTTTATTTAATGTACTGTCATTTTTTTGCGCAGTGACTGCACATGCGCTTAGTAGCGCAGATAAGAAAAAGCATAAATAAGGGCGTAAATTTGGCATCATTATTTCTCGCTTACTTCAATAATTTTTGTATTTGGTTTTGATTGTTGTTTAATTTTTTGTTGAACTTTGGAATCATCCATAACAGGTAAAGTTAACTTCTTACGCATTGCAAAGTCCATCGTCAATGTTTGTGTAGTCTTGTCAGGATAACGTAGTACGGCCTCGTGTTCGTTAAGTTTAATCAGAGTGGCTGTTTGGTATTTTTTACCCAGCAATACTTTTTCACCGTTAATAATGGCGGCATGGGTTTGTGGACCTATCATGATGGATTGCAACACAGGGCCTGTTGGCGTTTCGCTCTCTACGCTTGATTCGCTATTCAATAGGGCAGGCGGTTGTGTTGGATCTTTTAAAGTTTCCGCAAAAGCATCATTGATGCAAAGTATAGTGGTCAGAGCAATCAAAATTGCTAAGTAATATTCTTGCATTGATGGACTGTTGAGTGTTTTCATCATTAAATACTTAACCAGTTTTTATCTAAACTTAATGTATATACAGTGAGTGTTAAACGCGATTCTGGATAATTTTCGGCATTTAAGTTGACCTTGCTCCAAAGCACGTGCCATGGCATTTTTTCTAACTCAGCAACATATTCCAGCAAGTCTAAATAGCGGCCTTCTATCGTAATTTCGACGCCGTGTTTAAAGACATTTGGGTTTTTGGAATCGGCTACCTTAATTACAGTACTCTTAGTCTCTGTATCTGTTGAATCCTTCTCAATAAGATGTGAGGCGGGTAGTGTTTTAAGTGAAATCAATTTAAGTGCGCTATTTTTTTTAAGTAAATTGCGTAATAAAAGCGGCATTTCCTCAGGGCTAACCAGCGTTGCTTTTAAATCATTTAAATCGGTCTCTAATGACTTAAGTTGAGATTGAAGTGCGCTAATGCGTTGTTTATTTTGCGCATCAGGGTCAATGATTGGCATCGCTGAGATAACGCTTAATTCTTGGCTTAAAGTTTCAATTTGCGCGTTATCAGCTGATAACTCAGCACGAATTGATTGTTGGCGCGTATGTAAAGGTTTAAGCAAAAAAGTATTAAGTATAAAAAATACCGATGCGAATAAGGCGCAGATCACCATCAAGCGCTCACGTTTGTTAAGCGCCTCAAATTTCGTGGTGATGGTTTGCCAAGATTTGTTCAAGATTTCACTTCTTTCACTGAGACGGTGTTTTCAGGAAATGTTATTTCTTGGGTAGATTGCAAGGCAAACTCAATATACTTTGGTGCTTCAGACGGCAACGTGTTGGAAATAGCAGGGCTGGAAGCCGCGCTGGTATTGGTCTGCAGAGCAGGTGTTTTAATGTCTGTCACTTTTGGCAACTGCATGTTTAATGCAGAAAATGACTTGCCTTTTAACGCAGGCTCAATGCTCAAATGCGAAATATATTGTGGTACTAAGTCAGCTTGTAAAGTACGACCCGCAATACTTAGTTTTTCTGATTGACTGTCGTAATCAAAGCTGGTTAACCATAGGCCGTCGATACTTTGCTTTGCAAAAGCGCGCATCAAAGCAGCATAGCCCTTATCTGGATTGGCTCTGCTCTGTTTAACCGTTTGCAATATTTGTTGTTGCATTTTCTCTTTCTGTTCCAGTTGACTAATTTCGTCTAACAAGGATTTATTTGGTGCTTGGTCTTTGTGTGCAATGCTTGTTTGTTTCAGCTTTTCATCCAAGCTCGAGAGCTTTTCCGCAGCTTGCATACGTGCTAAATTTAATGCTGATAATTCTTTTAGCGCATAGCCGTAATAGCCCAACATCAATACACACATTAGTCCTAGCGTTATTGCTATATTAGTTGGATTAAAAAAATCCTTTTGCTTGATAAGAGCGGTATTTAATAGGTTAATCTGTTGACTCATGCTGCTAACTCCTCGCGCAGGGCTGCGCCTAATACTGGCAAAAGACTCGCCTGTCTGCTTAAGTCACCGAGTTCAACCTTCTCATCAAAATCAAAAATATCGCCTAATTCAAATTTAACGATGGGTAGATTAATGTAATCACGTAGATGGTCAGCAAAAGTATCACGTAACTCAAATGGGGCGAGTAAGAGTTTATTAATGGCCACGTATGGAAATTGACTTTCAAAATGATCTAGTGAGCGTTGCAGTTCAAGGCTCATCGTTTCAAAAGCCGTTTTACTTCGCGCGTTGTCAATTTCAATCCGTCTCGCGTGATAAAGTTCACCACCAGCGGTAAACGTAAGTAATCCACCTGCACTGTTAAAACTTAACATCGCTAGGCCTCTATTTTCTTCTTCCAATAAGCTTGCAATATTGCGTTGTGCAAATACGCGCGCATCAATGGCTTGCAAATTAACTTTTGCATTCATGAGCTGATTGGTCAGACTAGCTAGCACCTCATTTTTGGCAGCTACAGCAAATGCATACTGTTGTCTTTTATTATTAGCTGGGTCGGGCGGGATGTTGACGACATCTATCGTGGCTTGTTCAACAGGGTAATCAATCAAGTCTTTTAGTTTCCAACTCACTGCTTGCTTGAGTTCTTCTGGAGGCACATTTGG
>CAYXHH010000098.1:5005-6163 GCA_964464725.1 uncultured Methylotenera sp. | reverse complement strand
TGGTTTGATTTGCTGTGATAATGCGGCTTTAAATATTAATTACCTTCACCATCCATCGGCATATCTTCATCCACTAAGTTTTTCCAATTGAGAATAATTTTTTTAAACTCATCGGTGCCAAGTTCAAACTTATGGCGCAGTTTTTCGCCGTTGTAACTCGCTAAAACGGTGTAAGTGCCAGCAGGTAAATCCACCAATAATTGCGGTTGCGCACCAGCGACTCTAAACACCAATTTACTATCTAAGTCATAAATATTGACGTTGACAGGCGTTGCTGAGCGGCCACTGGTGCCTTCAGAAAAAATAAGGCGTAAGTTAAATTTTTTGATGTAAGGCTTGAGCGCAATCACTTCATCTTCACTAATACCGCCCGTCATATACTTAACGCCTTGTGGCGATTTTTTCATTTGCAGTGTATCCGCAAAAGCGATTTGCATGCTTAGGCCTAATATGAGGCAAAATGTTAAAGGGATTAAACGCGAATATTTCATGTGGTGTAAATTCCTAACAATTTAATTAAGCACTATTTTATCGTATTAAGGCTTGATGCAGTAAAGCTTAAGTTAAAATAGCGGCTATGAGAAGAAACCGCAATAAAAGTTATCAAAATCCAGCCTTAAATCCAATCATCAGTGCCACGATAGAGTCGCTAGACCAAGAAGGGCGTGGTGTGGCGCATGTGAACGGCAAAACCATTTTTATTGATGGCGCGCTCCCGAACGAAAACGTGACCTATCAAGCGCAACAGATTAAGCCAAGCTATGAAGTGGCGAATACGATTGAGGTGTTAAGGCAATCGAATCAACGTGTGACACCCAAGTGCCCACATTACGGCAAATGTGGCGGTTGTAAATTGCAGCATTTAGACGTGAATGCGCAAGTCGCCGCCAAACAACGTTTGTTAGAAAATGATTTATGGCATATTGGTAAAGTGAAGCCAATCAATATGTTGCCGCCACTCTATGGTCCAAGTTGGGGTTACCGTCACAAAGCGCGCTTAAGTGTGAAATACGTGCAAAAAAAAGAGCGCGTACTGGTAGGCTTTAACGAAAAAGCCACACACTATGTCTCGGACATGGACAGTTGTGAGGTGTTGGTGCCGGCAGTTTCTAAGTTGATTGCACCTTTGCAAAAGATGATAGTGCAATTAAGCATACG
>CAYXHH010000098.1:0-4905 GCA_964464725.1 uncultured Methylotenera sp. | reverse complement strand
ATCATGGCACCGTTAAGTCCTCACGATGAAAGCTTGTTTAAAGCCTTTGCCGATGCACACCATATCCAAGTGTGGACGCAAACCAAAGGCCCCGATACGATTAAACCGTTTTATCCGCTACAAGCGCCTGCGTTGCAATATAGCTTGCCAGAGTTTGACTTAACTTATCCATTTAAGCCCAACGAATTTACGCAAGTGAATCCGCAAATCAACCAAGTGATGATACGTCGTGCCATGCAGTTGCTTAAGCCGCAAGCAGGTGAAAATATTGCCGACTTTTTCTGTGGTATTGGTAATTTTACTCTGCCAATTGCCCGCAGCGGAGCTACTGTATTGGGCTTAGAAGGCTTGGCCAATTTGGTGGAACGCGCCAATCAAAGCGCGCAACTTAACGGTATTTCGCACGTAAAATTTGGCGTGGCCGATTTATTTAAAATGACGGAATCCAGCTTAACTGAATTAGGGCGTTTTGATAAATGGCTCATCGACCCGCCACGTGATGGCGCATTCGAATTAGTCAAAGCAATCACTACAGACAGTGCACCCAGTTGTATAGTTTATGTGTCGTGTAATCCAGCCACGCTGGCACGTGATGCAGGCGTGTTGGTGAACGAGAAAGGCTATCGCTTAAGCGCGGCAGGCGTGATCAATATGTTCCCGCATACCGCGCATGTGGAGTCGATTGCCTTATTTGAATTGCCTTAAGCTTTATCTACACTAAACGCGGTGCGTGGGCTAGTTGCAAGTAATAGCAACCCGCCAGCCATGGCAATATTTTTCAAGAACAATATCATTTGCATTTTATCTGCAAAATTGGCGTGAAATAGCACTGCAGCCAATACAGAAAAGCCTGCTAGCGCAAATGCGGCATAACGTGTTTTAAATCCAATCGCAATGGCAATGCCACCTAAAACTTCTAAGGCAATGGTTGGCCATAAAAGTAAAGTGGGCACACCCATGGCTTGCATGTAACCAGCAGTGCCAGCAGGATCCATGATTTTACCAACGCCAGCCAAGATAAAAATCAACGCTAACATAATGCGGCCTGCCAATTGAATGATGCCTGTCATAATTCTCTCCTCATTTTGTGTTAAGTTATGTGAGTCAGTTCTTAGGTCTGACTTAAGTGCTATTAAACACCTATTAGCGCAGTAATGGAAAGATAATCCGAATGTGTTTTGTTTGGCATGCTTCCTGCTTTTAATATTTCATTGAGATTTTTTAGTGTTTATAAGCGTTAAGTTTTTTTGAAGGAAGTTCGTTGAGTTTTTTTAAAGTGTTGTCCAAGCTGTTCGTTTGCATCTTGTTTTTTAGTCCAACTGTTGTTTTTCCCAGTGAAAATATTCAACCAGAAGTCATCAACACCTTATGGGTATTGGTTGCTGGCGCGATGGTGTTTTTAATGCAGGCTGGATTTGCCATGCTAGAAACTGGCATGGTGCGCGCTAAAAACGCTGTCAATGTCATGATGAAAAACTACATGGACTTGTGTGTTGGCACTTTACTATTTTGGTTGGTGGGTTATGGGCTAATGTTTGGTGATAACCCAACTGGCTTTTATGGTACGACTCTTTTTGGACTTGCCTCTGCACCAAATTGGGACTATACCCTCCTGTTTTTTCAGATTATGTTTGCTGCGACAGCCGCGACTATTGTCAGCGGCGCAATGGCAGAGCGCACCAATTACATGGCCTATTTAATTGGCACCATGGGCATTACCGCGTTTATTTACCCAATTTTTGGTAGCTGGGCATGGAACGACCATGGCTGGCTCAAACAAATGGGCTTTATCGATTTTGCAGGTTCTACCGTGGTGCATTCGGTTGGCGGCTGGTGTTCATTGGCAGGCATTATGTTGTTAGGGCCGCGCTTAGGACGTTTTAGCGATAAAGGTGAAGTGCGAGCAATTCCTGGGCATAACTTGGGTTTTATTGCGATTGGTGGTTTTTTACTCTGGTTTGGTTGGTTTGGTTTTAATGGGGGCAGTACCTTAGCGGCCGGCGCAAATGTTGGGCATATTTTACTCAATACGCACATGGCGGGTGCAGCTGGTGCAGTGGCTGCTATGGCAACGAGTTTAATCACACGTCAGCCAGCATTGATGACCAATGCGGTGAATGGCAGTATTGCTGGCTTAGTGGCTATTACGGCTGGTTGCGCAAGCATGCAAGTGCCTTATGCAGTATTAACAGGTGCTGTCGGTGGCAGTTTGAGTGTGTTAGGCATTATCTTGCTAGAAAAAATGCGTTTAGATGATGTGGTGGGCGCTGTTTCAGTGCATGGTATTTGTGGAGCATGGGGCACCTTGGCAGCAGGTCTGTTTTTAACAGGCAATATGTTCAACCCCCATCAAATCATGGTGCAAATGATCGGAATTGGTGCGGCTTTTGTGTGGGTGTTTTTCAGCGCATTTGTGATGTATTACCTGATTTCACTGGTGGTAGATTTGCGCGTAAGTACGATGCATGAGCAGCGTGGCCTAGACATCACAGAACATGGCGAAATTGGTTACCCAGAATTTGGAAACGATGCGGCATACAGCGCAGAGAATATTAAAGAATTAAACAAGCTGTAAGCATTCAAGATTTTATATTGTTAGTTAGGTAGTTTAAGATGGAACTGGTATTAAGAAGACGCGCCATTTACACTGGCTTGCGACCGTATTTTGATGATCATGAGTTGTTAAGTTTAATCAAAGTTTGGCAGGATGATTTCTCACATAAACCTAAGTTTGCACTCAGTGTATTTGTTTCTCGATGTTGTAATACGCCAGAACTTAAGGAAAACCGCGCAAAAATTCTAGGTTCAATCTTTATGGCAATGGATGCCCCGCCATCCGAGCTACTACCAGACCCACTCGAAGACTTAAAAGCAGCAGACAAAGCATCGATATTAGGTTTTGAAAACGACAATAAAACCACCGTATTTATTAATCTACTTCAACAAATCTTTATGAATTTTGATGAAGCTGAAGAAAAGAAAATTCGTCGTATTTTGGTTGATCAGCTTAATCAATTAGATACTGATAACCGTCGCCTTATGCATATGCAACAATGGTTGTTAGAAAAAACGACTGCCTTGGCCGCAAACTATAAAATTGAAGATTTGCAAAAATTAATTCACTTTACCTATGTGGCTATGTGTGAGGCAGCTGGGCCAGTCAAGGCTGACCAATATTTGGCGCAAGCAGCTAAAGAAACAGAATCTTATGCCCAAAAGCTTAATTTTAAATTACACGATTTATTATAAGTGAATAAAATTTAGCGCTTGCTAAGCGCTTAGGCATGCAATCATCCTAGAATCAAGTAAACTTGAATCTTATGAGAGTATGCCTTGTTTACCTTTTAATCACCTTAAGCTTGTTAAGTGCCTGCAAACAGGATCAGCAAGCGCAAATAGAATCACCAATTCAGTTTGCCATCGCCCAAGCACCGCTTAATTTAGACCCACGTTATGCCACCGATGCTGCTTCTGAGCGCGTTAATCGCTTAATTTATCAACCCTTGGTTGATTTTGATGCTAGCTCAAAGCCCATACCAGTTTTGGCTACTTGGGAAATGATTAATAATCGTCAATATCAATTTACCTTAACAAAAAAACGCGCACTCTTTCATTATCAAAAGGTACTCACAACGCACGATGTAAAAGCGACTTATGATTCGATTTTAAATTTGAAAGATTCGCCGCTTAAAGCAGAATTTTCAAATATTCAATCGATTGAAGTGATAGATGAGTCGCGCTTGGTGTTTCATCTTAAAACGCCTGATAAACACTTTCCCAGTAAATTGATTGTGGGCATTCTGCCCAAAGACTTAATCGATATTCAGCATGATTTTTCTCATCAACCAGTCGGTAATGGCCCCTTAAAATTTGTAAGTTGGCAGAACAAACTCACCCTACAAAGAGTGCGTGATGGTCAGCTGATTACCTTGCAAGAAGTGAAAGACCCTACGGTGCGTGTGCTCAAATTATTGCGAGGCGAGGCCGACTTAATTCAAGGGGATTTGCCGCCAGAACTGGTGAAGTATTTGCAAAGCAAACCTGAAGTGAATGTCAAAACGAGCGTAGGCGCTAATTTTTCATACTTGGGTTTAAACTTTAATGATGTCAACTTAAAAAATATTAGAGTACGACAAGCGATTAATCTCGCCATTGATCGCCAAGCGATTATCGATAAAGTGATGGTGAATAATACGCGTTTGGCAGGTGCAATATTGCCACCCGAGCATTATGCTGGGAATGCGAGTTTGAAACATGCTCACTACAACCCAGAACGCGCTAAAAAAATATTGACCGAAATTGGCGTTAAGTTACCGCTAAAATTGGTGTATAAAACCAGTACGGATGCTCAGCGCGTACGCTTTGCCACCATATTGCAAGCGCAAATGTTGCCCGCGGGTATAGACTTAGAAATTCGTAGCCTCGATTGGGGGACATTTTTTGCCGATGTCAAACAAGGTAATTTTCAACTTTTTGGCCTGACGTGGGTTGGCATTAAAACCCCAGAGATTTATAGCAAAGCATTTGGTTCACAGCATTTTCCGCCCAATGGATTTAACCGTGGGCGCTATGCAGATGCCGAATTAGATAAGTTACTCGCAGATGAAGATTGGCCTGCCGCCACACAACGCATACATGAGCAATTGCCCTACATTCCGTTATGGTATGAAGGGCAATTTGCCGCCATGCAGAAACACATTAAACACTATGCGCCAAAACCTGATGGAAATTGGGATGATTTAGCGACCATCACGCGTACACATTAATAGACTATTATTTAAGATGTTTGCGTCCTGTAAACATGGATTTGATTAAGTTTGCTTTTTCTAAATGGCTGGATATCAGCACACCACAAATGTGCACGGCAACCAAGAGTAAAGTAAAGTTCGCAAAAAACTCATGTAG
>CAYXHH010000097.1:0-6199 GCA_964464725.1 uncultured Methylotenera sp. | reverse complement strand
CTCGCAATTTTTAGTACCGCTTCTTCGTTTGGTTTCAGTGCGGCAATAATATTGAGCATATTGCTACTGTCTGCAATCTCGTTGTCATTAATCGCAAGTAAAACATCTCCCGCTTTTATCCCAGCAATATCTGCTGGGCTATTTTTCAGCACACCAGCAATCAGTGAACCGCGAGCTTGAGGTAATTTAAATGATTCCGCAAGTTCGGGCGTAATGTCTTGCGCTTCAATCCCCACCCAACCACGTGTGACTGTGCCCGTTGCGACAATCTGCTCCATAACTTGCTTAGCGATATTGGCTGGAATGGCAAAGCCAATACCCATGCTGCCACCGTTGCGTGAATAAATCGCGCTATTAATACCAATTAAATTACCTTCAGTATTAATTAATGCACCGCCAGAGTTGCCGGGGTTGATTGAGGCATCTGTTTGAATAAAATTTTCATAGGTATTAATGCCTAAATGATTGCGACCAAGTGCGCTGATAATGCCTTGGGTGACCGTTTGTCCAACGCCAAAAGGATTGCCAATTGCTAATACCACATCCCCTACGTTTAGCTTTTCAGAGGCGGCAAATGTAATCGCTGGTAAATTGTCAGAATCCACTTTTAAAATGGCTAAGTCGGTATCAGGGTCGGTGCCAACTACTTTTGCGGCCAATTTTCTACCATCTGCTAGGGCTACTTCAATTTCATCTGCACTGGCAATCACGTGGTCATTGGTTAAAATAAATCCTTGCTCACTCACAATGACACCGCTGCCTAGGCTATTTTCGGGCTGGTCTTCGTCGCTATCAGGCTCGCCAAAAAAATGTCTAAACAAAGGGTCGTCCCTGAATTGTTGATGAGGGTCTGTGGTTGCGACTTTGCTAGTGGTGAATATATTGACGACCGCTGGCATAGCTTTTTTCGCGGCAATACTGTAGCCATAGTTTTGTTCAACTTTGTTTGTGATAGGTGTTTGTTCAACTTGTTTTAAAACAACTGTCTCACGCGCTGGTTCGAGTAAGTTAGGGTAAAAAAAACGCAAGGCAAACAAAAGACCTAAGCAGGCCGTTACGGTTTGTGCAAAAATAAGCCAAATTCGTCGCATAATTAATGAGTTAATATCAATGCATATAAGTATAGGTGAAATTTTATGAAAATAGACGAACTTAACGCGTATTTAACGCAATTTTTGCAACCAGAACGCTTCAACGATTATTGCCCAAATGGTTTGCAAGTAGAGGGTAAGTCAGAAATCAAAAAAATTGTGACAGGTGTCACTGCAAGCATGAATTTGCTACAAGCGGCTCAACAAGCCAATGCGGATGCGATTTTAGTGCACCACGGATATTTCTGGCGAGGTGAAACCTTGCCTATTACGGGCATTAAAAAGCAACGCATTGCGTTTTTGCTACAACATCAGCTTAATTTATTTGCTTACCATTTACCCTTAGATATGCACCCAGAAATTGGCAACAATGTGATGCTTGCCAAGCAGCTCGATTTAACAGTGGATTCGTGGGTCGATATGCTGGCCTTATCAGAGTTAAAAAAAGCACAAACTTTAAGCAGTTTTGTGGAACTAGTTGAAGAAAAACTTAATCGTAAGGCAGTCGTGATTGGTGATTTAAGTAGGCCTGTTAAACGTGTCGCGTTATGCACTGGGGCGGCACAGGGCTATATTGAGCAAGCGGCTGCTGCAAATGTGGATGTCTATTTGAGCGGAGAAATCTCTGAACAAACTGTTCATGTGGCGCGCGAGGCAAATGTGTCTTATATATCTGCAGGGCATCACGCAACAGAACGTTACGGAATACAAGCATTGGGGGCGCATTTAGCAGAAAAATTTGGAATCAATCATGAGTTTATAGATTGTGATAACCCAGTTTAGTAGATACTTAACACCATTTTTGCTCAAATTTTAATTGCACGAATAGAGATATTAAACCCTTTTATTTCAATCAGTTATGCAATTAAATTTGGTGTATATTATGGAAAAATGTATAATTGGCGCTTCACAGCGAGCTGAAGCTTCAACATCATCATACTTGATTATTTTTTAAACAAAATTGGCTTAAAGGTTGCAAATGGCAAATAGTAAAACTGAAAAAGCGAGTGTTTTATCATTCTCTAAACCTTCTGCAGTTGATCAAGAAAAGCGTAATTTTTTAATTACCGCTACTACTTGTACTGGCGCAATTGGCGCGGCAGCAGTGGCAACGCCCTTTATTGGTAGTATGTTACCCAGCGAGCGCGCAAAAGCTGCAGGTGCGCCTGTAGAGGTGGATATCAGCAAAGTGAAGCCTGGAGAAATGATTACGGCTGAATGGCGTGGTCAACCAGTATGGATAATTCATCGTACTGATGAGCAAACAGCGGAATTGTCCAAGCATAACGCAGAATTATCTGATCCGATGTGCGAAATTGCACAACAACCTGCCTATTGCAAAAATACAAGTCGTGGTATTAAGCCAAATATAAGCGTGGTTGTTGGCATTTGTACACACTTGGGTTGTTCGCCAACACCTAAGCTAGAAAAAGGCGGCGATATGGGTGAAAATTGGACAGGTGGTTCCTTCTGCCCATGCCATGGTTCCAAATTCGATTTGGCAGGCCGCGTGTTTAAAGGCTCACCAGCACCTACTAATTTGGTTGTACCACCACATCAATATTTAACAGAGACGACACTGCTGATAGGCGTTGATCAGAAAGCGGAGGCCTAAATCATGGCAGATAAAATAGATCAAGGTACAACTGGTTTATTGGGTTGGGTAGATAAACGCTTCCCACTCACCAGCACACTTAAAGCACACATTACCGAATATTACGCCCCTAAGAATTTTAATTTTTGGTACTTTTTTGGCTCGCTGGCAATGCTAGTTTTAGTGTTGCAAATCACGACAGGTATCTTTTTAACTATGCACTACAAGCCAAGCGCAGAAGAGGCCTTTGCTAGTGTGGAATATATCATGCGTGATGTATTTGGCGGCAATATCATCCGTTATATGCACTCCACAGGCGCATCCATGTTTTTTGTTGTCGTGTATTTGCATATGTTCCGTGGTTTGATTTACGGTTCTTATCGCGGGCCTCGTGAGTTGATTTGGTTATTTGGAGTCGCAATTTTCTTGTGCCTAATGGGCGAAGCATTCTTTGGCTACCTATTACCATGGGGTCAAATGTCATACTGGGGCGCGCAAGTGATTGTGAACTTGTTTTCAACGATTCCATTTATTGGGCCAGACTTGTCTGAATGGTTGCGCGGCGACTATCTAGTATCTGATGCCACTTTGAATCGCTTCTTTGCGTTTCACGTGATTGCATTGCCTTTAGTGTTGCTTGGCTTGGTGATGGCGCATTTGGTGGCATTGCACGAAGTGGGCTCTAACAACCCAGACGGTGTCGAAATTAAAGCCAAAAAGGATAAAGAAACTGGCATTCCTTTAGACGGTATTCCATTTCACCCATACTACACTGTTAAGGATTTAGTTGGTGTCGTGGTGTTTTTAATCGTGTTCGTTTCGATTATTGCCTTTGCGCCAGAAATGGGCGGTTACTTTTTAGAGCACAATAATTTTATACCGGCTGATCCGTTAAAAACGCCGGCACATATTGCACCAGTGTGGTATTTCACACCATATTATTCCATCTTGCGTGCAGTGCCGCCTGTGATGAACTCACAATTCCCTGGGGTTGCTGCGATGGGCTTATCGGTCATGATATTTGCATTGTTGCCTTGGTTAGACCGTAGTCCAGTGAAATCAATTCGCTATCGTGGGGCTTTGTATAAATCATGGCTCACAGCTTTTGTGGTGAGCTTTTTGATATTGGGTTATTTGGGCACAGTACCTTCTAATGTTTGGGGTCAGTTTGCTGCAGGTATGCCTATTTTAGGTGGTGCCGACCGAGCAACTGTAGTCGCCCGCGTATTCACTCTAGTATATTTTGCATTTTTCATCCTAATGCCATGGTACAGCGCAAAAGATAAAACTAAACCAGTGCCAGAAAGGGTGACAGGTTAATATGAAAACAACATCCATGAAAAAATTCATTTTCCTTTTAACTTTATTGCCATCGATTGCTTTTGCAAACGAGGTGAAAATTGGGGTGACAGCGCCAATAGATGCGACTGACTATGGTTCATTGCAACGTGGCGCACGCACTTTTATCAATAGCTGCCTTAACTGTCACAGCGCAAACTATATGCGCTACAACCGACTAAAGGATATTGGCCTCACTGAGCAGCAAATTAAAGAAAATTTGCTTCTAGCTGGTGAGAAATTGGGTGACCCAATGAAGGTGGCGATGAATCCAAAAGAGGCTAAAAAGTGGTTCGGTGTCACACCGCCTGATTTATCAGTCGAGGTGCGCGCACGTGGGGCAGATTGGGTATATGCTTACATGCGAGGTTTTTATCGTGATAGCACAACACCAACGGGCTGGAATAATATTGTTTACGATAAAGTAGCCATGCCACACGTGTTGTATGAGTTGCAAGGCGAGCAGATTTTAAACCATGAAACGCATAAATTAGAACTTGTAAAGCCAGGTAAATTAAGTCCTTCAGAATATAACGCGCTAATTGGGGATTTAACCAATTTTATGGCGTTTATGGCAGAGCCAGCGAAACAACAACGCCAGCAAATTGGTATTTGGGCGCTATTGTTTTTAGGTATTTTGCTGGTATTGGTAGTGAAGCTTAAAAAAGAATACTGGAAAGACATTAAATAAAATTAACTATAACGTTGCAATAAAGCATATTCGACTTTATATGCAATTATTTTCGAGGAGCAATACTCATGATGAAACTCTACTCAGGGTCGGTTGACCCTTTCAGTCACCGTTGTCGTATCGTACTATTTGAAAAAGGTATGGACTTCGAGGTGATTGACGTAGATTTAGCGAATAAAACCGAAGACTTGGCGATACTAAACCCATATGGTTCTGTGCCGGTGCTTGTTGAGCGTGATTTAATCTTGTCAGAAGCAAATATCATCAATGAATATATCGATGAGCGTTTTCCTCATCCGCAATTAATGCCCGCTGACCCAGTAATGCGCGCGCGTGCTAGATTATTTTTATATAACTTTGAAAAAGACTTGTTCGAACACGTGAAAGACATTGAATCAGGTGACGAGCAAAAAGCAGAAGTGGCGCGTAAAACAATTCGTGATAACTTAACGCAAATTGTGCCTATATTTAGCAAACAAAACTATTTATTGGGTGATGAGTATTCAATGTTAGATGTGGCGGTAACGCCGCTGTTGTGGCGATTGGGGCACTATGGGATTGATTTGCCAAATCAAGCCGCACCATTGCTGAAATATGCGGAGCGATTGTTTTCACGTCCATTGTATGCAGATGCAATGACACCATCAGAAAAAGCTATGAGAAAATAGTTTTTGATGCAATGAGTGAGTTAATTTCAACTAAGCCTTATATGGTACGCGCCATTCACGAATGGTGCGTTGATAATGGCTTAACGCCACATTTGTTGGTTGCTGTTAACTCACAGTGCCGAGTGCCGATGGCATTTGTTAAAGAGGGTGAAATCGTGCTTAATTTAAATTATGCAGCCACAAAAGATTTGCATATGGACAATGATGCTATTGTTTTTTCAGCCAGATTTAATGGTGTTTCGCAAAATTTATATATCCCGATGAATGCCGTGAAGGGTATTTTTGCACGAGAAAATGCACAAGGCATGTTTTTTGAAACGAGTTTAGAGTCAGCAGTAGACAATGTGGTCAGCGATGAAGCATTGTTAAAAACTACTTCTGAAGAAAAAAACACAGAAAAACCAAAGAAAAAACCAACGCTAACTATTGTTAAGTAGTTGCGACTTATAAAAAGTAAAAAAATTTCTTAAAAGGGCTAGTCGCGGATTTATAAAAAGTGATATAGTCTCGCCTTCAAGAAAAAGCCGGATTAGCTCAGTTGGTAGAGCAGCGCACTTGTAATGCGAAGGTCGTCAGTTCGATTCCGACATCCGGCACCAAAATCTCGTAACAGCATCATCGTAGATTAAGCCCATTCAATATACATTCATGTGATATGTATAGGATTATTTATTTTTGAGCCTAATTGTTTGACAGTAGGTTAAAAATTCAGCATAATCGCGGGTTCGGTTAGGAGGGGTGGCCGAGTGGTTAAAGGCGACGGACTGTAAATCCGTTCTCTCTGAGTACGCTGGTTCGAATCCAGCCCCCTCCACCA
>CAYXHH010000096.1:0-6298 GCA_964464725.1 uncultured Methylotenera sp. | reverse complement strand
AATCCCCAAAGCTGACATTTTCAATAAATTTTATATAGATACATCGTCTTTATTTTACTCAACGAAATAAATTAGGTACTACGGGGTGCAAACATGATAATGCCCATACCAAGCAATGCTACTCCTGCTCCAAGATAATCCCAGCTACTTGGTTTTATTCCATCTACAGCCCACAACCAGAATATCGCTACACAAATATAAACTCCACCATATGCAGCATAGACCCTACCAGCAGCAACAGGATGAAGCGTAAGCAACCAAGTAAATAGAGCTAATGAAGATAACGCAGGAATTAATAGAAAAGGACTTTTATTTTGAACGAGCCAAAGATAAGGCAAATAACAGCCAATGATTTCTGCAAATGCAGTAATAATAAACAATACAATAGTCTTTATTTCAAACATTCCAAGCCCCATTACTTAAACTAATTATTATTATAGTTTACTTAGAGACTTATAAAAATTTAGAGTCGATAGTAAAGTTTAACGTTCAATAATGTTTAAAGTTTATAATCCCTAAAGCTGAAGTTGGCATATATATGGTATGAAGTTAAAAACACCAACATTATTCACAAAATTTACTAATAAGCATTTGTATTATCAAGTTAAGTTTGGTAAATTAGTCTTATGGCGTTGAACAAAACCAAATGGATTACCTTGTTACTGGCAATTTTCTTTGCAATTTTGCAAGTATTACAACCATTTATCCATGCCCATCTAGATGAAAATCATTCTCCTCATGAAGCTGGCTTTCACGTAGGTGCAGAACATGAAGAATATTTTGATAGTCATTCAAATAAAATCACTGACTATCCACATGCTGCACACATAGTCACAGTATCATCTGCAATAAAACAAGATATTGATTCTGCTTTGTTGTTTGATCTGTTGCCGTTGTTTGTACTTTGCCTATCCTTTTTCATTTTATTGCGACCTACTTTAGTCGTATATCCTCAATTAAGTTTATTATCTTATCAACGTCTTAGAAAAAGACTTCCTGCCACGCGCGCACCTCCTCGTTAATTTTCTCATCTAGTCGTTTTTTTAAACTTGGTTTTTTTAACCAATTTGAGTTAATTAGGAGTTCCTATGATCAAGCCCATTTACGCTATGTGGATCTTATTCACATTTCTAGGCTTACAAAATTTAGCTGTAAGTGCTGAAACTAAAACAGTCGACCTTAGTGAAGCTACAGCCTTAACTTTACAAGCCAACCCTGATCTTGCTGTTGCTATGCGAGGTCGGGAAATTGAAAGCGCTCAACAGTTACAGGCTGCTTCTCGTCCAAATCCTACCTTGTCTGGTCAAGTACAAGATTTACGTAGTCAAAATCGTGTCACTACAATTGCCATCAGTCAGCAGTTAGAAACTGCTGGCAAACGTGACAAACGTATAGTTGCCGCTGGTGCAGCTTTCGATATTGCAGAAGCCGATATTCATATTGCGCAAGCTGAAATCAGCGCTAAGACTTATGCTGCCTTTTATCAGGTACTAGCAGCTCAACAAGCACAGAAATTGGCGCAAGAATTATTAGAAATTGCTACCACTACCAAGGATACGACCACTAAACGCGTATTAGCAGGCAAGATTTCTCCAGTAGAAGAAAGCAAAGCTAAAGTTGCTGAAGCAAGTTTAAAAATTGATCTTGCAAACGCGAATCAACAACTAGATATATCCAAACAGCGTTTAGCCAGCTTGTGGTCAAAAAGTGAAGGTCAGACTGATTATATAGTGGTAGGTGATCTAGAAAACCTTAAAGAGTTACCGAACGAAAGTGAATTAATTGCGCAACTAGCAGACTCACCTCGCCTTAAAAAAGCAGCTTTGGCTATTAAGGAAAAGCAAGCCATAAGTAATATTGAATTATCAAAACAAACACCAGATGTGACCGTTAGCTTAGGAGCACAGCGCAATGAAGAACTCGGCGGTATTACACAAGCGATGATTGGTTTATATATTCCAATCCCCGTTTTTGACAAAAATCAGGGTAACTTACTAAGTGCAAAAGCGCGTGAATATCAATCCATAGATGAAAAGACAGCACTCGAAAATCAATTACAAACTGAATTGAAAGATGCTTACAGTCGCAGACAATTACAAGTAGAAGCGTCCAATATGTATAAACAAGATATTTTGCAAGGGGCGCAAATTGCATATGAGGCTGCGCGCAAAGGATTCGAATTTGGAAAGTTTAGTTTTTTAGAAGTGCTTGATGCACAACGCACATTATTCCAAGCCAAAATGCAGTTTATCCAAACTTTAACTATGGCTCACCTTGCAGAGGCAGATATTCAAAGAATATTAGGCCGTACAAACTTAAAGGAAACACCATGAAACTTAATAAACAAATGTGGTTAATTATTGCAATCATATTGCTAGGAATTTTGGCTGCAGGATTTATATTAAAAACAGAAAAGCCTGCCATGGATGAACATGGGCATGGTGAGCATGCAGAAGAAGCAAATGCATCTGTCGGTGGTACTATGAAAAAACGGCCTGCACATGGTGAGGCAGGACATAACCATGAAAAAGATCATTTGGCCTCTACTACGGCAAATGATACGCTAAGTGAGCAAGGCCATAATCATCCTGCCATGGTTAAGGAAAGCGTGAAAGGGCCTCACGGTGGTAAGTTATTTACCGATGGTGAATACGCTGTAGAAGTGACAATCTTTGAGCAAAATCAGCCACCACAATTCAGACTTTATGCATATTTAAACAACAAATTATTAGCACCAAAAGATTCTTTAATTAAATTAACTCTGAAACGTTTAGGCCGTGAGACAGAATTATTCAATCTCATACCAGAAAATAATTACTTAACATCAAATACTACTGTTGTCGAACCCCACTCTTTCAAAGTAAAAATTGATGCAAGTTATGAAGGTAAAGCGCATACGTTTAGCTATGACCAAGTTGAGGCAAGAGTGTCGCTTACGAATGAGCAGCTTAAACATAATGCCATAGAGGTGTTAACGGCTGGCCCCGCTAATATTCAAACTAACTTAAGATTGATTGGCGAAATTACTTTAAATGCAGACAAAGCAGTACAAGTGCTGCCGCGCTTGGGTGGGATAGTAGAAAGCGTTGCAGCAAATGTGGGTGGTACGGTCAAAAAGGGTCAAACATTAGCGGTGATTTCAAGTACAGGCGTAGCAGAAAATCGTGGTGATTTGGCCGCTGCACAGCAACGATTGAGTTTAGCTAAAACTACATTTGCACGTGAAGAAAGTTTATGGCGAGAAAAAATATCAGCAGAACAAGATTATTTAGCAGCCAAAAATGAATTGGAATTGGCACAAATTGAAGTGTCCCGCCAAAGACAGATATTGGTAGGTATGGGAATTGGTAGTGGTAGCGGTACGCGTTATACACTGACAGCACCCATATCAGGCGTGGTTACGCGTAAGCAAATATCCGTTGGACAAGTAGTCGATATGTCACAAATCTTATTTGAAATAGCAGATTTAAATACCGTATGGGCAGAAATTAGCGTACCAACAAAAGATTTGGGAGTTGTTAAAACAGGTCAACAAGTCACTGTAGCCGCAACAGCATTTGCACAAACTGAAACAGGTGTAATCACCTATATAGCACCACTGGTCAATGCACAAAGCCGCACGGCGGTTGCTCGTGTGGTGTTACCAAATCCAAAAAGAAGTTGGTTAGTTGGTTTGCCAGTCAATATTGATTTGGTGGCAAATGAAGTGAATGTGCCATTGGCTGTATCTGTTGAGGCCATACAAAGCTTGCACTATGGTGATGTGGTTTTTGGGCGATATGGTGAATATTTTGAAGCGCGACCAGTAGAACTTGGACGCCGAGATAACAAATATGTAGAAGTATTAACTGGCTTAAATAATGGCGAACAATACGCTGCAGGGAATAGTTTTGTCGTAAAAGCTGAGCTTGGCAAAGCGGGAGCCACACATGACCACTAAAATTAAAAACACAGCAAATGAAGCTAATGGTTTTTTTGAAAAACTGATTTCATTTGCAATTGATCAGCGGTGGTTGGTAATGCTCATCAGCTTGGGTGTAGCAATACTGGGGATTGTTAGTTATCAACACTTACCTATTGACGCAGTACCCGATATTACCAATGTGCAAGTACAGATTAACTCAGTTGCACCTGGGTATTCGCCTTTGGAAACCGAGCAGAGAATTACCTATCCGATAGAAACATCAATGGCTGGCATGCCAAATTTGGAAGAAACTCGTTCTATTTCTCGCTATGGCTTGTCCCAAGTTACGGTCGTGTTTAAAGAAGGCACGAATATTTATTTTGCTAGGCAACTTGTTGCAGAACGTATTGCGCAGGTAAAAGAAAAACTGCCTGCTGGTATCCTATCCGAAATGGGACCAACTGCAACAGGCTTAGGTGAAATTTTTATGTGGATAGTTTCAGCCAAACCAGGCGCATTAAAAGCAGATGGAACCCCTTATACCGCAATGGATTTGCGTGAAGTGCAAGATTGGATTATTAAACCACAATTACGGAATGTGCCAGGAGTGACAGAAATAAATACTGTCGGAGGGTATAGTAAACAATTTCAAGTATCACCCAATTTAGATGCTTTAGTCAGTTATGGTCTAACGATGAGTGACATCTTGAATGCCTTAGAGAAAAACACTAACAATCAAGGCGCAGGCTATATTGAAAAGTTAGGTGAGCAATATTTAATACGCGTACCGGGACAAATAACAGTCAACAGTAAAAATCAATCAATTGCATTAAATGCGCTATCAAACGTCGTTTTAGATATTCGTAATGGCACACCAATTAGAGTTCAGGATGTAGCAACTGTATCTATTGCCAGTGATTTGCGTACAGGTGCTGCTACCATGAATGGTGAAGAGGTGGTGTTAGGTACGGTATTTATGTTGATTGGCGAAAATAGTCGTGAAGTTTCTCAAGAGGTTGCTAGTAGATTAGCCGAAGTGAATAAAACACTACCGCCAGGTATTGTCGCTAATACAGTCTATGACCGTACTATTTTGATTGATAAAGCTATTAACACTGTTAAAAAGAACCTGATTGAAGGCGCACTGCTAGTTATTGCGATTTTGTTTATATTTTTGGGCAATATTCGCGCTGCACTTATCACCATGTGTGTGATTCCGTTAGCTATGTTGATGACATTTACTGGCATGGTGACATATAAAATCAGCGCCAATCTAATGAGTTTAGGTGCGCTTGATTTTGGGATTATTATTGATGGCGCAGTTGTGATTGTTGAAAACGCGATGAGACGCTTAGCCCATAGTCAAAGTGAATTAGGACGAAATTTAACTAAAAAAGAGAGGTTCGCAGAAGTTTTTTATGCAGCCCGTGAGGCAAGACGACCACTCATTTATGGTCAGCTGATTATTATGGCAGTCTATTTGCCTATTTTTACCCTTACAGGGGTAGAAGGCAAAATGTTCTACCCAATGGCATTTACTGTAGTCATTGCATTAATCGCTGCGATGATTATTTCTGTTACTTTTATTCCTGCAGCTATTGCACTTTTAGTGACTGGTCGTGTGGAAGAAAAAGAAAATAAAGTCATGCATTGGGCAAATAAAATATATGCACCAATACTAGATTGGACACTAAACAACAAAGCAGTGGTGTTGACGTTAGCTGCAACCATAGTAGTGCTAAGCAGTTTGTTGCTGACACGCATGGGCAGTGAGTTTGTGCCTAGTTTAGATGAAGGGGATATTGCGTTACATGCGCTACGTATTCCAGGTACTAGCTTAAACCAAGCGGTCGGCATGCAGCAAGAGCTAGAAAAAACCATTAAAGCGTTCCCACAAGTTGATAGAGTATATGCAAAACTAGGTACTGCAGAAATCGCTACTGATCCTATGCCGCCAAGTGTGGCGGATACTTTTATCATTTTAAAGCCAAGAGCTCAGTGGCCAGATGCAAGTTTGAGTAAAAATGCACTGATTGCCCAAATACAAGCAGCAGTATCAAAAGTGCCAGGTAATAATTATGAATTTACCCAACCAATACAAATGCGTTTTAATGAACTCATCTCTGGGGTGCGCAGTGATGTAGCTGTCAAAGTGTTTGGTGATGATTTAGATGTGATGGCTGATACAGCTGCAAAAATTGCTGAGTTACTTGAAAAAACTTCAGGAAGTGCTGACGTAAAGGTAGAGCAAACTACAGGCTTACCTGTGTTAACTGTGAATGTTGATCGAGAGAAAATTGCACGTTTAGGTGTCAATATGGAAGATATTCAAACAGCTGTAAGTATTGCCATGAATGGTATGCATGCAGGTGCAGTATATGATGGTGATAGGCG
>CAYXHH010000095.1:0-6329 GCA_964464725.1 uncultured Methylotenera sp. | reverse complement strand
GCAGCAATTTTTGCTAAGTTTACTTTTAGCTTCTCATCTACATAATCAGCTGGTTTGCCGTAATAGCCTTCATGCTGATTATCAAACCCAGCCGGCCATTGAAAAGATGGATTGAGCCCTGAATTTTGTGTGCCGATAAAATCAACATCATAGCCTGCGTTTTTGAGCATTTTCGAAAGTGGTAAACGGTAGGTAAATTCATTTGGTTGACCTCCGCCTTGTGTCAGGCTGTCACCAATGGCAAGGATCTTAATTTGTTTGCCTAGACATATATTTTCTGCATATACATTCAAGCATAGCAACTGTAATCCTAAATATATAGAAATCGCAATATAACGCATCTCTGCATTGTAACAGTTAGCTTAAAGCATCAATAAAAAAAGGCTTTGCAAAATTTCATCGCAAAGCCTTTTTAAAACTAATCAAAAACTATTCTGATATTTTTTTGATATTGGCTAATCCAGATTTAAAAATACCTGTAATCGCTTCTTTAGCGGCCGCATCGTCTTGGCCTGCTGCACCTGGGCTTGCAGGGTCTTTACGTTTAAACATCGCACGCCAAGTGACGATTGATTTTCCATCACCAGCAGATTCTACTTTAAGCGTTGCGCCGTAATCTCTAACTGGTAACACGCTTTCAGTAATTTCATACTTCATTGTCATGCCAGCTGCGTCGAAGCTAGTGAGCACTTCGTTAACATTGCCGCCACCTTGCAAGCTGAGTACCCGTGTTGCGCCAACTTCATCCGCTTTGCCGCTAGTGAGCTCTGTTTTAGCAATTCCTGGGTGCCAGCTCATATCAGCATAATTACCCACTTTAGCCCAAACTTTGTCTGCAGGGGCGTTAATCTCAATTGTTTCTTTTAATCGAATTGTTTCATCAATAGCTGCGCTTGATGTTTGAATCAAACCAAACATCAATGCACATGCAAATAATACATTTTTCATTTGAACCTCAGTGTTAGTTGATAAGAACGGCAAATATAACTGATTTAACTCAGTCAGAAAAGTGAGTTTCTCCTGAATTGGTAGTTAAATGCATTCAGCCCAACAATTCTCCGCCTATTGCCCAATCTTCCATTTCCACCTCTTCAAATACAATATAGGTATAGCTGGGTGGTTTATGCGCGTGCTTTTGCAAAGTTTCGGTAATTTCTTTGGCAATTTGTTTCTTTTGTTCTTTGGTGACACTTCCAGCAAGTTTTACATTGACGTATGGCATCTTGATTCCTCCTGACTTAACGTTAATTTGACCTAAAATTCATCTGAAAATTTCGCTTACCACGCATCAACTGCGCAGTCCTTTAATCATATCGCTGATTAGTTTTAAAGTAACGATCAAAATAAGCAACGATATCAAAATCGAAAGTATCGCGTCGATTGGCAACCAGCCCGTAAAATAAATCACTGCACCGGCAATCAGCGCAGCAAGTGACCCGAGCAAATCACTCATCACATGTAAAAAAGCCGCACGCTTGTTATGATTATTGAGGTGGTCATGATGATCATCATGCAATAATTTAGCGACCACAATATTGACAATTAACCCGACAAACGCAATCAGCATCACGTAGCCGCCTGTGACCTGATGTGGATGGTAAAATCGATCAATGGCCTCAACAATGATGTAGGCGACCACGAGCAACATCAGTGCTGCATTAATCATAGACGCTATGATTTCAATATAGCTTTGTCCGTTTTTGTGCTTTTTGCTATTCGCCGCATGGTGCGAAGCAAACCATGCCAAACCGAGCGCGAATACATCTGAAAACATATGCCAAGCGTCACCAAGCAAGGCGAGCGAGTTTGTCCAAATACCACCAGCAAACTCAACGATAGCAAATATGAGTATCAAAAAAAATGGCAACGCAAATACATTCTTTGCCTTTGACGCATGCTGATGTGTATGGTGCTGGTGTGCAGAATGGTCGTGATGATGGTGTTCAGTCATAATTGATGATGCTATCGGTTAATCATGACAAAGACAATAAAAAGCACTCAAATCGAGTGCTTTTTATCATCATGCTTAATAGCTTATTCTTGTGATTTTTGCTTGCGTTTTTCTCGCATCAGTCGCATTTTATCTTTTTGCGCTTGCTTTTCTGCAGCATCAATAAAGCCATCACTATTGGTGTCCATCTTTTTAAATTGGCGCTCATGAGCCTTTTCTTTTGATGCAAGATACTCTTCGTAACTCACTTTACCATCACCATCAGTGTCTAGTTTCATTATACTTTCTGCAAATGCCATAGGCGCACATACTAGTAAGCCAATTAAACCTAAAATACTGATTTTATTTAACATTTTATTCTCCTTATTATTTAGTTAAGTGAACTTTCATCCGCCGCAACGATTTAACTGCCTGCGACTAAGCGCTATAATACACCGATGTATTGCAATCACCATTTTGCGAATTTTTTACCATGCTAAGTTACCGCCACGCCTTTCACGCAGGCAATCATGCCGATGTGCTTAAACATTATGTACTGAGCTATGTGCTGGATTATTTTAATCAAAAAGATAAGCCATATTGGGTCATTGATACCCACGCTGGTGCAGGGTTGTATGCACTTAACAGTGATTTTGCACAAAAAAATGCCGAGTTTGAATCTGGCATCAACCGCTTAATACAGGCTCCTAACTTACCAGCGTCACTTGCTAGTTTTGTTAATATGATTCAATCATTTAACAATAATACACAGCTAAATTTCTACCCTGGCTCACCCAAAATTTCTGAGTATTTTTTACGTGCTGACGACAAATTGCGTTTGTTTGAATTACATCCTAGCGACTGCAAATTGTTAATCGAGAACTTCTCAGGTAAAGCTAAGCAAACAAAAATAGAAATGCAAGATGGCTTTAATGGTATTAAATCGTGCTTACCACCGCCGACCAAACGCGCAGTAGTGTTAATCGATCCGCCTTATGAACTAAAAGAAGACTATATGCGCGTGGTCGATTGCATTCAAGACAGCTTAAAACGCTTTGCCACAGGCACGTATCTCATTTGGTACCCGCTTTTACAGCGCCCAGAACCAGAAGAAATGTTGATAGCATTGAAAAAAATTGGCGTTCAAGATTGGTTAAATGTGAGCTTATCTGTGCAAAACAAAAGTGCTGATGGTTTTGGTATGCATGGCAGCGGTATGTTTATCATCAACCCACCGTGGACAATGCCCAAAATCTTGCAAGAAAATATGCCTATATTGACAAAAATATTAGCGAATGATGAAGACGCAGAGTTTAAGCTTGATTATTCAATTGCTTAATTTTATAAAGCTAAAATTGAGATTACTTATGTAAATTCTTGAGGTAAAATTCATTCACTTTAATTTAATTATTAGTTTTCATACCATGCAAACAAATAAAAAACCTAGCGCTTCGGAATACAAACAAGGCAGCATTATGTCGAGTATATTATTTGGTAGTCGTTGGCTGCAATTGCCGCTATATTTGGGGTTGATTTTAGCGCAAGCGGTGTATGTCTACTTTTTTGGCATTGAGCTTTGGCACTTAATACAACATACAACCACCATTAAAGAAGCCGATATCATGTTGATTGTATTGGGTTTAATTGATGTGGTCATGATTTCAAACTTGCTGATTATGGTGATTGTAGGCGGGTATGAAACGTTTGTTTCAAGACTTCATCTGCAAGGACATCCTGATGAACCTGATTGGCTTTCTCACGTGAATGCCAACTTACTCAAAGTAAAACTCGCGACTGCGATTATTGGCATTTCGTCTATTCACTTACTAAAAACATTTATTAATGCAGAAAATCTAAGCGATAAGGTATTAATTGCCCAAACAGTCATTCACATGACATTTGTACTAAGTGCAATTGCCATTGCATATATAGACAAATTAATGAGCCACGGTGACGGCAAGCATTAAATATACTGCGCGATAATATAGCCAATCACGATGCCAACAATCAGCGCGATGGTAAGTCCGCGATAAGTCAACACATCTTGGCTGTAGCCGCGCTTAATGGCGATGTATGAAATGACATAACCCACCGCATTAAGCAACCAAATAAAGCCGATACTCAACACCTTAACCAAGATTGGCCCAATGATGGGTACTAAGCCGATAAGCCCTACCAACCATGCAAATGCGCCAGAAAGTAGGCCTATCACCACGCTACCACCTGCGATGACTTTGGTATCGACATGGAACTGATAGCCAAAGTAGACCAGCGCTACAATCAACAATAAGGCTGGCAGCATGATGCGCCAATCTTTTAAGCTAAATTGCCTAAATAAGCTTTTTTGATTATTTGTTTCGTTGATTTTTTCGGTCATTTAACTACAACATCAAGTCACCTACTCTGCAAGCCACATGGATATTGGCTTGCAGGCCGATGAATTTTTCTCGTTAAATTGTCTCTGCGATTGGGATCACTTTTTTACCACTTGCCAAGGTATCCAACGCGGCTTTGTATTCCGTCATTTGATTAAAGTTGAGGTATTTGTAAATATTGGCGGTATCAGCCAGTTTATTACCCACAGTTTCCAAATATTCTGCATGCGTTGGCATACGGCCCAGTTTGGCGCACACAGCCGCCAACTCGGCTGAACCCAAGTAAACTCGTGCGTCTTTACCCATGCGGTTATCAAAGTTGCGGGTAGAGGTAGAAAATACAGTCGCTTTATCTGCCACACGCGCTTGGTTGCCCATGCAAAGTGAACAGCCTGGCACTTCGGTACGCGCGCCCGCCACGCCAAAGACAGAATACACGCCTTCATCGCGCAATTGTGCCTCATCCATACGGGTTGGTGGCGCAATCCATAAACGGGTTGGGATATTGCCCATCCCATCTAATACTTTTGCCGCGGCGCGATAGTGACCGATATTGGTCATACAGCTACCAATAAACACTTCGTCTATCTTATCCCCTACCACAGCAGACAATGTTTTGATGTCATCTGGGTCATTCGGGCAAGCCACAAGTGGTTCTTTGATTTCATTTAAATCAATTTCAATCACATGCGCGTACTCGGCATCCGCATCAGGTTTAAGCAATGACGGCTTAGCCAACCACGCTTGCATGCTTTCGATACGGCGTTGCAGGGTGCGTGCATCTTGGTAGCCGTTCTCTATCATGTTTTGCATCAGCACAATATTCGAGTTTAAAAACTCAATCACCGGCGCTTCGTTTAACAACACAGTACAGCCATTGGCTGAACGCTCGGCTGAGGCATCAGCAAACTCAAAAGCTTGTTCTACTTTTAAATCGGGCAAACCTTCAATTTCTAAAATACGGCCGTTAAATACGTTTTTCTTACCTTGTTTACCAACCGTCAGCGTGCCTTCTTGAATCGCGGCATAAGGAATTGCGTTCACTAAATCACGTAAGGTAATCCCTGGTTGCATTTCGCCTTTAAAGCGCACCAGCACAGACTCCGGCATATCCAAAGGCATGGCGCCAGTTGCGGCAGCAAAAGCCACCAAGCCCGACCCCGCTGGGAATGAAATACCAATTGGGAAGCGTGTATGCGAGTCACCGCCTGTACCAACAGTATCTGGCAAAATCATCCGGTTGAGCCATGAGTGAATCACACCATCACCTGGGCGCAAACTGACGCCGCCACGACTAGACATAAACTCTGGCAAGGTATGTTGTAATTTAATATCCACTGGTTTGGGATATGCCGCCGTGTGACAGAAGCTTTGCATCACTAAATCCGAGCTAAAACCTAAACAGGCGAGTTCTTTCAACTCATCGCGCGTCATACCACCTGTGGTGTCTTGTGAACCAACCGTAGTTGCTTTCGGTTCACAGTAGGTGCCGGGACGCACGCCTTTACCTTCTGGCAGACCACAAGCGCGACCCACCATTTTTTGCGCCAAGGTATAGCCTTTGCCTGTATCTTTGGCTGGGGTGGCGGTGATAAACAAACTAGGTGCTGGCATACCCAGTGCTTTGCATGCATTAGTGGTTAAGCCACGGCCAATAATGAGCGGAATACGTCCACCCGCACGCACTTCGTCAGGCATGGTGACTGGGCTCAACTCAAAAGTCGATAACACAGCACCTGCTTCGCTCACAATTTTACCCTCATAAGGCTTAATAATAATCACATCGCCCGTATTGAGTTTTGATACATCGGCTTGAATAGGAAATGCGCCTGAGTCTTCGGCTGTGTTAAAAAAGATAGGCGCAATTTTGCTACCTATGACCACACCACCCGTACGTTTATTAGGAATATTCGGGATATCATTCCCCATAAACCATTGCACCGAGTTAATGGCTGATTTACGTGAAGAACCTGTGCCGACTACATCGCCCACGTAAGCCAAAGGTAAGCCTTTTTGTTTAAGCG
>CAYXHH010000094.1:2571-6368 GCA_964464725.1 uncultured Methylotenera sp. | reverse complement strand
TTATCTGCAGTCGCAACAACCTTATCAATTGTCGCAATTTTACTTTACGAATCACTCAGTTTTTTTAAAACAGTTTCGATTGTTGATTTTTTTACCGACACACAATGGACACCATTATTTGAAGACGCGCATTACGGTATTTTGCCCTTAATTTCAGGTACGCTCACCACCTCTGCGGTGGCACTCGCCGTTGCTATTCCTATCGGGACTGTAGCGGCCATTTATTTATCAGAATTTGCTACGCATAAAACGCGTGAAATTGTGAAGCCCATATTGGAGTTATTAGTGGGAGTTCCAACGATTGTATTTGGTTATTTTGCACTTTTATTCTTAACGCCAATTTTGCAAAAAATATTCCCTTCTTTACCTGGCTTTAATATGTTGAGCGCGGGGATTGTGATGGGCATTATGATTGTGCCTTATATCGCCTCAGTGGCAGAAGACGCCATGCGCGCAGTACCAATGAGCATGCGTGAAGGCAGCTACGCAATGGGCGCTACACGCTTTCAAACAGCAATTCGTGTTGTGACGCCTGCTGCGGTGTCAGGTATTGTTGCAGCATACATTTTAGGGATATCCCGCGCAGTGGGTGAAACCATGGTGGTTGCCGTAGCAGCAGGCCAACAACCGATTATCAGTTTTAACCCCATGGAAAGCGCTGCAACAATTACTGCGTTTATTGTGCAGGTTGCGATGGGCGATTTACCACACGGAAGTATTGGTTATCAAAGTATTTTTGCTGCAGGTCTTGTGTTAATGGCGATGACTTTATGCTTTAACATACTTGGCCATATGGTTCGCAAAAAGTATCGCGAGCATTATTAATATCGCTTTTGAATAATGAGTAACATTATGACACCAGATTCGAACACTCAAGCAGCACCAAAAGCTTCTGTTTTAAAAGACTTAGGTGCTGTACGCGCGATGATTAAGCGCCACAAACTTAATGACTATATTTTCTCACTCGTTGGTTTGCTGGCCTTGATGCTTGCGCTACTGACATTGCTAACGCTATTTACAGACTTGGTAATCGATGGTCATCAGCGTTTTAATTTAGAGTTTTTCTCTGAGTTCCCATCACGCCGAGCTGCGCGTGCAGGTTTACTCTCTGCATGGGTAGGTTCTGTATTAGTGATGCTGGTGACTTTTATTGTAGCTGTTCCGATGGGCGTCGCAGCAGGCTTATATCTTGAGGAATATGCCCCAAAAAACTGGTTTTCAGACATTATTGAAATTAACGTTGCTAACTTAGCTGGCGTGCCTTCAATCATTTACGGCTTACTTGCTTTAGGTTTGTTCGTTTACATTCTCGGTTTAGGTCAAAGCATCCTCACAGCAGGTTTAACATTAGGCTTATTAATATTGCCAATTGTGATTGTTTCTACACGCGAATCAATTCGCGCAATACCTATTGCGATACGTGAAGCAGCTTATGCAGTTGGCGCAACTAAATGGCAAGTCGTTTATGACCATGTTTTAAAATACTCATATGGAGGTATTTTAACTGGCGTGATTATCGGGATGGCACGCGCACTTGGGGAAACTGCGCCGATTATCACTATAGGCGCGCTGACTTTTATTGCGTTTTTACCGCCAACACCAATCACGGATACTGCGCCTTTTATTAATTTTGAATGGTTAAGTTCTGGTTTTACAGTTTTGCCGATTCAAATGTTTAACTGGCTCTCACGTCCTGATCACGCATTTCACATTAATGCTGCAGCAACGGGTGCATTAATCATCATCATCACACTGCTGATGAATGGCACGGCAATTTACTTGCGCTACAAAATTCGCAAAAACATTAAATGGTAATTATTTTGGGTCAACATCTATGATTAACGCTACAACTGCACTTAAAGCAGAATCACGAAACCTTAACTTTTTCTATGCCGATGGCAAACAAGCGCTTAAAAGCGTTAGCATGCCGTTGTATGAAAATAAAATTACTGCATTAATTGGCCCATCTGGTTGCGGTAAATCGACCTTCTTACGTTGCTTTAACCGTATGCATGATTTGTACCCAGGCAATAAATACCAAGGTGAAATTGTCATGCACCCTGATAACACTAACATCTTAGAGCATGGCGTAGACCCCATCGAAGTGCGCATGCGCATTAGCATGGTGTTTCAAAAGCCTAATCCATTTCCAAAATCCATTTATGAAAATGTAGCCTATGGTTTACGTGTGCGTGGCGAGACGAATAAACGCGTGCTTGATGATAAAGTAGAAGAAGCGCTCAAAGGTGGCGCCATCTGGAACGAGGTTAAAGACCGCTTAAATGACTTAGCATTTAATTTATCCGGTGGTCAGCAACAACGCTTGTGCATAGCACGCGCATTAGCAACTGACCCAGAAATTATGTTGTTTGATGAACCAACTTCTGCGCTCGACCCGATTGCGACCGCAAATATTGAAGAATTAATGAGCGAATTAAAAAACAAACTCACGATTTTAGTGGTCACACACAATATGCAACAAGCTGCGCGCGTATCCGATTACACCGCCTATATGTATTTAGGCGAATTAATGGAGTACGATGATACAAACACTATTTTTACACGCCCTAGCCGTAAAGAGACCGAAGATTACATTACAGGCAAATTCGGCTAATTGAAAGGATTTATGAATGCAGCAATCTGAACATATTTTTAGACAGTACGATGCCGAGTTAGAGGCAGTACGTGCCAAAGTTCTGGAAATGGGCGCCTTAGTTGAACAACAAATTGTGGATGCACTGGATGCGCTCACAGGAAACAACGTAAAACTTGCCAAGAATGTGATTAAAAAAGATCACATGGTCAACGCTTTAGAAGTGCAAGTGGATGAAGACTGCAGCCATATTATTGCACGGCGCCAGCCAACTGCTGGTGATTTACGCATGGTATTGATGATGATTAAGACCATTACAGACCTAGAGCGAATTGGCGATGAAGCCGCTAAAGTAGCCCGTTTTGCCTTAAAAGCTGCTGAAAGCAACCAAAAGTTAACACCACGCTTTGTTGAAATTAAAGCAATGGCTAACTCAGCACGCGATATGCTACATATGGCTTTGGATGCATTTGCGCGTTCTGATGCGACAAAAGTGATTGAGATTGCGCATATGGATGAAGAGGTAGATGAGCAATATCAAGCTGCAATTCGTCAATTGATTACCTTTATGTTGGAAGACCCACGCACGATTTCTATTTCACTGGAAGTACTATTTGTGGCGAAAGCCGTTGAACGCATAGGTGATCACGCAAAAAACATTTCTGAATATGTAGTTTACATGGTGAAAGGCAAAGATGTGCGCCACGTTACCATGGAAGAAATGGAACAGGAAGCAACAAGCTAATAAACGTTTTTAATTTAAAGCGTTTAAATATTTGTTTAAACTAGACAGCTAGGCTTGCGCTTCTATTTGTAAGTTTGTGGCTACATTTCTGGCTTGTTTTTTAGCAATTAAATCTTGGTAAAACGTCGCCATCCGCTCTGCTTTTACACGAGCAGACCATAAACTTAACGCATAAGACCTGCCTGCTTTACCCAGATTATTGCGCAGTTTTGGTTGCGTAATGAGTTCATGCACTTTTCCAGAAAAATCACTCACATTCTCAGTGGCAATTCGCGCACCTTGCCCTTCTATCAATATTGAAGCGGTACCCAGCTCTGCGATTGCCACCACAGGCGTGCCTTGTGCCATCGCCTCCAATAATACCAAGCCTTGAGTTTCGCTTTTTGATGCAAATACAAAAACATCTGCAGATTGATAACAGGCATTCAACTCTGTATTGCGATCTAAATAACCAATAAA
>CAYXHH010000094.1:0-2471 GCA_964464725.1 uncultured Methylotenera sp. | reverse complement strand
ACCTGATTACATTGTTTTTTAGAAATCTGTCTTGCTAAACTACGTGCAATTGACTTAGGAATCCACGGCAGATAATGATGCAGATAATCTTCAAAGAAGGTGTGATAGGTTTCTACAACAGGGATTTTTAAAGCTGCAGCCAACTTAAGTCCAGCATAATGCGCAATAAAGGGGGTATGAATATGTATTAAATCAAAATTCTTTTTTCTAAGTTCTGGAAGCAACTTAATGACTTCACCATATTTCATCAAGTAATCTTCAGGATCAAAGAAAATTTTTCGAGCTGGCACACGGCTAATCCACGCTTCATCTTCTGTGGTCACTCCATAATCAGGCGCAATTAAATGTACAGTGTGCCCCTGTTTTTGTAATTGTTCGGTAAATGTCCTCACCGAGGTGGAAACGCCATTCACGCGTGGAAAGTAAACATCTGAAATCAGTAATATATTCATTAAGTTAACCCTATTTAATAGGCAAATATTAGCGATTCAATGTGACGGTTTAGTGACTTTATGGCATATATTTTTCATTAAAGTGTCATTCAATTTTAATATTAGCTTCATGCTAGCATGTAAAAGTACGCACTATGTTAAAAGCGTTTTACATCAGGGCATTATGGGCAATACCCATATGCTTCTATGCAGCAGATTCAAATGCTTGGGGATTATTTACCCATATCTACTTTTCACAATATTTATTAATGGCAACGCCATTACTCGACCCTAAAGTTCAGCAAGCGATTAAACGTTTTCCAAAGTTAGTACTTGCTGGTGCATGTTTGCCTGATTTGGCGGTGATTTCAAAATCCTTTAGCACTACACACCAATGGCACATCTCAGAACAAATGATTGCCTACGCCCAAACAGACGAAGAACTTGCAATGGCAGTTGGCTATGCTAGCCATTTGTTTGTGGATGTAATTGCACATAATCATTTTGTGCCTGCGCATGAGGCCAAGTGGCTGAATAAAACGATTGTGACGCATATTGCATCTGAATGGGCGATGGATGGACACATTTCAAAACACATTATTGATCCTCCACACCGATTGATTAAGCATCACATCAAAGAACTGACGCATTTTGTTGCACCGCACTTTAAATTGCATCCTAAACTAGTGAAGTCTAACTTAAAGCGTTTAGCGAATTTGGATAGGCTATTAAGATTTAGCCAGTTATCGCCCATGTTATTATTGGGTCTAAAAATGCGTGATAAGGAATTTGTGAATAATCTCAATTATTATCTGGTTAAAACAGAGCATGCACTTACACATTTTAAAAATGCACTAGAAGGCTCACGTCCACAGTGGCAACCTGAATTACATCATTTAAGTGCTAGCGAACTCATTGATTGGCGTTCAGAGTGTTTAGGTGATTTACGCTTGCGTATCTTACATCCAGTTGATTTTTATCATGCTAGGCAGAGAATTGACATCTAAGTAGTTTGCGATTTCTCATTCTTAGTTCAGCATCAATACTTAACCTACTTTTAACTAGTAAATTAGCGCTAGTTTAGATCAGATTTAATGAAACCACGTTGATTGAGGCCATGGCAATCACATAGCCAATGGCAGCACCTGCAAACACATCACTTGGATAATGCAAACCCAACACAACGCGTGAGATACCTATCATCACCATAAACGGCATTAAAATCACCGCCAATAGTGGGTAATAAAAAAGGGCCACTATGCCAAATGCAACCGCATGAAGCGTATGCCCAGAGGGGAAACTAAAATGATCGAGGGGTTTACCTGACATAAATACGTCCTGACGAACCTGATAAGGTCTTGGGCGCAGAGTTTTTTGTTTAAGCCATTTATAAATTACGGTACCAGAAAAACCAGCGACTATCATGTGCAATACGGGCTTAATTCCATCCATTTGTTGCGTAGCTAAAATCGCAATCATCAGCACATACCAAAAAACGCCATCACCAAGGCGGCTAATCATGCGAAACCAATTTCGGATTAAACGATAATGTCCGGTATGACTGACTGTCACACAAACGGCGCTATCTAAGGCTTGCATGCGACTTAACATTTTATTCATGCTGATGACCCCCACATAAAAATACTTGAATACAATATTTCATGTTGCAAGTATTACGAAGTGAAGTGACACTAAGATTAAACTAATGTGAAGTTTTTTTGACGTAAGTATTTGAAATATAACGATATATACCGTTTATATGCTATTTATGCATTAAATCAGATGCGCTGCAGGCCAATATTCATGAGGCAACTGACTGATTATTTTGTATTAGCGATGCTTCAATTTCAGCCAAAGCACCACGCAAGCCAATACAAATGTTATTGTATTAGCAACCACAATAGGCCAACTACCAATCATTAGACCATAGACCAACCAACCTGCGACCCCAGTACTAAAAATTGAATACATCGGGAGAGAAACACCAGATAAATCACGTGTTTTCCAAGAGTGATAAGCTTGAGGAATAAAAGCGACTGT
>CAYXHH010000093.1:0-6412 GCA_964464725.1 uncultured Methylotenera sp. | reverse complement strand
CCAAAATACTTTGAGCAAATTGGAAAGTCAGAAACAAAAACTGCCAAGGCTCAAATTGATTCTTTAGGTAAAGCATTAGATCAGTACCGCATCGATACTGGACATTACCCTTCTACAGAACAGGGCTTAGATGCATTAAATAAAAAGCCAAGTAATGAAAATAAGTGGGCAGGCCCATACCTTAAAAAAAATGTGCCCAACGACCCATGGGATAAACCTTATGTTTATCTCTCACCAGGTGAGCATGGCGACTATGATTTATACAGTCTTGGTAAAGATGGTCAGCAAGGTGGAGCTAAAGAGTCTGAAGATGTAGTCAGCTGGTAATAGCTAAGCGCATGGACTTCCAAGTAAAAGCGGTTCGCGATAGACAGATAGTGCTTTTAAGCATCTCTGCCGTTAATGAACAAGATGCATTCTCTCAAGCTAAAACGAGAGGTTTCACTCCGATATCTGCATCTGCTAGCTATCCATCTTTTACTGGCAAAGCAAATAAAAAGTTTCCTTTAGTGCAGTTTAGTCAAGAACTACTTGCTTTACTCGAGGCAGGACTAAATTTGGTAGAAGCAATTGAGACTCTTGCGGTAAAAGATGAAAGTCACAACTCAAAGGCAACACTAGATTTATTATTGCAAAGATTATATCAAGGTCAAACCTTTTCTGCTGCGCTTGAGCAACAACCAGAATCTTTTCCCATACTTTATGTTGCGACAGTAAGAGCTAGCGAGACGACCGGAAATCTTACTGAGTCTCTAGCACGCTACATTGCCTATGAAGAACAGGTAGGTCTGCTGAAGAAAAAAATTATCAGCGCATCCATATACCCTGTTTTATTGATGACTGTAGGTGGATTGGTGATTTTATTTCTACTTGGGTTTGTAGTGCCAAAATTTAGTAGAATTTATGAAGGTACAGGTGGAGATTTGCCTTTTCTTTCTCAAGTATTGCTTGCTTGGGGCGTATTCTTGGAAAGTAATGGTAAAACAATGTTAATTATTTCTATTCTCATTGTGATAGCGTTAATTTTTGGAATAATGCAGCCTAGCTTTAGAAAATGGGTTGGTCAATTATTATGGAAAATTCCTGCACTTGGCAAACGCTTACGCACATATCAATTAGCACGATTCTATCGTACATTGGGTATGCTACTAAAAGCTGGAACGCCTATTATACCTGCGCTAAACTCTGTGGCAGGATTACTAGATAACGCACTGCTAAATAGTATGAAAAAAACTACGATTGCTATCAACGAAGGGCAGCCGATTTCTCAAGCAATGGAAACTGCGGGTTTAACAACTCCTGTCGCGTCTCGTATGCTAGCAGTTGGTGAACGTGGAGGAAACATCGGCGAAATGATGGAGAGAGTCGCTGGGTTTTATGATGAAGAATTATCACGTTGGATAGATTGGTTTACGCGGCTGTTTGAACCAATATTGATGCTACTTATTGGCCTTGTTATTGGTGTGGTAGTATTACTGCTTTACATGCCTATATTTGAACTCGCTGGGAACATACAATGACAGCCGCGATACAAACTGAGAGCAAAATGCCTCTGTTGATTACTGCTAAACATATTCATCAAGCTAAAACTGAGGCTAGACTTCAGCAAAGACGCATTCTTGAAGTATTAGAAGAATTGATAGGCAATGAAGATCATCATCAGTTTTTAATCGCTTTAAGTGATTGTTTTAATTACACTCCCTTTAGCATGAAGGAAATGCATGCCTTAGAACCTGCATTCGATGTTGTACCATTTCCTAAAGCCCAACAAAAGGAATGTTTAGCTTTTTATACGCAACAAAAAGAGTTGTTGGTGGTGTTCGCGGATCCTTTTAACGACGGCATCAAAGACTGGTCACTAGAAAATATCAAAGTCCCCTTCTCTTGGAGACTGGCGCACCGCTCAGATATTGTCGCTTACTTGGCATCTCACGAAGAGACTATGCGCGCAATGGACGGAATTTCTTCTATTGCAGAAAATGAAGTCGGAAACTTAGACGAATCAGTCATTCATTTATCTTTCAAGACAATTAGTAAAGACAGCAACCCTATCGTAAAGTTGGTTAACTCAACTTTGTACGATGCCTTGAAATCAGAAGTTAGTGATATTCACTTTGAATGCACAAATTCTGGCTTAATCATTCGCTATCGTATCGATGGTGTAATGGCAACAGTAGGAGGTATTCAAGGTCAAGAGAACGCAGATCAAGCGATATCTCGAATTAAGGTAATGGCGCAACTAGACATATCTGAGCGTAGAATTCCGCAAGACGGTCGATTTAAAGTCATTGTACAAGGTAGAGAAGTAGATTTCCGTGTGTCCATCATGCCTAGCAATTTTGGTGAAGATGCAGTATTGAGGGTGTTGGATAGAAAGTCGCTTTCTGATGAATCTAAAGGCTTAAGTTTACAAAGCTTGGGGTTTAATCCCAACATTATTAGACAGTTCCGCCGACTAGCCTCAGAACCTTATGGTATGGTGCTCGTGACAGGGCCAACTGGTAGCGGCAAGACCACTTCTCTGTATGCTGCAATATCCGAGGTTAATACTGGTCAAGATAAAATAATCACGATTGAAGACCCTGTCGAGTATCAATTGGCTGGAGTATTACAAATTCCTGTCAATGAAAAGAAAGGCCTGACATTTGCACGGGGCTTGAGGTCAATTTTGCGTCATGACCCAGATAAAATCATGGTGGGTGAAATACGCGACTCTGAAACTGCGCAAATTGCAGTTCAAGCTGCCCTGACTGGGCACTTAGTATTTACGACTGTCCATGCAAACAATGTTTTGGATGTGATTGGACGGTTTATGCATATGGGGGTAGATCCATACAATTTTGTTTCTGCTGTTAACGGCATTATGGCGCAACGACTTATTCGCGTAATCTGTACGCACTGTGCAGAAGATTACGAACCTACCATTGAGCTGCTTGAAGAGTCAGCAATCAGCCCAGTAGATGCTAAAAAAATTAAGTTCAAATATGCAAAAGGTTGTGGCCATTGCAGAGGTACTGGATATCGTGGGCGAAAATCCATCGCCGAATTGCTCGTATTAAATGACGAGCTTCGCGAAATGATTGTGTCGCGCGTTCCAATACGTCAACTTAAAGAAGCCGCAAGAAAAAGTGGGATGATTACAATTCGCGAGGCTGCTTTAGAAGCTGTCAGCCAAGGTATTACGACATTACAGGAGATTAATCGTGTCACTTTTGTGGCCTAATCAACATCAACTGTTAATTGCGTTTGGCGCAGAGCATTTATCTCTCGTTTACAGAACCAGTTTTTCAAAAAAAGTGATTGCTGAACATCATGAAAGCTTTAACGAGTTAGGTACACAACCTTCATGGAAAAAAGCGATTACGCAACTCGATATTCAATTAGAAAAACTCAATTTAGCGCCTCACACTAATATCTCATTAACACTAGCCAGTGATTTAGTCAGGATGATCGTACTTCCTGGACATGAGATTGCAATTAGCAATCATGAAAAACAGGGCTATGCAGAAGCTGCTTATCGAGAGATATATGGCGCGGCGGTTGATAGTTGGAAGATTTGCGTAGATGATACTCCACCTGCTCAACCTACAATCGCCTGTGCTATTGATCAGTCACTGATTGATGCATTAGAAAATTTGGCACATCAATATCAGTTAAGTATCAGATCGTTACAGCCATATGTAATGACCGCCTTTAATCGCTTATATTCAAGCTTAAAAAAAGCGAGCGCCTCATTCGTGATCATCGAGCCAACGCGAATTGACACCCTGCTTTTGCAAGATGGTGTTTGCCAACAGATACAAATAGATAAGTTTAGTCATGATTGGCAATCTAAATTAGAACAAGCGCTTACTAGAAATCAATTAGTATCAGATTACCAATCAAAAGAAATCATGATTTATGCGCCGTCACTTAGCACCACCAAAATGGAGTTTTCTAATCAATTTTCAGCAAAAAGGTTGAGCCTCAAAACAAGTAGTTTTGCGATGAGACCTGGTTATAGTATGTTGGAGGCATTGGCATGAGCCAAAAACTTAGTTTAGATTTTGCTAAAAACCAAGCTTTTTCGTTTAGCTACATTACGCCAGCGAGCTTGCTTATTTTATTAGCGAGTCTCGTAATCATTGGCTACGTCACATTCATTTACCAAACCAAAATGACTGCACTTAATCAAGCGCAGGATGATTTAACACAGATTCAACCAACAAAAAAAATCAATGCTATTAATACAAACTTAGAGACATTACCGCCAACTGAGTTAAAACAAATAGCTGACATTACATCTGACTTAACAACTCCTTGGGATCAATTATTGACCGAATTGGAACAGGTTGAAATGCGAGACGTTGCACTATTATCCCTAGAACCAAATAAGAAAAAACAACAAATTATTCTGTCTGGTCAGGCAAAAAATATGCAAGTTGCTCTTAACTACATCGAAGCATTAGAAAAACTCCCTGCACTATCGCAAGTTTTTTTGCAAAAGCACAATGTAGATCAGATTGACCCCTTTAAACCTGTAACATTTACTATTGTGGCTCAATGGTCATGAACTTTATTAAACTAAGTCACATACAATGGGCCATCACTAGTTTTGTAAAAAAACTAGGTATTTGGGGTTTGGTTGGGCTGTGCTCAATCACAGGGGCAGTTTTATTTTATTGCGTGAATATCCCTAAAATACAATCACTTACTGAAGATACCATTGCAAGTAAAAATATATTAATAGCTAATATAGCTCAAAATAAAGCCATTGTTGAAGACACGCCACCTCAACAAAACTTAGAAGACATCAGTCGTTTTTACAAACAATTTCCTACTGCAGAAGCATTACCTAGTGCTTTAGCCACAATTAATAAAATTTCAAACCAACATAAATTAGCGCTTAATAGTGGTGATTATAAGTTTAGTAAAGTTAAAGAAAAAAATGAATTAGGTGATAGAAAACTCACCAAATATGAAGTTATCTTGCCGATTAAAGGCCAGTACCCACAGATTAGAACCTTTATCAATGATGTTTTGCAACAGATTCCTTCTCTAGCCTTGCTAGATATGCAACTTCGTAGGGAAAACTCAGTTATTCCAACTATAGATGCAAGGCTAGTCTTTGTAATATTTGTAAGAAGCGCACCATGATTAATTCAGCTGATAAAAAATCAAATCGATGGCTTTTTCTGATATTGTTTATCACCGTTGCGCTCACTGTTTGGACGGCAATGAATAATGACTCATCTGATTCAGACGATGAGAATGATTTACTTGCGCCAAACGCATATAAAGATTCTAAGAAAACAGGCACACAAGATACTGACATCAACTTAACGCCTAATGTGCCCTCAATTTCAGACAACAAGCTAATCCCTTGGGACAAGCTAGCGAGAAAGCAACGAGATTTTCATGCGCACAAAGATTTATTTAAACCGCACTCATGGGTGGTGATACCCCCTGCTCCAAAAGTAAAACCTGCACCGCCGCCTCCGCCAGTTGCACCACCATCACCGTTTACCTACTTTGGAAAATTAGAGAATGGTCCTAAGGGTACGCTGTTATTTTTGATAGCAAATAATAAAGTTTACTCAGCCAAACAGGGTGAAAAAATAGATGCATTCTGGCGTTATGACAACGATGATGTAAATAATATCTATATGACATATTTACCTTTGAATCTGCCACAAGTATTATCCAAAAGTCAAAAAGCTAGTGCACCATTACAAGCCAATGTGCCAGCTACACTAAATTATGAGGGAAATTAGATGCTTAACTTAGAAAAAAAAATAATAAGGCTGATTGCTGTAAGCTGTTTGATATTCTTTAATGTCTATCTTACTAGTTGTGCTTTCGCGCCTTGGGAAAAGTCTAAGTATAAAAACCTTCCACCTGAATCGAGGGCACAAACTAGCGCTAAGGATTTTGAATCAAACCCAGACAATACCAAAGCACGCAAGGAAATGGTGACTAATAAGGAGTCTGCTGAGAATGAATTATTAACACAAGCTGAAAAATTAAGACAAGCTGGTGATATTGCTGGTGCAATTACGACATATGAAAAAGTGCTCAGTTTTTCACCCGACAATCAAACAGCATTAACAGCTTTAAAAGAGATTGATGCTGAGAAAAGACTCGCCAAAAAAATTGAGAAAGCAACCGAGCTACTTGAGAAAAATCAATACCAAGCAGCTAAAGATCTCGTGCGTGAAGTGTTATTAGAGCAACCTAATTCAAAACAAGCTAAGGCACTTAACGACCAATTAGATGAAAAAATTGGCGCACCAAGCAGCAAACCGCCAAAACTTAAACCTGTTTCTGATACCCCTATTACATTAGAACTACGTGATGCAAATATTAAAGTTGTGTTTGATGCATTATCTCGTGCTACAGGCATTAACTTTATTTTAGATAAAGACATTAAGCC
>CAYXHH010000092.1:0-6471 GCA_964464725.1 uncultured Methylotenera sp. | reverse complement strand
TAAATGAAAAAACCTCAACGCGTGATGGTTGAGGTTTTTATGATGGCAACGCCATCTAAGGCTAAAAATTAGCTTAAGGTACTACCAAATTATTTTGTGCAATGACCGTGGTCGTCTTTGTGCTCACCTGGTTTGCAATCGCTAGCAAGTACTACGTTTGACATTAAAGTTGCTAAAACAAATAAAACAGATACGATTTTTTTCATGGTTTTTTCCTTTAAGTTAAATTTAAATGTTCGTTCAATACATTGCTTACTTCAAAGTATCTAATTTTCCCTAGAATCATATTGGATACTTGACTATTTATCGGCGGTGATTGACCAAACTTTAGGGTGATTTACAAATAATTTTTGGGCTTACATGCTAAAATTCGGCGCATGTCTAACAAACCCTTTAAATTAGCCACTTGGAACGTAAACTCGCTGAATGTTCGCCTACCTCACGTGTTAGATTGGCTACGTGAAAATCCAGTTGACGTTTTGTGTTTGCAAGAAACCAAGCAAGAAGATAGCAAGTTCCCTTATGATGATTTAAAAAACATAGGTTACAACGCCGTTCACAATGGGCAAAAAACCTATAACGGCGTGGCGATTTTAAGTAAGCACGAAATGACCGAAGTCACATTCGACATGGCTAATTTTGAGGATGAACAAAAGCGCGTGATTTCTGCCAACATAAACGGTATGCGCGTGGTGTGCGTTTATATTGTGAACGGCCAAGAAGTAGATAGTGAAAAGTACGCCTATAAAATGCGCTGGCTCACTGCGCTCAAGGTTTGGTTAGCAGACGAGCTTAAAAAATACCCCAATTTAGTGTTATTAGGCGATTACAACATTGCCCCAGAAGACCGAGATTGCCACGACCCGAAAGCGTGGGAAGGCCAAGTATTGGTTTCACCCAAAGAACGCGCGCATTTTGAAGATTTATTAGGTTTAGGTTTGCACGATAGTTTTCGATTGTTTGAACAAGCTGACAAAAGTTTTAGTTGGTGGGACTACCGCATGATGGGCTTTAGACGCAACTTTGGCATGCGCATTGACCATATTTTAGTGAGCGATGCGCTCAAAGATAAATGTAAAAGTTGCGTGATTGATAAAGCGCCACGCAAATTAGAGCGTCCAAGCGACCACACCCCAGTGGTGCTCACAATCAATTAATTTTTAGTCGATTAAATCGACGAGAGAATTTTAATGCCCTACAAGCCAATATCTACAAGGCTTTCAGAGTAGGTGAAATGATGTGTGCCAATTAACCCTTAATTTTGATGCCTAACTGTTTGAGTTTGCGATACAAATGGGTGCGCTCTAAGCCAGAAATTTCTGCTAACTTACTCATATTGTTGCTGATTAAGCTCATATGATGTTGAAAATAAAAGCGCTCAAAATCATCCCGTGCCTCACGCAAAGGTAAGGCTAAATCGATAGGGAGTGCTTGTAATTTTGACTCTTGACTCTCTGGGCTATGACTAAACTGCTCCAACACACGGTTTACATCTTCGAGCGAGATTTTCTCTTCTAAACTTGTCATCATTAAATTTTGCACCACAGCCTCTAACTGCGCCAAATCACCTGGCCAATCTGCATTGCGCAAGGCATTTAAAGCGCCAGTATCAAAAGCCTTATATTGCAAGCCTGATTTTTCTACCAGCAAATTACTCATAGCAGTGGCTAAGTCAGGAATGTCTTCGCGGTGATCATTTAAAGAAGGCACTTTAAGCGTACAGCCTGAAAGCATCTGCAGTAGCACATTATCAAATGCAGTATTTTCAGCCAACTGCGGCAAGTTTGAAGTGCTGCCACAAACCACACGTACTTGGTATTTTTCTGCTTTTGCCAGCAGTAAAGCTAACCCCTTTTGCTCCGTTTTATTCAGCGCGGTGACTTCTTCTATAAATACTATACCTTCGCGCGCTTGCTCTAATATTTCTAGTGGTGCAGTCGCTAACTTTTCATATTCTGATAAACCAACCCAAGGCGCACCTTTTTTAAGTAAAAACCGCGCGCAAAGTTCTATGCTGCCGCCCTTTTTACCAATTAAAAACAATGCATTATTGGTATTTGAGATTTGCTCTAAGCGTTGTTTTAATTCATTAATCACCAAGCTTTTACCAAAGCTTGAAAGGTTCATTTCTGTTTTTGGGTGAAGTTCGCCATGTTTAAGCGCAGCCGTCACTGTTTTAAGCAGTTTTTGTAGTGCGATTGGTTTTTCTAAAAAATCAAATGCCCCAATTCTTGTGGCCTCTACGGCAGTGTCAATCGTCCCATGCCCTGACATCATGACCACAGGCATGGTGAGTAAGCCCGCATTGCCCCACTCTTTTAGCAGGCTAATGCCGTCACAATCTGGCATCCAGATATCTAACAGGACCATATCTGGGCGCTGTTTTAAACGGCTATCTCGCGCTGCTTGCGCATTTTCTGCAAGAGAAACTTGGTGTCCCTCATCAAGCAAAATATCATTTAACAACTCACGAATACCAATTTCATCATCAACTACCAAAATGTTACGCGATGCCATTTGTTTGCTTCCTCTTTATGCTGCTTTACTGACTTTTTGTTTAGTTTGTACTTTGGTTGTTTGCCTTTTCTTGTTTTTGTCGGCCAAAGTGGATTGCTTACTTTTTTCTGTCGATTTCTCTATTGGTAACACTATAGTAATACAAGCGCCACCTGTTTGGTTATTTTCTATTTTAATCTGTCCATGATGCTCTTCAATCATTTTTTTGACAATTGCTAAACCCAAACCTGTGCCATGCGCTTTTGTTGTCACATAAGGCTCAAACGCATGTGCGATTAAATCTATTGGGAAACCATGTCCGTTATCGACAACTCTTAATTTAATCGAGGAATCATCAAAACTTGTTTGTACCAAAATTAGTGGCTGATCTACATTCATCAAGGCATCTTGCGCGTTTTGCATCAAATTATGTAACACTTGTCGCAACATCGTCGCATCACCTTTTATATCTGGTATGTGTGCCACTAAATCAAGCGTGACAGGGACTTGCCTGCGGACTTCAGTTTCGTTTGCCTCTTTAACACCTTCATACAGTGTTGCCACATCTTGAATCAGTTTATTCAGATTGAGTTTAGTTAATTTGGCTGATGGTGCACGCGCATACTCACTAAACTCGTTCACCATACTTTTCATTGCTGAAACTTGATTGACGATAGTGTCTGTGGCTCGTTGCAACATACCTGCATCATCTTGGCTTAGTTTTGCACTTAATTTATGTTGTAGGCGTTCTGCAGATAGCTGAATCGGTGTGAGAGGATTTTTAATCTCATGCGCCAAACGGCGTGCAACTTCACCCCAAGCGGCATCACGTTGCGCTTGCGCCATGGTGGTCACATCATCAAATACCACTACATAACCGTTGCCCGCGCTGGCTGGCAAGCGTGTGGCACGAACCAGCAATATTTGCTTACCTTGTGGTCTCACAATTTCTAATTGTCTTGTCAGCTCTTGTTTTTCTTGTTCTTTGTTTTTGGTGTATTCAAAATGTGCCAGCACCATCTGCACAAACTCTGTTAAGAACACCTGACTAGTACTTAACTTGGAAAATGGCTGATTTTCAAATGGGTCTAAATTAATACCTAAAATATTGCTTGCCGCAAGATTATATGTGCGAAGTTCAGCTCTCTCATTCATCGCCATTACACCAGAAGATAAATGCGCCAGAATTGTCTCGAGGTAAGCACGCGCCGCCTCTACGCGCGCACGGTTTCGTTCAGTGGCACGTGTTGCATCATCCAATTGCCGCGTCATACTATTAAATGATTTCACCAATATACCGAGTTCATCTTTGCCATGTTCTGGCAGCATGGTGCTGTAGTCACCACTCGCAATCGCCCGCGTACCTTCAGCCAATACAGTTAATGGCTGTGTTAATCTGCGGCTCAGCACAAAAGCAATCGCTAATGCGGACAGCATCGCCAACATCAACACCAAGGTTAAAGTGAGCCTAAAAATATCTTTGATTGAATCACGACTATACGAAAGCTCTTGATAATCTTGATAGACATCTTGAACTGCCTCAGCCGTATTAGACAGCGATTTTGGTACTGGCTGCAATAACTGCAATATGCGTGTTTCGCCAGAAATCTCCCGCGCATTCACAGGCGCCAAAACGCGCAAATAAAGGCCTTTATTGGGAATAGGTTCAATCTTTCCATAAATACGCGTCTTTGCCTGCCTTAACTGCTGCAAGCTTGGAAGTTCTGGTAAAAATGTGCTGGAATCACTACTTGAAATGGAAATAATACGTCCTTGCGGCGTGAGCAAAACGGCATCTTGAATACCAGATTTTTCACGCAAATCGTTCAACAAACTATATTGGCTACGTGACGGCTGAAAAGCCAAAGTAATCGCCATATTTTCAGCTTTTTCTTCCAGATCCGTCAGCATAATGTCTAGTGCGCGACGACCTAAACTTAAGCCACCATCTAGCGCCGATTCCACTTTTACGTTAAACCAAGACTCAATAGATCGTGTTAAAAAATTGACCGAAACCAAGTAAACAATTAACCCAGGAATGATTGCCATCAGTGAGAAGGTAGTTAATAGCCTAAGCGTTAGGCGGCTGCCCATCACACCACCACGAATTTTTTTGGCTAAATGCCATAACTGAAAACCAATGAGCACAATCAATGCACCCGCAAGTGCAATATTGATATAGAGCAGAATTTTGTAATAATCGCCAGAGACGGCGGTGTTGGCGCTTGCAAGCGAAAGCAGGTATAACAACACCAAGCCTAAACCGACGCTTACAAATAAAATATATCTCATTGGTTGTTAATCATTGCTTGCTAATCATTTTGCACTAATCAAAGCAATTATTTCTGCTCTTTTAAATCCCATTCGAATTTTTGTGAAACTAAATTCCATTTTTCCGTCGATAGGGTATCTACCTGAATCGCTTTAGGGAGTTTAGTTTTATCTAAACGGATAAGTAAAGCGGCTTTATAGGGTTCACCTTTTTCAATAAGTGACTTCTCAACTACTTTCCAGTCCTTAAAGTTACCAAGTTCTTTGGTCGCTTCACTTAAGGAATCAAAAGACAACTGATGCTCGCCTTTAGTGACCAAATATTGGCGACTTAAGGCATGGTAACTTAAAACAATGCTCTGGGTTTGAGTGACAATTTCGTCATCAAACCAGTATTCTCTAGGACTGACAATTTGAAACTCCATCAAGAAACTAAGCGGCACGCCTTTATTGATAGCCTCCTCGATTTCCTTATCAAATTTCACCTCAATATTGGCATCTAGGTGATAAAACTCATCTTGTAAGGTAAGCTCTGCACTTTTTATTTGCAAACTACTCGCTGCAAACGCATGCGCACATGCAAACAGCAGGGCAAAAATAACGCTAGTTTTTTTGCAAAAGCGCGTAAAAAAAGCCATCGTGAATGTCGCTGGGAATAAGTTGACTATGTTGGACGTTAATGTTTTTAATGGTGTCATCGTTTAACAAAAATGGTAATTGCGTCGCATCCGTATTTTTTTGTAAAAAATTGTCAATTTGTTGTTGATTTTCTTCATTAAATATCGAACAGGTTACATAAAGCAATTTACCGTTTTTTGACAATAATTGCCACAAATTAGCTAATATTTGTGCTTGTTGTTGCGTAAAAGACACAATATCTGCCTCTCGTCGCAACCACTTTATATCTACATGCCGGCGAACAATCCCAGAAGCAGTACAAGGCACATCGGCTAAAATGCGGTCAAACGGTTGATCGGCTTTCCAAGTACTTGCATCACCAAGTTGTAAATCTGCTTTTAAATGTAATCTTGCCAAGTTACTTGCCACACGCTTTAAACGAACCGCATCATTATCTAAAGCAGTCACATGCGCATCTGCAAGCTCTAACACATGACCTGTTTTACCGCCCGGCGCACTACATGCGTCTAACACGCGCATATTGGGGTGCACATCTAAAAGTTGCGCGGCAAACTGCGCGCCGTAATCTTGCACTGAAACTACGCCCTCTAAAAAGCCTGGCACTTGCTCAACTGGTATCGGCTTTGCCAACATGACGGCTTGCCCGCCTAATGCAGTCGCTTCTATGCCCTGACGTGATAATAGCTGACAATATTCTTGTGCGTTTGATTTTCTGATATTCACCCGCAAGGTCATAGGTGGGTGTAAATTGCCCGTTTTTAATATCTGCGAAAAACTGCAATTAGGTGCAGTATCTTTTAAAGGATATTGCATTTTGAGCTTATTGATCCACCATTGGGGATATGAATAAAGCGCCACTTCATCAATGTTAATGCGCTCACTTAACGCTACTTTTTGGCGTAAAAAATTACGTAGCACGCCATTCACCAAGCCTTTTGCCCACTTTGGTTTTGCGTAACTCGCGGCTTTTACGGCTTGGTTCACCACAGTAAAATCTTCTGCTTTATCGTGCAAAAGCTGATAAATGGCCACCAGCAAAAGCGCAGTGAGATGCTCGTTACTTAA
>CAYXHH010000091.1:0-6476 GCA_964464725.1 uncultured Methylotenera sp. | reverse complement strand
TCCCTGCAGGTAAAGCCAACCCAAGCCCGCCAGTTGGTCCAGCTTTGGGTCAACGCGGTCTAAACATTATGGAATTCTGTAAGGCATTTAATGCGGCAACGCAAGGTGTTGAACCAGGCCTTCCAATTCCAGTGGTAATTACTGCTTTTGTTGATAAAAGCTTTACTTTTGTGATGAAAACGCCGCCAGCGACGATTTTAATCAAGAAAGCAGCAAAAATCGAAAAAGGCTCACCACGTCCTCACACAGATAAAGTTGGTAAAATCACACGCAAACAAGCGGAAGAGATTGCAACAACCAAAATGCCAGATCTCACGGCAGCAGACATGGAAGCCGCAGTGCGTACCATTGCTGGTAGTGCACGTAGTATGGGTATTGAAGTGGAGGGTGTATAACATGGCTAAAAGAATTAACGCACTTCGCGCAAAAATTGATCGCGAGAAACTTTATCCTGTTACTGAAGCCTTAACATTGGTTAAGGAAGGCGCAACTGCAAAGTTTAATGAATCAATTGATGCTGTAGTAAATTTAGGTATTGATGCTCGTAAATCTGACCAGTTAATCCGTGGTGCGATTGTATTGCCTAATGGAACTGGTAAAACTACGCGAGTAGCAGTATTTGCTCAAGGTGCACAAGCAGAGGCTGCTAAAGCGGCTGGAGCAGACATAGTAGGTTTTGAAGATTTGGCTGAAAAAGTAAAAGCTGGATTTTTGGAATTTGATGTTGCGATTGCAACACCAGATGCGATGCGTATTGTAGGTACTTTGGGTCAAGTGTTAGGTCCTCGTGGTCTGATGCCAAACCCAAAAGTCGGTACTGTGACTCCAGATGCTGCGGCTGCTGTTAAGAATGCTAAAGCCGGTCAAGTGCAATATCGTACAGATAAAGGTGGTATTGTGCATTGTACGATTGGTCGCGCTTCATTCACAGTGGATCAGTTGCAAGGTAATTTGGCTGCATTAATGGATGCCTTAGGTAAAGCAAAACCAGCAACTGCAAAAGGCGTGTTTTTGAAAAAACTGTCAGTATCTAGCACGATGGGTGCTGGTGTACGTGTAGACCAGACAAGTATTGCGTAACATTTTTATTTATAGCAACGAAAATGTTGCTAAAAAAGAACTTTGGGCTTGTTGATTACATTTGTAGGCAACAAGAGCATCAAAGACCGTTGGAACCATATAGCTATATTGGCTAAGGTTTAATGTAGGCGGGTAGATTATGGGCGAGGGAAAGGTATTAAGTGTTCAATCCTCTATATTCTATTTACCAACTCCAACGCAGATGGCGAACCCGACACAGGATAAGTTAAGTATTGCCTGAATAAGGACGCCGTGAGTGGTGCAAAACATTAGTTTTGTACTTTCATTAACGGAAGGAGAAAAGACCTTGAGTCTCAATCTAACAGAGAAAAAAGCAGTAGTTGCTGAAGTTAGCGAACAAGTCGCTAAGGCGCAGGCAATTGTTCTTGCTGAGTATCGTGGCATGAGTGTGGGCGATATGACTGTATTGCGCGCTCAAGCTAGAAAATCTGGTGTTTACTTGCGAGTATTAAAAAATACTTTAGTACGTCGCGCTGTGGACGGCACAGAATTTTCTGGTTTGGCGAAAGATATGGTTGGTCCACTGGTGTTCGGCATATCTGCTGACCCAGTTGCTACGGCAAAAGTAATGAGCGAATTTGCTAAGTCGAATGACATGTTTGTGATTAAAGCAGGCGCAATGCCTAACCAAGTACTTAATGCCGCTGGTGTTAATGCTTTGGCTAGCATGCCTAGTCGTGAAGAATTACTTGCTAAATTGCTCGGTACGATGCAAGCCCCAGTTACAAAATTTGTACAGACACTTAACGAAGTGCCAACAAAATTTGTGCGTGGCCTAGCGGCGGTACGTGATCAAAAAGCAGCTTAGTTTATAGCGATAACTACAATTTTAAATTTATTTAGGAAACCTTAAAAATGGCAATTTCAAAAGATGATATTTTAGAAGCAATTAGTTCAATGTCAGTGTTGGATTTATCAGCATTGATCAAAGAAATGGAAGAAAAATTTGGTGTTTCAGCAGCAGCAACAGCAGTTGCAGTAGCCGCTCCAGCAGCAGCTGGTGGTGCAGCTCCAGCTGCGGCAGGCGCAGAACAAACTGAGTTCACTGTGATGTTAACAAATGCAGGCGAGCAAAAAGTAAGTGTAATTAAAGCTGTTCGTGAGTTAACTAACTTAGGTTTGAAAGAAGCTAAAGATTTAGTTGACGGTGCGCCAAAAGCAGTTAAAGAAGGCGTTTCAAAAGCTGATGCTGAAGCAGCATTGAAAAAATTGATTGAAGCTGGCGCAACTGGCGAAATCAAATAATTCAGTCAAATGAATGAGACTAGGCTGACGGGAGACCGTCAGCTTTAGTCGTTTTAGGCGGCAGAATTTGTAACAAAATGTAACTGTATAAACAGTTTTTTATAATTCGAAGTTAGAAATCAAAACATTGCTGTGGATGAAAAGTGTTTTGTCTTCTACCCTCAAAATTTCAGGAGACGCTATGAGCTATTCCTTTACCGAAAAAAAACGCATTCGTAAGAGCTTTGCTAAACGCGAAAGTGTTCAAGAAGTCCCATATTTACTTGCAATGCAGTTGGAGTCTTACAAGGCATTTTTACAAGCAGATGTGCCAGCAGACAAACGTACCAATGATGGCCTAGAGTCAACTTTTGGTTCAGTATTCCCAATTATTAGTCACTCTGGCAACGCTAGATTAGATTATGTGAGTTATCAGCTAGGTGCTGAGCCATTCGATGTGAAAGAGTGTCAACAGCGTGGCCTAACTTATGCAGCGCCTTTGCGTGTGAAAGTGCGCTTGACTATCATGGATAAAGAGGCTTCAAAGCCGACTGTGAAAGAAGTCAAAGAGCAAGAAGTTTACATGGGTGAGTTGCCTTTGATGACTGAGAATGGCTCTTTTGTGATTAATGGCACCGAGCGCGTAATTGTTTCGCAATTGCACCGCAGTCCAGGTGTGTTCTTCGAGCATGACCGTGGTAAAACACATAGCTCAGGTAAATTGCTGTTCTCAGCACGCATTATCCCTTACCGTGGTTCATGGTTAGATTTCGAATTTGACCCTAAAGATTACTTGTACTTCCGCGTTGACCGTCGTCGTAAGATGCCAGTGACTATTTTGCTCAAAGCGTTAGGTTTTACGCCAGAGCAAATATTGGAAACCTTTCATGATACAGATACTTTCCATATTGGCCCTAAAGGGGTTGAGTTTGAGTTGGTAGCTGATCGCTTACGTGGTGAAGTGGCTAAATTTGATATTACAGATAAAGCTGGCAATGTGCTGGTGGCAAAAGACAAGCGTATCACGGTTAAGCATATTCGTGACATTGAAAAAGCTGGCGTATCAAAAATTGTTGTGCCAACTGACTTTATTATGGGTCGTGCCTTGGCAAATAACATCGTCGATAAAGAAACGGGTGAAATCGTTGCGACAGCTAATGACGAAATTACTGAAACTTTAATTGAAAAACTCATAGAAGCAAAAGTAACAGAGATTCATACCTTGTATACAAACGATTTGGATCATGGTGATTTTATTTCTCAAACCTTGCGTATTGATGAAATCCCAGACCAATATAGCGCTAAAGTTGCGATCTATCGCATGATGCGCCCAGGCGAACCGCCAACAGAAGAAGCCGTAGAAGCTTTATTTAATGGCCTTTTCTTTAGTGAAGAGCGTTATGACTTGTCTGTTGTAGGACGTATGAAATTTAACCGTCGTGCATTTCCTACAAAACAAGAAGAGCGTAGCGCAAATTGGTTACGCAAGTTCTACGAGCGTGTAGGGCCGCAAGGCGATCAAGGTTCAAATGTGCTGTCGAATGATGACATTCTGGCTGTGATTGGCGTGTTGTTGGAGTTACGTAATGGTCATGGCGAGATCGATGATATTGACCACTTAGGTAATCGTCGTATTCGCTCGGTTGGTGAGTTGGCAGAAAACCAATTCCGCGCAGGTTTGGTACGTGTAGAGCGTGCAGTGAAAGAGCGTTTAAGCCAAGCGGAATCTGATAATTTGATGCCGCATGATTTAATTAATGCAAAACCAGTTTCTAGCGCGATTCGTGAATTCTTTGGTTCAAGTCAATTATCACAGTTTATGGATCAAACTAATCCACTGTCAGAGATTACGCATAAACGCCGTATTTCTGCATTAGGACCGGGTGGTTTAACACGTGAACGCGCGGGCTTTGAGGTGCGTGACGTACATTCAACTCACTATGGTCGTGTTTGTCCAATTGAGACACCAGAAGGTCCAAACATTGGTTTGATAAACTCACTTGCTTTGTATGCGCGCACGAATCAATATGGTTTCTTGGAAACGCCATATCGCCGTGTTGAGGGTAATAAAGTATCTGATACGATTGATTATCTCTCAGCGATCGAAGAGAGTCAGTTCATGATTGCACAAGCAAATTCTGAATTGGATACTAAAGGCTTATTTAAAGAATCGCTAATTTCATCTCGTCATTTAAATGAATTTACAATGACACAGCCTGATCGTGTGCAATATATGGACGTTGCACCAAGTCAAATTGTATCTGTGGCTGCTTCATTGATTCCATTCTTGGAACACGATGATGCGAACCGTGCCTTGATGGGTGCCAACATGCAGCGTCAAGCGGTGCCCTGTCTGCGTGCTGAAAAAGCGGTTGTAGGTACAGGTATTGAGCGTACTGTAGCGATTGACTCAGGTACAACAGTACAAGCACGTCGTGGTGGTGTCGTGGATTATGTTGATTCTTCACGTATCGTGATTCGTGTCAACGATGACGAAGCCAAAGCGGGTGAAGTGGGCGTGGATATTTATAACCTCACCAAATATACTCGGTCTAACCAAAATACGAATATTAACCAACGTCCGCTTGTAAAAGTGGGTGATAACCTTGCGCGTGGCGATATTATTGCCGATGGTGCTTCAACAGATATGGGCGAACTCGCATTAGGCCAAAACATGTTGGTAGGCTTTATGCCTTGGAATGGTTATAACTACGAAGACTCGATTTTGATTTCTGAGCGTGTAGTTGCTGACGATCGCTACACTTCAATTCATATTGAAGAACTTTCAGTAGTTGCACGTGATACCAAACTGGGACCTGAGGAAATTACGCAAGATATTTCAAACCTGAGTGAACGTATGCTTGGGCGTTTGGATGAGTCTGGCATTATTTATATTGGTGCTGAGGTTGAAGCGGGCGATGTCTTGGTAGGTAAAGTGACACCAAAAGGTGAAACACAACTCACACCAGAAGAAAAATTGCTCCGTGCGATTTTTGGCGAAAAAGCATCTGATGTGAAAGATACGTCATTACGTGTGCCTTCTGGCATGAGTGGTACAGTCATAGATGTGCAAGTATTCACGCGTGAAGGTATCGATCGTGACGCGCGTGCGCAACAAATTATTGATGACCAACTAGCACATTACAAAACTGATTTGGCTGACCAAATGCGTATTGTAGAAGATGACGCTTTTGGCCGTATTCGTCGCTTGTTGGATGGGAAAATCGCTACTGGCGGACCTAATAAACTGAAAAAAGGCGACAAAGTCACAGCAGAATACCTTGACTCAGTAGGTCGCTATGATTGGTTTGATATTCGCTTATCAGACGAAGATGCAGCACGTCAATTAGAGCAATTGAAAGATAGCTTAAGCCAAGCGAGAGTAGCTTTTGATAGCAAATTTGATGAGAAAAAACGCAAGCTCACACAAGGTGACGAATTGCCACCGGGTGTACAAAAAATGGTCAAAGTATACTTGGCGGTTAAACGTCGTATTCAGCCAGGTGACAAAATGGCGGGTCGTCACGGTAACAAAGGTGTGATTTCAAAAATTTGCCCAGTGGAAGACATGCCTCACATGGCGGATGGTACGCCACTTGATATCGTGTTGAACCCGCTTGGTGTTCCATCACGTATGAATATTGGTCAAATTTTAGAAGTGCATTTAGGATGGGCTGCTAAGGGTTTAGGTCTACGCATTCAAGAAATGTTAGACTCAGAAACTCAAGTCGCTGAAATTCGTAAATTCTTAGAACAAATTTATAACAGCAGTACAGGCAAAAAAGAAGATATTAAATCTTACACCGATGCTGAAATTATAGAGTTGGCAAGCAATTTAAAAAATGGCGTACCATTTGCTACACCAGTCTTTGACGGTGCCGCAGAGTCAGATATTAAAGCAATGCTTGATTTGGCTTTCCCTGATGAAGATGCGCGGACAAAACAGTTGCAGTTCCATGCAGGCAAAACACAAGTGACATTGTTTGATGGACGCACCGGCGATGCGTTTGAGCGTCCTGTGACTGTGGGTTATATGCACGTATTGAAACTGCACCACTTAGTGGACGATAAAATGCATGCCCGTTCTACAGGCCCATACTCATTGGTCACACAACAACCATTGGGTGGTAAAGCACAATTCGGTGGTCAAC
>CAYXHH010000090.1:3051-6543 GCA_964464725.1 uncultured Methylotenera sp. | reverse complement strand
GTCACCAATACGCAAGTCACACCCACTTCTTCAATAATATTGACGAGTTCTAGCTGCGTGGTTTCGCGAAGTTTTTTATCTAAAGCGCCCAGCGGTTCGTCTAGCAATAAAAGCTGTGGACGCTTTGCAAGGCTACGCACTAAGGCAACGCGTTGTTGTTGCCCACCAGAAAGTTGGTGTGGTTTGCGTTGTGCATATTTACCTAATTGAGCCAGCTTCAACATCGCTTCTACACGACTTGCAATTTCGTCTTTAGGCATATTGTCACGTTTCAAACCAAATGCGATATTCTCCCAAACCGTTAAGTGTGGGAACAAAGCATACGATTGAAACATCATGTTAATTGGGCGCTGATATGCTGGGATGTTGGTAATATCTTGGCCTGCTAAAAATATTTTTCCTTTGGTCGGCGTTTCAAAACCAGCCATCATGCGTAGTAAGGTTGATTTGCCGCAACCAGAACCACCGAGCAAACCAAAAATTTCGCCCTTCATCACCGTTAAGGAAACATCGTCTACGGCTTTAACCACACCATCATAAATCTTAGTTACATTTTCAACTTTTAATAGAACTTCTTTATCAGTTGTTTTACCCTCTTTTTGTGGTTTAGGAGCTGTTGCCATATGATCCCCGAATGAGAAAAAATGATTATTTAATCTGCCAAGATATATAAAACAAAGGCTTGCATATTTGCAAGCCTTTGAGTGTTGCTTTAAGTGCCTGTTTTAAACTGAGTGAACAAACGCGTCATCACACGACGTGTCGCATTGTCCACATTACCTGGAGGAATCAATTTCTTAACATCTTCTTCAGATAAGTAAACAGTTTTATTATTTTTAATTTCTGGGTTAACAAACTCAGTAGCGGCTTTATTTGGGTTTGCATAGCTCACAGCATTAGTTAAACCTGCATGTACCTTAGCATCCAAAATGTAGTTGATAAATTTGTGTGCATTATTAGGATGCTTCGCATCAGCTGGAATTGCCATCGTGTCCATAAACATGTAGCCACCCATCTTGGTGATAAGCGCTTCAATATTTTGCTCTGATTTATTCTCGATAGAGCGTGCTCTCGCCAAGTTAAAGTCACCAGCCCAGCCTAGCGCAACACAAATATTTCCGCTTGCCATGTCTTCAATTTGACCACCAGAGTTGAAGCGTTTAATGTCAGGACGCACTTTCATCAGCATGTCAGTCGCCAATTTGTAGTCGTCTGGATTTGAACTATATTCTGGCTTGCCAATATAACGTAAGGCAATTGGATACACTTCAGATGGCGCATCTAAAATAGCGATACCACAAGATTTCAGTTTATTCGTGTATTTAGGATCAAACACCAAATCCCAAGTATTTTCTGGCATTGGCATATCGCCTAACGCGGCTTTTACTTTATCCACATTAATACCCACTGTGGTGTAGCTCCATAACCAATCGACTAGGTACTCATTACCTGGGTCAAGCTTGGCCATTTGCTCTAAAATCGCTGGGTCTAAGTTCTTCCAATTTGGAATTTTACTTTTGTCTAATTTTTGTAATAAACCGCCTTCTATTTGCATTTTGCCCCAGTTAGAAGATGGCACCACAATATCGTAACCAGTGTTTTTAGCAATCATTTTGGCATGCAAAATTTCGTTGCTGTCAAACACATCATAACGCACCTTAATACCTGTTTCTTTCTCAAAATTTGGAATGGTGTCCTCAGCCAAATAATCTGACCAGTTATACACATTAAGGACTTTTTCCTCTTCAACTTCAGGAGTAGCTGGCGCCTCTGCTTTTACTGGAGCAGCAGTTTCTTCAGCTGGCTTATCCGACTGACCACATGATGAAAGGGTTAGGCCAAACGCAACCAAACCTAAACTAATCAGATACTTACTTAATGACATATTCATTATTTATTCACCCCTAAAATATAATGATTGAATGATTGAAAAATTTTACTTCTAACGCTTTACTACTAAATCTATACTTCAATGTACGCTTATTAAAATTGTTAGCTGTCTGAAATTCAGTTCTCGATAAATCAAGTTCTTTTGATGAATTAATTTTATCATGTACTAATCAATTGTCATGCGGCATTCATCTTTAATTCTTGTTTTTGTATCACGCCCATCGCTTCAAGGTCTCTAAGTGTTGCATCTAAGCACTTATATATCAGCGCCATCATCTCGTCAATTTGCGCTTTCGTTATTACTAACGGTGGCGCAATAATCATGCGGTCACCCACCGCGCGCATAATGAGGCCGTTTGTAAAACAATGATTTCTACACAACATACCCACTTCTAAAGACTCATCAAAAGTAATATGTGCTTGTTTATCTTTCATTAATCTAAAGCCAGCCATAAGCCCACATGTTTCAGCCCCGCCCACCAACGGATGATTGGAGAGTTCTACAAATTTTTGCGCCAAATAAGGCCCAGTTTCCTCACGAACTTTATCTACCAACCCTTCGCCTTCTAATATATCGATATTGGCCAATGCAACCGCACATGCCACAGGATGCCCTGAGTAGGTATAGCCATGATTAAAGTCACTGCCTTTTTCTATTAATACGTCAGCTACACGCTTGCTCACCACCACGCCGCCTAAAGGGATATAACCAGAAGTGACTCCTTTTGCGAATGTCATCAAATCAGGCTTCGCACCTAATAATTGTGAACCAAACCATCTACCCACTCTACCAAAGCCACAAATCACTTCATCGCAAATCAGCAAGATGCCATATTTATCACAAATACGTTGAATTTCTGGCCAGTAAGTCTTAGGTGGAATAATCACGCCGCCAGCACCTTGCACAGGCTCACCAATAAATGCAGCAACTTTATCAGCCCCAATTTCAAGGATTTTTTTCTCAAGCCAACCAGCCGCTTCAATCCCAAACGCATCTTTATCTTGATTGGGGGCTAAGTCGTAATGATAAGGCTGTTCAATATGAACAATATCAGGAATCGGTAAACCACCTTGCGCATGCATATAGCTCATACCGCCAAGCGAGGCGCCTGCCATGGTGGAGCCATGATATGCGTTATTGCGAGAAATAATCACTTTGCGCTCTGGCTGACCTAAGCTTGCCCAATAATGACGCACCATACGAATATTCGTGTCATTTGACTCCGATCCAGAACTGCTAAAAAACACATGGCTATAATGATCACCAGCAAGTTTTACAATCCGTTCTGCCAGCTTCACTGCCGGTACATTAGTGGTTTGAAAAAAACTATTGTAATAAGGCAGTTCATGCATTTGTTCTGCGGCCGCGTCTATCAAAGCTTGACGGCCATAGCCTACATTCACACACCACAGACCTGACATTGCATCGAATATCTTATGCCCTTCAGAATCCCAAATATATACGTTATTTGCCTTAGTAATGATACGCGCACCTTTTGCAGACAAGCCCTTATGGTCTGTAAAAGGATGCATATAATGTGCGGAATCTATTTTTTGTATCTCTTTAGTAATCGTCATATCGCTCTCAATTCTGTTTTCAAT
>CAYXHH010000090.1:0-2951 GCA_964464725.1 uncultured Methylotenera sp. | reverse complement strand
CTATTTTTTGTATCTCTTTAGTAATCGTCATATCGCTCTCAATTCTGTTTTCAATGGCATCAACGTATAAGTCATGTTTAACGCTTCTAAACGTGCATTAACAAGTGTTTTCACACGTGCATTAAAAGGTGCTCGCGTTCCCAAGGGCTAATCACGCGCATAAATTCATCATGCTCGGTTTCTTTAACAGCCAAATACACATCCACAAAATTTTTGCCTAGTACTTCATGTAGCGCTTTTGCATTCTCTAACTCACGTAACGCTTCTGAAAGCCCTCGTGGCAATTGATAGTCATGCGCATAAGCACTACCTGTGGTGACCTCAGTTGGCTTTAACTTTTCTACAATGCCTAAATAACCACAAGCCAAGGTTGCCGCCATGGCTAAATAAGGGTTTGCATCTGCGCCAGCAACACGATTTTCTACCCTTCTGGCAGATGGATCAGAAATTGGCACTCGAATCCCAACTGTGCGATTATCGTAGCCCCATTCAATATTAATTGGCGCCGCACCATCGCGCACAATACGACGATATGAGTTAACATATGGCGCAAGTAAGGCCATCGCCGCAGGTAGGTATTTTTGTAAGCCCGCAATGTAGTGATAAAACAAAGGAGATGCTTCGCCATTTGGCAAACTGAATATATTTTTACCCGTTTTAGTGTCCATCACACTTTGGTGAATATGCATGGCAGAACCTGGCTCATTTTGCATCGGTTTTGCCATGAATGTAGCGTACATATCATGACGTAAAGCCGCTTCACGCAAGACGCGTTTAAAGAAAAATGATTTATCTGCTAACAGCATTGGCTCATCGTGCAGAAAGTTGATTTCCATTTGCCCAGCACCAAACTCGTGAATGAGTGTATCTAACTCGAGATCCATGCCTTCGCAGTAATCGTAGATATCTTCAAACAAAGGATCGAACTCGTTTACGGCATCGATGCTATATAACTGACGACTAGTTTCTTTTCTACCGCTACGTCCGATGGGCGGTGTGAGCGGTAAATCAGGGTCTGTATTTCTGGCAAGTAAATAAAACTCTAATTCTGGTGCAACGATAGGTGTTAACCCTAAATCTTTATAAAGATTTTGTACTCTACGTAATACATTTCGTGGTGCAAAATCAATGGGGCTGCCATCATGTCCTACGCAGTCCATAATCACTTGTGCAGTCGGGTCAATCGCCCATGGCACAAGTCTTAATGTGGTCGGGTCAGGTAACAAGACCATGTCTTTATCGGTATAGCCCATCACCCTGTCATAGCCTTCGTGGCCTTCTGGTGATTCACCCGTCACAGTGACGCCTAGAACAGCTTCTGGTAAACGCATTGCGCGCTCTGTTGAAAACTTTTCTCGCGGTAAAATTTTTCCACGTGCAACACCCGTTAAGTCTGGCACTAAACATTCAATTTCTGTGACGTTGTTATCTGTTAACCAACGGTCCATTGCAGCAAGGTCAAAGTCTTTACGTTCTATCATCGTTATTCCCTAATTTTCTCTGTTTTAGTTTTTCATTTGATTTCTTTATCACAAAGCTTTACACGCCGCACCAAAGGCCTTAAAAATTGCTAAATAATGCGGGTTATTCATCACCTTCCACTCAGGATGCCATTGCACACCCAATGCAAAGGCTTTCGCATCTTTAACAGTCACTGCTTCTATTAGACCATCTTCTGCATAAGCTTCTGCTTCGAGCCCATCTGCCAATCGGTTAACTCCTTGCCCATGCAATGAATTCACCATCAGTTCGCTAACGCCTAAGATGCCCGCCAATTTGCCATCTGGTTTAAGCTTCACTAAGTGCGATACCGCATATTGTTCATCTAAGCTTAAATGTTTATCCTCACGATGGTCTTGCTTGCCAGCAACCTCCTGCACCGCCTGATGCAAGCTACCACCGAGCGCGACATTTAACTCTTGAAACCCACGACAAATCGCCAATAAAGGCTTGCCAGCTTGAATGGTTGCTTTAATTAATTTAAGTGTTAGCGCGTCTCGTGCTTGGTCTAAAGGCAAAGCAGGGTTATGTACTTCTTGCCCAAAATGCGATGGGTGCACATTGGAGGGCGAACCTGTCAACAGCACACCATCTGCTATCGCCAATAATTCATCTAAGTTAATGTAGTCACTGATTGCTGGCACCAACAATGGCAATGCGCCAGCCGCCTCTGCCACCGCCATCAAGTATTTCTGGCCAACCGCATGAAAAGGATGCTCACCAATCTGTTTGACGTCCGCAGGAATCAACACAATTGGCTTCTTTTGCATACTTAATGCTTGATGTGTATTCATTTTTTCAATACTTACTTCGTGTTGTATTCTTAGTGTTGTATTACTAGTTTCATCTCATGTTTTTGAGATTAACTTGACTGATAACCAACACTTACCATCACTATAAGTTAAGTTAAAAATAGCTTTATAAAGGTATTTTTAAGGCTTGCAAGGTGTTAAGTAGGTGTATATTATCTCTATAATTGGTAATGCTACAAGAGCCATTTAAGTTAAGTCAATAGAACCACTTTACATTAAAACGCAAATCAATGAAACAGCTTATCCTCTCAGAATGGTTGCTAAGATATCTTGCACAGCATGCATTTCCAGCGCGCATGCCTAATCATAGAAAAGTCTATGAAGCCATTCGCCGCGCCATTACCGACCACGTGTTAGCCTCTGGTAGTAGGTTGCCTTCCTCACGTGATTTAGCCACCGATTTAAACGTTTCGCGCAACACGATACTTGCGGCATTTGATCAGTTACTCGACGAAGGCTATGTCGCGGCCAAAACAGGCAGCGGCACTTATGTTGTTTATAAACATCGTGACAATTTTGCTAAAAATTTGACCGTTGCAAGACCTGTAGCAAGCAGTACTGAAAAGGGGCTTTCTAAACGCGGATTGGCGGCTTCAGAGCACCCCGACAGCCATGCACATAGTCACACAAATAGCCATG
>CAYXHH010000089.1:1885-6707 GCA_964464725.1 uncultured Methylotenera sp. | reverse complement strand
TCTAAAGCGAGCTCGCTCTTAGGCAAATTAGGGGATTCTGCAACAAGCGGCTCATCAAGCGTAATGGTAGGCTCAGTTGGCTCTAAACCAACCTTAGTAATCACATAGAAAACCAGTAAACCAAACATCACAGAGCCCACATACTGCCAGTTAATTCTGCTCACTACAGATGGTTTTAAATCCGAAATATCGGCAGGGATTGAAGGCGCATCTTCAACAACCCCCTCCTTCAACAAACGCACAGCATAAACATCATGCTCAAGTGTATGCATGTCATATTTATCAAACATTTGTGAAATTTCACGCGTTAATTGAGACGCCTTCTCGTAATAAGCGCGGGTCACCAAGATTTGATTTGGGTTCGCAAAACACATCACGCGTTGCGCATCTTCTAGGCCATCACCAGCTAAGCTAGGGTTACCATCTGCATCATAGACCAATAACACAGCACCATGATTAATACCGATTTGAACATACAATGGTGTTGGTGCTTGTTCGTTATGCTTTAAGATTTCATCACGGGCTGTGAGTGATATAAACAACGCATCTTCCATGGCATCTTCAAGTGGGCCATTGCACGCAATAGCTACGCCGTTCACGGCTTCAACAATGATACGGTCTTGCGATGGAATATCAGCGACAGCTTGGTTGATAATACTATTGAAATAGGTTTTGAGCGCTAACTTTTCTGGCTCAGACTTAACTGAATAATCGATGATGTCTAACGAAACAATACTGCAAACGGATGCTTTACTCATGTTGTCATTCATAATATTCGCAATTCCCCCTATCTTGGGTAGCTACATCATTCAAACAGAACAGCTTAATTAAAACTAGTGCTGTCGGTAATAGTACATCAAATGCTAATCTAGAATAATTTTATCTAAATTTCAATGACTAAGGTCTAAAAAAACAAAACCTTAGGCTAAATTGGTGGCCCCTCTGTGAGTCGAACACAGCACCAACGGATTATGAGTCCGCTGCTCTAACCAAGCATGAGCTAAGGGGCCGAAAACTTTTTTAATCCTGCCCAGTCTCCAAGAAGCTACGTAGCCGCTCTGAGCGTGTTGGGTGACGTAACTTACGCAATGCTTTTGCCTCAATTTGACGAATACGTTCACGGGTCACATCAAACTGTTTACCCACTTCTTCTAAAGTATGGTCAGTGTTCATTTCAATACCAAAGCGCATACGTAATACTTTTGCTTCACGTGGTGTCAGCGACTCTAGCACCTCACTCGTTGCATCACGCAAACTTGCATATACCGCTGCTTCCATTGGCGCCAAGGTCGTATTATCTTCAATAAAATCGCCCAAATGACTGTCTTCATCATCCCCAATTGGGGTTTCCATTGAAATAGGCTCTTTACTAATTTTTAAGATTTTACGAATCTTATCTTCTGGCATTTCCATTTTTTCTGCCAAAGTTGCAGGATCAGGCTCTACACCAGTTTCTTGCAAAATTTGACGCGAAATACGATTCATTTTGTTAATCGTTTCAATCATATGCACAGGAATACGAATCGTGCGTGCTTGGTCAGCAATCGAACGCGTAATCGCTTGGCGAATCCACCAAGTAGCATAAGTTGAAAACTTAAAGCCGCGGCGATATTCAAATTTATCTACCGCCTTCATCAAACCGATATTACCTTCTTGAATTAAATCCAAGAATTGCAAACCACGGTTGGTATATTTCTTAGCAATCGAGATTACCAAACGTAAGTTAGCCTCAATCATTTCACGTTTTGCACGGCGGGCACGCGCCTCACCTGTGGTCATCTGCTTGTTGATTTCTTTGAGCTCTTTAATTGGGATACCCACTTTTTTCTCAATTGCAATCAACCTATCCTGCTGATCAATGATGGAGTGTCTGTAACGCAACAATCTTTCGTTGTAAGGTTTATCTTGACTAAGCTCATTATCTAGCCAAGCTAGATTAATCTCATTACCAGGGAAGCTTTTAATAAAGTGTGCGCGTGGCATACCTGATTTATCCACACAGAAATCAAGTACTTTACGCTCATGTCCGCGTACTTCTTCTACCAAAATACGCACTTGCTCACACAAAGCTTCAACTTGTTTTGCAGAGAACCTGAACGCGGTGAGTTCTTCTAATACTGTCTCATGCAATTTTTTATACTTCGCATCTTGTGAGCCTGATTTTTCTCGAATCTCATTCATTTCAGCGTTGGCTTTGCGAATCACCGCAAAACGCTTTAATACTTCTTCTTTAAGTTTTGCTAAGGCCTCAGCAGAAATAGCGGCTGCTTTAGCACCATCTTCATCACCATCTTCATCTTCATCCGCGTCGATATCTTCCTCATCTACGGTTTCAGCCACCAGCGTATCTTCCAACCCAATATCGCTGTCAATTAAGCCATCGACCAAATCATCAACGCTGATTTCATCGCTTTCCACTTTATCCACAATTGCTAATAAGTCTGCGATAGTCGTTGGGCAAGCGGCAATTGCCTGTACCATATGTTTTAGGCCATCTTCGATACGGCGTGCAATTTCAATCTCGCTCTCGCGGGTTAGCAAATCTACTGTACCCATTTCACGCATATACATACGTACTGGGTCTGTCGTACGACCAAAGTCAGAATCCACAGTGGCTAGTGCCTGCTCAGCCTCTTCAACCGCATCCTCATCCGCTACTGTCGGTGTAGCATCAGACATTAACAACACTTCCGCATCAGGCGCCTCTTCATACACCTGAATACCCATGTCATTAATCATGCCGATAATGCCGTCGATTTGCTCAGAGTTCTGCACATCATCTGGCAAATGGTCATTAATTTCGCCATAGGTTAAGTAACCACGCTCTTTACCCAGTACAATAAGGTTAATTAAGCGCGAGCGACGAGCTTCGGCATCTACTGCCATTGCCGCAGGATCTTTAGCTGCTTCTGTCGCTTCTTTTAAGCGTTCTTTTTCTAAGGTTTTATCTGATTTTGGTCTGGCCATGCCCGTCCCTATTCGTTAAGTCTGTCTGGTGCGCGTTGCGATTACGCGAAACCCTTAATTATACTGCAAAAACTTGATTTTTTGGTCAATTTTGCTTAAAACTTCACCAACAAAGCAGCCAAAAAATGATTTATCTATTTTTTTCTAGCGGTGATACCCGCAAGTAATTCGCGCTCTTCAGCCGTTAAGTGACTAAATGGCTTTTCTTTCAGCGATTCCAAAATACCAATATCTTGTTTTTGTTGCGCCATTTCTTCAAGTTGGGTGCGCGCACCCTCAAATTCAAGCGCAAAATCTAAACTATCATCTAATAATTGCAATTCGCGCTGAATTTCATGCAACAATCTTGGCTCCACTTGTGCCTCAATCGTATGCAATAAAGTGGCTGGCTTCGATTGAGGTTGCTCGAGAGCCGCTTGAATGCTGGCTTGCAGAAGCATATTTTCCTCTCCGAAGCCTTGCGCAAACGCCAAATGTTCTGGCTTGGCCAAGCTGGGCTGCATGAGCAACATCAATACAAACCTTTTCTTAATCGAAAGCGGCGCGCGTGATTGACGCTGCGTGGACTGAGCTGGTGGCTTATTTGGTGCAGGCAATTTTAATAAATTTTGCATTTCTGCCTCACTCACTTCCGCAAGCTCAGCAATTTTTTTACGCATGAAAAGCGCACTGCGCGGCGCAACTATCTGCCTTAATATTGGCTCTGCATCATTTAAAAATTTAACCCGATCTTCTTGCGAATTTAAAGGGTTAGATTCGGTTAAGTGCTCGATAATATATTGTGAGAGCGGCATCGCTTGCTTGATTTCTAACTCAAATTTATCTTTACCAAATTCACGTACATAACTATCTGGGTCATGCTCTTTAGGTAGAAACAAGAATCGTAGTTTTAATCCATCTGTCAAAGCAGGCAAGGCATTCATAGCAGCACGCCAAGCGGCGGTGCGGCCTGCATTGTCGCCATCAAAACTAAACACAATTTCATCAGTTTGGCGCATTAATTTTGTAATGTGAAAAGGTGTGGTTGCCGTGCCTAGCGCCGCCACAGCGTACTCTATGCCATATTGTGCCAGCGCGACCACATCCATATAGCCTTCCACCACCAGCACGCGACCAGCATCGCGAATGGCGCGGCGCGCCACAAACAAACCATATAACTCATGACCTTTTTGAAACAACGGCGTTTCAGGCGAGTTGTAATATTTTGGCGTATCTTCTGGGTTAATTACCCGCCCACCAAAACCAATCACTTGGCCTTTTTGGTCATGAATTGGGAACATAATTCGGTCACGAAAACGGTCGTAACGCTTACCTTGTTCGTTCTCGACGACCAAACCCGCCGTTTGTAAGGCTTCGCTCTCGTATTGTGGAAAAACACTTTGTAAATTTTGCCAGCCTGCAGGCGCATAGCCAATTTGAAACTTCGCCGCAATTACGCCACTTAAACCGCGGCCTTTTAAGTATTCAATCGCGCGCTCAGATTTTTTAAGCTCTGATTTGTAGTAATTAGCGGCTTGTTGCAAGGTTTCTTGCAAACCGAGTTTAATGGTTTTGGTTTGCGCGTCTTTTTCTCTTGATTCTGGTGTAGATTGCTCTTGAGGGACTATCATACCCACATTTTTTGCAAGCTCATGTATCGCTTCTACAAAACTTAAGCCCGCATACTCCATTAAAAAACCAATCGCTGTACCGTGAGCCCCGCAGCCAAAACAATGGTAAAACTGCTTGGTGGGACTGACGGTAAAACTGGGAGATTTTTCGTTATGAAAAGGGCAACATGCAGAATAATTAGCCCCTGCCTTTTTGAGCGGCACAGATTTATCCACGACATCGACGATATCAACGCGGTTCAGTA
>CAYXHH010000089.1:0-1785 GCA_964464725.1 uncultured Methylotenera sp. | reverse complement strand
CCAGACACTTTGCCCATATCCGCCACACCTGCCACGAGCGGTTTAACCAAGCCAACCACTTTACCCATGTCTTTCGCGCCTTGTGCGCCAGTATCGGCAATGACTTGATTGATAATTTGATTAATGGCTTCGTCTGATAATTGTGCTGGCATATAGGTTTGTAGCACAGCGACTTCCGCTTTTTCTACATCAGCCAAATCAGCCCGATTTGCAGATTCATACGCAGCGATAGAATCGCGACGTTGTTTAAGCATTTTTTCAATGACCGCAATCACATCTGCGTCAGTGAGTTCAATACGTTCATCTACTTCGCGCTGTTTCATGGCTGAAAGCAACAAACGTATCGTGCCTAAGCGCGCGCTATCTTTCGCGCGCATGGCATTTTTCATGTCCTCAGAAATCTGAGCTTTTAAAGACATGAATTAGTATAATTTAGCTGGAAGTGTTTGATTGCGTAAACGACGATATTGACGTTTAACCGCAGCTGCCGCTTTGCGTTTACGTTCCCAAGTTGGTTTTTCGTAGAACTCGCGTGCGCGCAAGTCGTTTAACAAACCTGTTTTTTCAATTAGGCGTTTAAAACGGCGTAGCGCAACGTCAAACGGCTCATTTTCTTTTACACGTACTGTAGACATTCGTTCTCTCTTATCAAAAAAATGATGCTCAGATTCTATGAACCTGAGAAAAGTCCGCCATTTTAATCGTATAATCCTTTTTTTTCAATCACTTTTATGTCTTTTTGCATAAAAGCGTCTTAGGGTAACAAACAATGTTGGTTTTGGGTATTGAGTCCTCTTGCGACGAAACAGGCGTTGCGCTTTATGACACCAAGCAAGGCTTGCTTGCGCATGCGCTGCATTCACAAGTAGACATGCATGCGGAATTTGGTGGCGTGGTGCCTGAGCTCGCCTCTAGAGACCATATTCGACGCGCCTTGCCTTTGACCGAGTTGGTTTTAAAAAATGCCAATAGATCGCTAAAAGATATAGAAGGCATTGCCTATACTCAAGGCCCAGGCTTAGCAGGCGCGTTGTTAGTGGGCACCAGCATTGCGCAATCATTAGCATTTGCGCTTAATGTACCGAGTGTTGGTGTGCACCACCTTGAAGGTCATTTGCTTGCGCCATTGTTAGAAGACAATCCTCCGCAATTCCCGTTTGTAGCATTGTTAGTGTCTGGCGGACATTCGCAGCTCATGCGTGTAGATGGCATTGGCGAGTATGAATTACTAGGTGACACCTTAGATGACGCAGCAGGTGAAGCTTTTGATAAAACCGCCAAATTGCTGGGCTTGGGCTATCCCGGTGGGCCTGCATTAGCCAAGCTTGCCACACAAGGTAAACCACGCTTTACGCTGCCTAGACCCATGTTGAATAGCAAAGATTTAGATTTTAGCTTTAGTGGTTTAAAAACTGCAGTGCTTACCTTAGTGAATAACAACCAACCATTGGGTGAGACAATAGACACGCAAACGCAAGCCGATATAGCCTATGAGTTTCAAGAATCTGTTACAGAAATCCTCACCGCCAAATGCATGGCGGCATTACGCGAAACAGGTTTGGATAACTTGGTGGTTTCTGGCGGCGTGGGCGCAAATACGCGCTTACGCGAAAAACTTAACGCCGCCACTAAGCGAAAATTATGCAAGGTAAGTTATCCGCGCTTAGAATTTTGCACCGATAACGGCGCGATGATTGCCTTTGCAGGGGCGATGAGATTAGAAGCGATGCAAAAAACTCAACAACAAGATTATGCGTTTAGTGTACGTCCGCGTTGGGATTTGGC
>CAYXHH010000088.1:0-6718 GCA_964464725.1 uncultured Methylotenera sp. | reverse complement strand
CCATCAAGCATGGCGACTTCGCGAACCAAGGTAGAAGATACAAACATATACTGCTCTGCAGGCGTTAAAAACAAGGTTTCTAACTTAGGGTAAAGCTTGCGGTTCATGCCTGCTAATTGAAATTCATATTCAAAATCGCTAGCCGCGCGTAGACCGCGTATGACCATTTGCGCGCCTTGTTCACTCACGAACTTCATCAACAAACCGCTAAAACCAACCACTTTGACATTATCTGCTTTTTTAAAAACGCTTTGCGCCAACGAAACTCGCTCTTCTAAACTAAACAAAGTGCGCTTGTTGGTGCTACCTGCAACGGCCACGATGACTTCATCGAACAAATTCGCGGCACGATGCACAATATCCTCATGGCCTAAGGTAATCGGGTCAAAAGTACCTGGATAAACGGCTATTCTAGTTTTACTCATCTTCTATCCAATTCATTCCACTGGTTTTAACAGATGATAATACACATTTCCTGCTTTATTTTGTTTAATTACCTGCCAGATTTTATCTGGTTTTATCTCATATTCAGCTTCAACATACACTAAACCTTCATCCGAAAGATGCGGTTTTAGAAGAGGTAACAATCGATTAAGCCATTCATGGTGAAATGGTGGGTCACAAAATATCACATCAAATCTTTGTTGATTGTTGTTTAAAAATTGCAATGCATCTAAATGCAATAATTGCGCATGTGATGCTTGTAATAAGGTTTGATTTTGCACCAGTGATTGAAATGCTGGTCGAGATAACTCTACCATAGTCACCTGCTTCGCATTACGAGATAGCGCCTCAAAACCAAACGCTCCTGTGCCAGCAAATAAATCTAAGCAAGTTTTGCCTGTTAAGTCTTGGCCTAACCAGTTGAACACCGTTTGTCTCACGCGTTCGGGCGTTGGGCGCAAACCATCTACATCAGGAAATTTAAGTAGCCGACTACGCCATGTCCCCGCATTAATGCGCACGGTATTGTGAGCGTTGTTAGATTTGACTACGGGCTTGCTTGCCAATTTTTTGGCCTGTTTCATGTGTTAAGTATGTGGTCTAAAACCACATTTTAACCTTTTAAACAGCAAAAAAGTGAATGCTATTCCGCACCAACGATGACAGTTGCAAATGTTTCTGGTTTCACACGACGTTTAAACGCATCGGCAATTTGCTTTGTGCTTACTTTAGCAATTTCTTTATTAAAATCATCCAGATAGCTCATTGGCAGCTTGTAAAAACCAATCACATTTAAATAATCTAAAATTTTTCCATTGCTATCAATACGCATCGGAAAGCCACCGATTAAGTTATCTTTAGCCGCTTTAAGCTCTTTATCTGTTGGACCTTTTTGTACAAACTTTACCAAAGTGTCATTCACCACTTTCATCGCCTCATTGGCTTGCTCTTTCTTGGTTTGCAAACCAATTTGAAATGGGCCAAGTTCCGCCATAGGCATAAAGTAGCTATATACGCTATACACGAGACCACGCTTTTCACGCACTTCTTCGGTTAAGCGAGACACAAAACCGCCACCACCTAAAATATAATTGCCCACATATAAAGGGAAGTAATCTGGATCACCACGCTTGATGCCAGGTGCGCCCATTAAAATATGCGCCTGCGATGCAGGGTGTTTGATATTTTGTAGACTTGATGATTGTGGCAATGTCACTTCTGCAATTTTTGCAACAGCAGGTGTTTGCGGTAAACCGCTAGAGACCGCTTCTGCAATACTGCGTGCTTGAGTTTCTGTCATGTCACCAATTAACGCTATCACCGCACTTTTAGCAGAATAATAAGTTTGATAAAACTTAATTAAATCATCGCGTTTGATTGCGGTTATCGTTTCAATCTCGCCATTATCATCCAATCCATAAGGGTGATTTGGATATAATGCCTGTTTAAAAGCTTTGTCAGAAATACTTTCTGGTTGGGTTGCAGATTCATTAATCCCAGCAATAATCCTTATTTTTTCTCGCTCTAAAATCGCTTGCGGAAAATCTGGTTTATGTAAAATTTTATTAAAAGTTTCTAAGGCAATCGCTTGCTCACTCGTCAGTGTGCGCAGTTTAAATACCGCTCTGTCGTTGTCTAAATCCCCTCCTAATACAGCACCAATATCAGCAAATGCATTGGTAATTTTTTCCTCGTCCATGCCATCTGCACCTAAGGTCATCAGGTAACGCGTGACGCCTGCTGTACCAGATGTTTGTTTAGTGTCTCGCGCACTACCTGCAGGAAAATTTACGGCCATGTCGATAATTGGCAAATCATGATTCTCGACAAAATAGACTTCTGAACCACTACTCGTTTGCCAATGCTGAATTTTTACGGCCGCATGTGAAGTAGCAAAAAAACCAAAAAAAATAAGGAAAATAAATATTCTTAACATGTGATATATCTCTAATTATTTTAAAACTTTAAGGGATCGCAAAGCGGTTTAAGTTCTTGTTCAATGGATATGTGGTTTGCCAACAGGCTTCGCATTTGGGTCTATCGGTTGCGGATCTAAAGTTGCAACAGTCAAGTTATCCTTGACCAAATATTTTTTCGCAACTGCCTGAATTTGTTCAGACGTGACTGTTTTCAGTTTCTCAGGATACTCTTTTAGCAAGCGCCAGCTATAGCCCATGGTTTCAAGCTGTCCAATTTGCATGGCTTGGTAGAACATTGAGTCACGTTGATACACATCAGCCGCAATCACCGAGGCTTTCACACGATTTAACTCTTGCTGTGTTACGCCGCCCGTTTTAATTAACTCTATTTGCGCTAATAAAGCGGCCTCTAACTCTGCTACTGATTTACCCTCTGCTGGTGTGCCTACCAGCTCAAATAAAGATTGCTGACCGCGTGAAGTCGTGTCATACCCCGCACCTACTTCTACGGCTAATGAAGTCTCACGCACAAGTTTTTGATTCAAACGTGCAGAGTCATTGCCGCTTAACACCCCTGCTAGCACTTCTAATGCATATGGTTCCCAATCAGGTGTTTCGGATGGCTTATTTGGTAAAGTTGGCACATGATAGCCCATCGCCAAATAAGGCAATTTACCAGGCGCTTTCACGACTGCGCGGCGTTCACCAATTTGTGCTGGTTCAACTTGTGGTTTGCGCACGGGTAATGCTCTTGGTTTGATTGGGCCAAAATATTGTTTCGCCAGTTTTAAAACCTCAGACGCTTTGACGTCGCCTACCACCACAACGATAGCATTATTAGGCGTATACCAATTTTTGTACCACTCTCGTGCATCTGCTGCGGTCATATTTTCAAGGTCATTCATATGCCCCACCACTGGTCTTGCATAAGGATGCGCTCTAAACGCAATTGCTTGAAATTGCTCATTCACTTTAGATTGCGGCTTATCTTCAGTGCGCCAGCGTCGTTCTTCCATCACCACTTTAATTTCTTTAGCAAACTCATCATCAGTAATTTGAAGGTTAGCCATACGATCCGCTTCTAGCTTAAATGATAGTGGTAGTTTAGATTTTTCGAGCTGTTGAAAATAGCAGGTAAAATCTTGTCCAGTAAAGGCATTTTCTTTACCGCCTGCAGCAGCAATCATGCGTGAAAACTGCCCAGGTTTATATCTTTTTGTACCTTTAAACATCATGTGCTCAAGCACGTGCGCAACGCCTGTTTTGCCGTTAACTTCATCTAAAGCGCCCGCGCGATACCATACTTGCGACACCACAACTGGTGAGCGATGATCTTCTTGTACAATCAATTTAAGTCCGTTATTGAGCCTAAACTCTTGAATTTCTGCAAACACAATGGTGGGAAACACACTCAATAACAATAAAGCAAATTTAATTTTTTTATTCAACACGAAAATACTTTCTAGAAATATTAAAACCGAGAAACATTAAAATATGTAAGTTGATATGCAAATATCAAGTGCTAATTTAGGACATAAGACATATTTGTTTAGTTCATCTCTTATTCTTGATGGCATGCATGCTAGTTTACGACTAAAATAACATTAAATAGTCATTTTGAAGTCACTATGTTTAATATTTTTAAGAAAAAGTCTGAAGAAGTTGCCATTCCAAATGCTGATCCTGCCACAGTTGAAAAAGCATCGTCGGCAAGTTCAGCACCTGTAGAAGTTTCAGATAAACTCAGTTTTACCGAACGATTAAAAAAGGGACTGGCAAAAACACGTAACCAGTTAGGCGCACAACTCAATAGCTTATTTGGTGGCGGAAAAATCGATGCCGAAACCTATGAAGAACTTGAAACGATTTTAATTACCTCTGACATTGGCGTTTCTGCCACACAACAATTATTAGACAACTTAAAAAAACGTGTTAAACGCGAAAATTTAGAAGATACCACAGCGCTAAAAGCTGCATTAAAAGCCGAATTATTAAGCACGCTAACACCGCTAGAAATTCCGCTACAAACCAATCAGCATGCGCCCTTTGTGATTATGCTCGCTGGTGTTAATGGTGCTGGCAAAACAACCACCATCGGCAAACTTGCCAAGTTGTTTCAATCGCAAGGCAATAGCGTATTAATTGCGGCTGGCGACACCTTTAGAGCTGCCGCGCGCGAGCAATTGCAGGTTTGGGGAGAGCGCAACAATGTGCATGTGATTGCATCGGAAGGCGGCGACCCCGCCGCCGTGATTTTTGATGCGGTTAATTCCGCCATTTCTAAAAAAATTGATATTGTGATTGCCGACACCGCAGGCCGCCTGCCTACGCAAATGCACTTAATGGATGAAATCAAAAAAGTGCAACGTGTCATTGGTAAAGCGTTACCAAATGCACCACATGAAATTCTGTTGGTCATCGATGCAAACACTGGCCAAAATGCGGTGAGCCAAGTCAAAGCCTTTGACGATGCACTAGGCGTGACGGGTTTAGTGTTAAGTAAATTAGATGGTACCGCCAAAGGTGGCGTGATTGCGGCGATTGCAGAAGCGCGCCCTATTCCGATTCGTTATATTGGGATTGGTGAAGCGATTGATGATTTACGCCCTTTTAATGCGACAGAGTTTGTGGACGCATTATTTGATGATTAATTTAGCGCTATAATCTAATAAATGATTACTTTTGATCAAGTCACCAAACGTTACCCTGGTAGCCACGAAGCACTAACCAACGTGAGCTTTACCATTAATCAGGGCGAGTTGGTGTATGTGACTGGACACTCTGGTGCAGGCAAAAGCACTTTACTAAAGCTGATGGCGGCTATCGAACGCCCAACCACAGGGACTGTACTGATCAACAACCAAAATGTCAGTAAACTTAAATCTGGCACTCTGCCATTTGTGCGTAGAAAGTTTGGTTTAGTGTTTCAAGATCACAAACTTTTATATGATAGAAACTGTTTTCACAATGTTGCACTGCCTTTATCCATTAACGGCATTACAGGCCACGATGCAGCAAAACGCATTCGTGCTGCTCTAGATAAAGTTGGTTTGCTTGATAAAGAAAAAGCCATGCCGATTACACTTTCTGGCGGCGAGCAGCAGCGCCTAGCAATTGCACGCGCTGTGGTGTCTAGGCCTTCTATCTTGATTGCTGATGAACCCACTGGCAACTTAGATAGCGTGTACGCTGCAGATATTTTGCAGTTGTTTAATGCCTTCCAACAAGTGGGGGTGACGGTGATTATTGCGACGCATGACGCGCTTGGTAAAAGTCAGAATGATCCATTAAACAGCAAAATATTGCATTTAAACCAAGGTAGACTTGCTAATCATGGAGCCAATCTATGAAATCTTGGCTAACCCAACACGCACTTGCGTTTAAATTGGTGTTGCGCCGCTTCAAAGCGAACCTGCTCAATACCTTGCTAATCTGTCTTGCTATCGGCGTGACACTTGCCTTACCTAGCATTATGTACACAGTCTTAAAGAGCTTAAATGGATTGGCGAACAATGTGAAAAGTGGCTCGCAAATCAGCGTATTTCTTGCGGCTGAACAAAGCCCTGAATCTATTGCCAGTATTAAAAGCGCGCTAGAAAAAAATTCAGCCATCAAATCAGTTAAGTTTGTTTCAAAAGAAGATGCGCTTTCACAACTGCAGGTAGCAACGCAAAATAGTAATGTAGTGAGTTCGCTCGAGAGCAACCCATTGCCAGATGCATTTTTTATTGAGCCTAAAAACCTGGATAGCGCTTCAATCGAAACCTTGAAGAGTGAGCTCAGCCAACTATCGGGAATTGAGGAGGTGGTTGTGGATGGCGCATGGATTAAACGACTTAATTATCTGTTACTAATTGGGCAAAAAGCCATGGTGACGATTGGTTGCCTATTAGGTTTTGCCCTTATCGCGGTGATAGGTAACACCATACGCATGCAAATTTTGACTCAGCAGGCAGAAATTGAAGTCAGTCAACTCATCGGTGCTACTAAGAGTTTTATTCGTAGGCCGTTTTTATACCTAGGTGCGCTATATGGATTAATAGGTGGTTTATTTGCATTGATGATTACTTATTTAGCAGTTTCTTCTTTTAATCAGTCACTTATTGAGCTAGTGCGCGAATATCAAACCGACTTCTCTATCGGCTTACCTGATTTTACAGGCGCCACTGTATTATGTTTAGTATCAATATGCATTGGTTTGATATCTGCTTATTTTGCGGTATCTAAATCATTACTTAAATCCATCAATTGATGATTTTTTAGTTTTAGACCTCTATTCTTAATAAAAAGCCCCTAAATTGCTTTCTTTCTGCCATTAAAGGGCAGTCTTCAAGTTGTAGAATTATTTTGCTTGA
>CAYXHH010000087.1:0-6907 GCA_964464725.1 uncultured Methylotenera sp. | reverse complement strand
GAGACGAAACTTTGATAAAGCGGAGCTTCCGCGCAAGCTTAGAAAGTGGGTGCTATTTGACATGTATCGCAATTGATTTTTAATTAAAATTCAAATTGCTATTTTATCAGAAAGCAAGATTAAGGTTTTAATAAACTTAAGATAAGGTTTAAGTGATGAAGTTAAAATTAAATTGTATTTTTTAGATGTTGCCACATTTCATCGATTGCTTCTTCAAAGACAACTTTTGGCTCCCAACCAGAACAAGTTTTTAATTTACTATAGCTGAGTACATTAGCATCAACGTCATACTTTCTTGTAGGCTCAATATTTACTTTAATGTTAATCCCATCTTTATAAGCAAGCTTTTGAATTTGATTTAAAACTTCTCGGTTATTCCGGCCTAGGCTAGTGCCAATATTATACTTTTGCCCTTTTTCCCCATGTGTTAATGCAGCTAAAATACCTCTGGCGATATCTTTTACATGTACATAATCTCTGATTGTGCCATTTTGACCATATAAAGTAACCGGGATGCCTTCAATAGCAGAACCCATTGCAGTAGAAATAAATCCTTGACCAGTAAAAGGTTTTTGACCCTTTCCATAAGCGTTTGCTGGTCTCACAATCACAGTCGGTAGGTCACTTACATGGTGATACATTAACAAATATCGCTCAATTGTTTGTTTGCTAATACCATACGGAGAAATGGGTGTACTCAGTTCATCTTCACTAATTGGCATGCTGTATTTTGGACCATACACTGTGCCACCAGAAGATACAAATAGTAAGGTTTTTAAATGTTTAAGTTTTAGTGCCTCTTGAATGAGACCAATATTAACTGGTAAGTTAGACTGCAAATCAAAAAGAGGGTCAGAAAAGCTGGTTTTAGGAACAGTAGTGTGTGCTAAGTGTACTATTTCCTCAGCTCGATGAATATGGTGGGCGAGAAGTTCTTGGCATCCAAAATCGCATTGGGCATATTTTGCTTTTGGGTGGATGAATTGTGTGGGTTGTGTTTTTCGCCCAAGCACCAACACCTCACGACCGCTATTGATGAGTTCATCAACTAAATAGCTGCCGATAAAGCCACCCCCGCCTATTAAACAAGTATACATTTTGAAATAATGATTTCGAATTTGATAAAGTAAGTTTAACGTATAGTATGGCTAAAAAGTTAACACAGTTGAATGAATTGATTCAATGAGGTTAAGATTTAGTGCTGTGTGAAGCTTTGTTTATTAATAAGCAAAGCCTGCTAATGCAGGCTTTGTTGTGGAAGCTATGTTAGTTATTCTAAAAAACTCAAGACTTATTTCTTATCGGTAACGCCTGGCACTTCAATCTTAGCTTTTTCTTTTAAACCGAGCATCATTTTTTCTAGTTTACGTTGTTGCAAAGTGCGCTCTAAGCCGCTTTTCACTTTATCATAGCTTGGTACTTGTGTCGCGCGCGTATCAACTAATTTGATCACATGCCAACCGAATTGGGTTTGAACAGGCTCAGCGGTGAGGTCGCCTTTCTTCAAGCTGGTAACTGCATCACTAAAAGGTTTTACCATGCCAGCTGGGGAGAACCACCCTAAATCACCGCCTTTTTCTTTTGAGCCTGGGTCAAGTGACTTTTCTTTAGCAATCTTAGCAAAATCCCCACCTTTTTTGATTTGTGCGGTGATGTCTTTCGCTTCAGCTTCTGTTTTTACCAAAATATGACGCGCACTATATTCTTTTTCGCCCAGCTCTTTTTTGTATTCTTCATATGCGGCTTTGGTGTCAGCATCTGTCACAGGGTTTTTCTTCATAAAATCTGCTAAAAATGCATTCACTACTAATTTGCGTTGACCAATTTCAGTCGCAATTGCAACATCAGGATTTTTATCAATCCCTTGTTTAACCGCTTCTTGATAAGCCAATTCAGAACCTACTAGCTCGTTAATCACTGCATTTTTTAAACCATCGCCTTTTTGGCCGCGTGCTTGCGCATCTTTCATGATGAAGTCTACCCAAGATTGTTTAATCGGTTTGCCATTCACTGTTGCTGCAGGCTCTGCTGCATGTGCAAGTGTGAATGCTGAAAATGCTAATAGTGTAAGGAGAATTTGGTTGATTTTCATAAGAAATCCTTAAGGTTATAAATGAATTTATTTTAGTTTTAGTTTATATGGGGTCGTCAGGAGAAATTGCAAGTATGCTTATAGCATGAATTTGTTGTGGAATTAAGTCATTTAATAATTGATAAACTAAACGATGTCGCATTATCTGCGATTTTTGAGAAAAATGCGAGCTTACTATTTTTACGGTGAAATGTCCGCCACCATTGTTGCCTTTGTGCCCAGCATGTAGGGCACTGTCATCTTGAATCTCTAACTCGATAGGACTAAGCGATGTGAGTCGGGACTGAATAATTTCTGTTAAATGCATTTAGCTAGAAAAGTTTGGGTCATAAAACTTACTAAGATTTAGGGTAGCGTTTTGCGAAATGGTTTCACAATCACGTTTTGGTAAACCCCAGCACTGACAAACGGATCTGCATTCGCCCACGCTTGTGCAGATGCAAGGTCGTTAAACTCGGCCACAATTAAGCTGCCACTAAAACCTGCAGGGCCAGGGTCTATGCTGTCAATAGCTGGAAATGGTCCCGCCAAAAATAATCGACCTTGTTCTTGTAGCACGGTGAGCCTTGCTAGATGGCTAGGTCTTGCTTCCAAACGCTTTGAAAGGCTATTAGGGGCATCTTCAGCAATGATGGCGTATAGCATAAAGTTTAATTTCTAGTTTTTAGAGTCTGTTGACTCAGGATCAATAAATTTAATTTGTTTGCTATAAAAGCCAAACAAGCCAAACATAAATATCAGCATCACAATCGGCACACCTGGGAATTTAAAATAAATCCAATATTTGGGCAGTTTGTAGATAAAAAACAAGTTAACGAGTCCAACTAACGTAAAAAATCCAACCCAATATAAGTTAATTTTGTGCCAAGTATCGGTGCTGGCCTCAATTTGTTTTTGCATCATCAATTGAATTAAGTTTTTTTTGTAAAAATAGCTTGAAACGAGCAAGGCAATCGCAAGCACCCAATAAAAAATACTAAATTTAATCTTGATGAAAAATTCATCATGTAAAAATAGAGTAATCGCGCCGAATGGAATGACGAGTAAAAAGGTGATGAGTACCATATTGCTGACTTTGCCATGGGTAAAAAACTCCCAAATGGCCTGCAAGGTCACAAATACCATGAGTGCAATGGTGGCGGCGTAAATATCAAAGGCCAAATAAAACACCAAAAACAATATCGCTGGAATCAAGTCAAAAAGAAATTTCATGCGTGCTGGCGGGGTTTCGCTATCGATAAAGGCTGTATTTTGCTATGATTTGCATAGATTTGTAAAACCAATTTTTAATTATTTTTAACGTTAAGTAGTTTAATCAGTTGCTTTTAAATTTAATTTTTAAGCAAAGCTTATTTTAAAGAGATGTACCAAGTATGACTGCATTATTTGATCTTCATTGTCACTCCACAGTTTCTGACGGGCTGTTATCGCCTAAAGATTTGGTGGCATACGCGGCCAAACAAGGCGTGAAAGTGTTGGCACTAACCGATCATGATGATTTGGCTGGTCTGGCAGAGGCGCGTGAAGCGGCTAATCAGCACGGCATTCAATTTGTGAACGGCGTGGAAATTTCGGTCACATGGAAAAAGCGCACCTTACACATTGTTGGGTTAAAGGTGGACCCAAATAACACCGCGCTTAAATCTGCATTTGAGGCAGTGCGAATAGGGCGCGATACACGGGCGCGCGAAATGAGTGCAGATTTAACAAGGGTCGGAATCCATGGTGCTTACGAGGGTGCTAAAGCGCTTGCAGGTAATAGCATTATTACGCGCACACACTTTGCGCGTTTTTTAGTGGAAAACGGCCATGCAAAAGATAATAAGTCTGTTTTTAAAAAATACTTAGTTAAAGGCAAGCCGGGCTACAAAGATTATGAGTGGATGAGCTTGGAGCAAGCGGTAAAGTTAATCAAAGAAAGTGGTGGTATTCCAGTCATAGCACACCCAGGCCGTTATGATTTAGGCACTATCAATATGCTATTACTCATGCATCAATTCAAAACACTTGGTGGCGTGGCGATTGAAGTGGTGACGGGTAGCCATACGCCGCCACAATATCAGCAGTTTGCAAAAATTGCGCATCGCTTCGGATTAAAATCCTCATTAGGTTCTGATTATCACGGCGAGGGAATCTCTTATATGCCGATGGGCTACGTGCCTGATTTGCCTGCGGGTTGCGTTCCGGTTTGGGATGACTGGCCTGAAGCCGCAAATTTACAACACTAATGGCGCAGTATTTTGTTATCAATGCTGAAAATCCACAAGTCAGGCTGATTAAGCATGCGGTAGAAATTTTGCGAGAAGGTGGCGTGATTGCCTATCCAACCGACTCTAGTTATGCACTAGGTTGCATGATTGGTTTTAAGGATGCACAGGATAAGATTCGTCAGATTCGTGGGGTAGATGATAGTCATCTTTTTACATTGGTTTGTCGTAACCTGAGCGATCTTGCAACTTACGCTCAAGTGGGCAATAGCCAGTTTCGATTATTAAAAGCGAATACGCCAGGGGCATACACGTTTGTGCTGAAAGCGACGCGCGAAGTGCCAAGGCGTTTGCAACACCCAAAACGCAACTCAGTTGGCATCCGCGTGCCAAACCATGCGGTGGTACAAGCGTTGTTAGATGAGCTTGCAGCGCCAATATTAAGTATGACTTTGCAATTGCCAGATACTGAAGAACCGCTTAATGAACCTTGGGAGATTCGAGATAGGTTGGAACATGCGGTGGATTTGGTGATTGATTCAGCGATTCACCATGCAGGGCTGACCACCGTGATTGATTTAACTGAAAGCACGCCTGCGTTGATTCGCCAAGGTGAAGGTGATATTGCTCCGTTTGGGTTGTAAATTTTTAGAAGGTATATGATGGATTTTTTTGGACTACTTAACGCACTTTCAGAGCTAAATGGCATACAAAGAATCGCTGTTTCGGCGATTCCGATGATATTTGCAATTACCGTGCATGAGGCAGCGCATGGTTATGCTGCACGGCATTTTGGTGATATGACAGCGCATCAGCTTGGTCGTATTTCCTTAAATCCAATTCGACATATCGACCCGATAGGCACTGTGTTAATCCCAAGCCTCACTATGCTTATTGGCGGGATTTTTTTTGGTTGGGCAAAACCAGTGCCCGTAAATTTTATGAAATTACGTCACCCTAAGCGCGATATGCTTTGGGTAGCCGCCGCGGGCCCTGGCGCTAATTTGGTCATGGCTTTTTTGTGGGCGTTTGTGATTAAGTTTTCGGTGCTTGCGCCGCAAAACTTTGCACTCCCGCTTGCTTTAATGGGCGCAGCAGGTATTTTGACCAATACCGTCTTGATGGTGCTTAATTTAATTCCGTTGCCACCGCTTGATGGTGGGCGCATTGCGGTGAGCTTATTGCCGAATAACTTAGCCATTAAATATGCGCAAATCGAACGCTATGGCTTTATTATTTTAATTATCCTGCTATTCACCCATATTCTTGATAAAATTATGTGGCCGTTTGTAATACTCACCTTACAAACGATTGCAAAAGTTTTTTTCTAGATGATATTTTTAAGTTGATTTTTTAGGTCTATTTTTAGGTTAAATTATGGCGGTAGAACGCGTTTTATCTGGCATGCGCCCCACAGGCAACTTGCACTTGGGCCACTACAATGGCGTATTAAAAAATTGGATTAAGCTTCAGCACGAGCATGAATGCTTATTTTTTGTGGCCGATTGGCATGCGCTCACCACTCATTACGATACGCCTGAGATTATCGAAGAGTCTGTGTGGGAGATGGTGATTGATTGGCTCGCTGCGGGTGTTGATCCTGCAAACGCGACCATTTTTATTCAATCTAAAGTGCCAGAGCATGCAGAGTTGCATACACTTTTAAGCATGATTACCCCGTTAAGTTGGTTAGAACGCGTGCCCACTTACAAAGACCAACAAGAAAAACTCGCCAGTAAAGATTTATCCACTTACGGCTTTTTGGGCTATCCGCTTTTGCAATCTGCCGATATTTTGATGTACAAAGCCACGCAAGTGCCGGTGGGCGAAGATCAAATTCCGCACATTGAATTTACGCGTGAAATCGCGCGCCGCTTTAACCACATTTATGGCAAAGAGCCTGGCTTTGAAGAAAAAGCCGAAGCGGCGATTAAAAAACTAGGTTCAAAACGCGCGGCAGTATATGAAGAAATGCGTAACGCCTACCAACAAAGTGGTGATGAAGAGGCGCTAGAAAGCGCACGCGCCATGATAGAAGAAGCGCAAAACTTAAGTTTGGGCGATAAAGAGCGTTTGCTGGGCTATTTAGAAGGCGGCGGCAAAATCATTTTGGTTGAGCCAGAATACAAACTCATGCCTGCCAGCAAAATGACGGGGCTAGACGGCCAAAAAATGTCGAAGTCTTATAACAACACCATTTCACTGCGTGAAGATGTGGATACCGTGGCTAAAAAAATCAAAACCATGCCAACTGACCCTGCGCGCATCCGCCGCACCGACCCGGGTGACCCAGCCAAATGCCCAGTGTGGCAATTGCACGAAGTGTATTCTGACCAGACCACTCAAGATTGGGTACAAGTGGGCTGTAAAGGCGCGTCGATTGGTTGTATCGAGTGCAAACAACCTGTCATCGATGCGGTGTTAAAAGAACTTAAACCGATTCAAGAACGTGCCGCGCAATATGCCGAAGACCCAACCTTAGTCAAAAATATCGTCGCTGAAGGTTGCGAAAAAGCACGCAAACTCGCACGTGAGACGATGCGGGATGTAAGAGATGTGATGGGTTTGAATTACGGTTAAATATGTGGGCTAAGTTAAGAAATGCGAA
>CAYXHH010000086.1:0-7090 GCA_964464725.1 uncultured Methylotenera sp. | reverse complement strand
TTTTCTGAGCGCTTCCATGTGTAAAAGAAAAACCATAGTCCACCACCAATACTACCAAAAATCGCCCACCAATAGGATACAAAAAAATCGGAGATAGCCATTACAAATAATGTGGGCGCTGGCAAATCTGCTCCAAAGCCTGAGAAAAGCTGTTTGAATGCGGGGATTACAAAAATCATTATGACTGTGGTAATCACAAAAGCAACTACTAAAATAGATATTGGATAAACTAAGGCAGATTTAATTTTACCTTTAATAGCAATAATTTTTTCTTTATAAGTCGCTAAGCGATCCAATAAGGTATCTAAAATACCTGCTTGTTCACCAGCGCCAACTAAGTTACAAAATAGGGCATCAAAATATAAGGGATATTTTCTAAATGAAGTACTTAAGCTACTACCGGTCTCAACATCCGCTTTAATGTCTCCAAGTAGTTTTGCTACCGCTGGATTGCTGTGGCCTTTGCCGACAATTTCAAAGGCTTGAAGAAGTGGTACACCCGCTTTCATCATGGTAGCAAGTTGACGCGTAAACAAGGTAATATCTTTTTCGGTAATTTTGCCTTTAGCCGCAAAAGCACCTTGTTTTTTCACTTTAGTCACAGTGATACCTTGGCGGCGTAATGTGGCATTCACAACAGCCTCACCAGCTGCACGAATTTCGCCTTTAACTACTTTCCCTTTTTTATCTTTGCCTTCCCATAAAAAGGTAATTTGTTTGGTTGCGTTAGCCGCCATAATGCATCCTTAAATTATTTTGCAATTCATTTATATTTTTTTGGGTAAAAATTTTGTTAAGTCTTACTCGTTGGTACATGCCTCAACTTCTTCGATCGAAGTGAGTCCTTGAATGACTTTTAAAATACCTGAGCGTCGTAAATCATTAATACCTTCTAATTTAGCTTGGTCTGCAATGTCATGCGCTGTGCCATGTTTCATAATAATTCGGCTAATTGCGTCTGAGATTGGCATGACTTGATATATACCAACACGACCTTTATAACCATTGTTGCAAAGCTCACAACCACCTTCTTTGGGGCCGTATAGCTGAAATTTTTGTTTAAAGTCTTCCTCAATAAAACCAACTTCCAGCAAAGCTTCTTTAGGAATATTCACAGGGACTTTGCAGTTTTTGCAAAGTCTGCGTGCAAGTCGTTGTGCGGTAATGAGAGATACTGCTGATGCAATATTAAAAGGCGCAACACCCATGTTTAATAAGCGTGTCAGCGTAGAAGGCGCATCATTCGTGTGTAAAGTTGAGAGCACCATGTGACCCGTAGATGCAGCTTTAATCGCCATATCAGCGGTTTCTAAGTCTCGAATCTCACCTATCATGATAATGTCAGGATCTTGCCGCAAGAATGATTTCAGCGCTGCCGCGAATGTTAGTCCTTGCTTATCGTTCACATTGACTTGATTAATTCCTGCGAGAGGGATTTCCGCAGGGTCTTCAGCAGTGGCGATATTCACCCCAGGACTATTTAAAATGTTTAAACAAGTGTAAAGAGAAACCGTCTTACCAGAGCCTGTTGGGCCAGTCACGAGCACTAAACCATAAGGACGACTTACAGCGTCAAGCAGAAATTTCTGTTGAACTGGCTCGTATCCAAGTGCTTCAATACCTAATGTAGCGCTGGTAGGATCTAAAATACGCATCACAATTTTTTCACCGTGTATGAGCGGTAATGTGCTGACGCGAAAATCAATCGTACGCGTTTTTGATAGCACTAACTTCATGCGACCATCTTGAGGGATACGTTTTTCAGAGATATCTAAATTTGAAATCACCTTAATACGGGATGCCAGCTTATCTTTAATAGCAAGTGGTGGTTGTGCAATTTCTCTTAAAATACCGTCTACGCGATAGCGGATACGATAAAATTTTTCATACGGTTCGAAATGTAAGTCAGACGCACCAAGATTAATAGCATCCAACAACATTTTATTCAAAAACTTAACAACTGGTGCATCGTCGACTTCTTGCGTATTATCGACTTCGACCTCGGTATCGGCTGCGCCCATATCCAAATCAAAGTCGCCATCCACATCTAGCGATGTCATTGATGTGTCTTTTGACTCAACAATCTTATCTATCCATTTACCAAGTTTATCGTCTTCAACCACCACCGGTGATAAAGTCATGCCCATTTGGAATTGCACACTGTCTAGAGCGTGCAGATTGGTAGGGTCAGAGATTGCGACGAACAACACATTATTCTGGTCTTTTAATGCAACCACACGGTTGGCTTGCATTAATTTTAAGTCAATTGACTTGGCTGGAAGGTAGTCAGGATTAAATGCATCTAAGTTTAAATACGGAAAGCCAAATGATTTTGAGGATGTTTCAGCAATTTTTTCTGCAGATACTTTTTTGCTAGTAATGACTTGAGTAATGAAAGGTATTTTTACGGTGTTTGCTTGTGATTGCAAAGCGGTTGCATCTGCTTCGGAGAGCAGATTTTCTTGCACTAGCATACGCGCAAGTCCGCCTAATTTGATAGTTGATGCGTTAGCAGCCATTGTAAACGTTCACTTTAATTATTACTTTTAACCTAATTATTTATCTATAACGTTTAAACTATTGTAGTTAAACAATATTTTACCTTAACATAATAATGCACTTTAACATTTTTTTTGTAAAGGGGCTGTTACTCATTTTAATAAATTCAACCTTTGTGCAACAAATTAGTTTGTGATTTAAACAACAGATGTAACAGAAGCTTGACTTTTTACAATTTGTAACATATAAAGCGCGTTAGGTGTTTGAGTTCGAGTTATTTTTCAGCCTGCTTTGTAGTATTGCGACTTAAGTTCTTGAGACAAACTTTTTGGGGCGCCCCCCTTAGTTATATGTTAGGAAGTAGAAATGGCACTAGGTACCGTAAAATGGTTTAACGATTCAAAAGGTTTCGGTTTTATTACTCCAGATGATGGTGGCGACGATTTATTCGCGCATTTTTCAGCAATTGTTGAATCTGGCTATAAAAGCCTCAAAGAAGGTCAACGCGTCAGCTTTGAAGTGACTGAAGGTCCAAAAGGCAAACAGGCATCAAATATTCAAAAGGCTTAGTGCTTTAGAATATTTTAGTTAAAGCTAAAATTTTAAAAGCTCGCATTAGCGAGCTTTTTTTATTGCTTTTTAAAAGAACATCAAAACATATGCTCTGAAAGCCTTATAGATACTGGGCTGCAGAGCCATTGATTTGCCCTCGTGCTACATTTGCTTGATAATTTCATCGCCAAATTCAGCGGTGCCGACTTGTGTTGCGCCTTCCATTTGGCTGGCAAAATCCCCAGTCACGCGTTTAGACATAATTGCTTTTGCGACGCCACTGAGAACCAAATCGGCCGCTTCAGTCCAGCCCATATGCCTTAACATCATCTCAGCAGATAAAATAATTGAGCTTGGGTTGGCTAGATTCTTACCTGCAATTTTTGGTGCGGTGCCATGCGTTGCCTCAAACATGGCTACGGTATCAGATAAGTTAGCGCCTGGCGCGATGCCGATTCCACCCACTTGTGCGGCCAGCGCATCACTCATATAGTCGCCATTTAAATTAGTGGCAGTCACCACGTCGTAATCGCTTGGGTGCAATAAAATTTCTTGTAAAAATGCGTCAGCAATACAATCTTTAATTACAATGCCGTTTGGTAATTTTAGCCAAGGTCCTCCATCAATTTCAACAGCACCAAATTCTTCTTTGGCGAGTTGGTAGCTCCAATCTCTAAAACCACCTTCTGTAAACTTCATGATATTACCTTTGTGGGTAATGGTGACTGATTTACGATTGTTATCAATGGCATATTGAATCGCTTTACGAATCAATCGCTTAGAGCCATCGATAGAAACTGGCTTAATACCAATTGCAGAGCTTTCTGGGAAGCGAATTTTTTTACGCATGCCCATGTCGCTTAAAAATTGCATGACTTTTTTTACTTCATCAGAACCTGCAGCCCATTCAATACCAGCATATATATCTTCAGTATTCTCTCTAAAAATCACCATATCTGTTTTTTCAGGGTGTTTGACTGGACTAGGTACACCGGTAAAGTATTGAATGGGGCGCAGGCAGACATATAAATCGAGTTCTTGACGTAAAGTTACGTTAAGTGACCGAATACCTCCACCAACTGGTGTGGTTAAAGGGCCTTTGATGGAAATGACATATTCTTTGAGTGCTTTCATGGTTTCATCAGATAACCATGTGTTTTTGTCGTAAATAGTGGTGGATTTTTCGCCAGCGTAAACTTCCATCCAAGAGATTTTGCGCTTACCTGCATAGGCTTTGTTCACAGCTGCATCTACCACTTTAATCATGGGAGGCGTAATATCAATACCGATGCCATCACCCTCAATAAATGGGATAATTGGCATATCTGGCACGTTAAGTGAGTTATCTGCGTTGACAGTAATCTTTGTGCCAGTCGTTGGAATCTTAATCTTTGCGTCTTGATTTTTTGTTGCCATAGCATTTCCTAACATGATGATTTATTTAAAATTAATATAATTTATGCTTATTTTATTTAATAAGCCGTTTAATGTCGTGTGCCAGTTTAGTGCGCATGACCCAAAAAACGGTAAAGACGGGCACCCCACGTTAAAAGACTTTATTGCTATCCCTAATGTGTATGCCGCCGGGCGACTAGACACTGACTCTGAAGGGCTTCTTATTTTAACCGATGATGGTGCTTTGCAACATCGTTTAAGTCATCCTAAACACAAAGAAATTAAAACATACTGGGCGCAAGTCGAAGGTATTCCTACAGAAGCAGATTTAATGCCACTTTTCAAAGGCGTTGATTTGGGAGATTTTGTGACGCAGCCAGCGCAAGTGCGTATCATTGAAGAACCGCAAGCACTATGGCCAAGAATACCACCTATTCGAGAACGCAAAGCGATTCCTACCAGTTGGTTGGAGATAAAAATTTCTGAAGGAAAAAATCGCCAAGTACGCCGAATGACCGCTAAAATAGGCTTTCCAACGCTTAGACTCATTCGTTACGCAATAGGAAGCTATACCATCGATAATATTCAAGTAGGAACGTACAAACAACTATGAAATCTATTGTCATTTTTCGCTTTGTTGGTCATGAAGGCCCAGGTTATTTAGGTGATTTTCTAGATGCGCAAAATATCCCTTGGCAACTTGTTAAGGTAGATGAGGCGGAGCCATTGCCCGCGTCGATATTGGCATACAGCGGCATGGTGCTGATGGGTGGTCCCATGAGTGTGAATGATGATTTGCCTTGGATATCGCCTTTGTTAGACTTAATTCGCGAAGCCAAAGAGTATGATATTCCTGTGCTAGGGCATTGTTTAGGCGGACAGCTCATGAGTAAGGCGTTGGGTGCTGAGGTCTTTGCAAATCCTATCAAAGAAATTGGTTGGGGTCATGTTACTGTCACTCAAAACGATAGTGCACGACATTGGTTTGGCGATATTGAAACTTTTAATGCATTTCATTGGCATGGCGAAACTTTTAATTTGCCAGAGGGTGCAACACATTTATTAGCTAGCCAATATTGCCAAAACCAAGCTTGGAGCTTGGCTAAGTGTTTGGCATTTCAAACACATATCGAAATGAACATCGAAATGGTACAAAAATGGTGCGAAGAGGGCGTTAAAGAGGTGCATGAATCTGCTAGCAGTCCAGGTGTGCAATCAATTGCAATCATGCAAAAAGAATTGCCAATGCACGTGAATTCCTTGCAAAAAGTGGCTAAGCAAGTTTATACGCAATGGATTCAAGGCCTTAAAGCTTAAGATGTTAAGCGCTTGTATGTTAAAATAGCGCAAATTTATATGAGAATTGCGTTATGTCTGGCAATACAATCGGTACCCTATTTACCTTAACAAGTTTTGGCGAATCGCACGGTGCGGCGATTGGCGGCGTGGTGGATGGTTGTCCGCCAGGTTTGAGCTTATCTGCAGAAGACTTGCAGATTGATTTAGATCGCCGTAAGCCAGGTACTTCGCGCCATGTGACGCAGCGCCAAGAGGCCGATTCCGTTGAGATTTTGTCTGGTGTATTTGAAGGTAAAACTACAGGCGCGCCCATTGGCTTATTGATTCGCAATACCGACCAACGCAGTCAAGATTACAGCAAAATCATGGATACCTTCAGGCCTGGTCATGCAGATTACACTTATGCACAAAAGTATGGCATCCGCGATTATCGTGGGGGCGGCCGCAGCAGCGCGCGCGAAACCGCGGTGCGTGTGGCGGCGGGGGCCATTGCCAAAAAATGGCTAAAAGAGCGTTTTGGTGTTGTTGTGCGTGGTTATATGAGCCAATTGGGCGAGATAAAAATCCCTTTTAAAACATGGGATTGTGTGAATGAAAACCCATTTTTTTCCCCAAATACCGAGGTGTTGCCACAATTGGAGGCGTATCTAGACACTATCCGCGCCGAGCGCGATTCGGTGGGCGCACGTATTAACATTGTGGCAGAGAATGTGCCTGTGGGTTGGGGCGAGCCTGTGTTTGATAGACTCGATGCGGACATTGCACACGCCATGATGAGTATTAACGCAGTCAAAGGCGTAGAAATCGGCGCTGGTTTTGCCTCAGTCAGTCAGCGTGGCAGTGAGCATGGTGATGAACTAACGCCGCAAGGGTTTACGACTAATCACGCGGGTGGAATGTTGGGTGGCATTTCAAGTGGGCAACAAATTGAAGTTAGCATTGCATTAAAGCCGACTTCTAGTATCCCACAAGCGCGCCGCAGCATCAATAAAATGGGCGAAGCAATCGAAATGCAAACCACTGGTCGCCACGACCCATGTGTAGGTGTACGCGCGACACCGATTGCAGAAGCGATGTTGGCGATTGTGTTGATGGATCATGCATTGCGACATCGTGCGCAAAATGCTGATGTGGTTTCAAGCGTGCCTAAGATTTAATAAATAGATTCAATTCCCTTTGAGTCACGCACTTCACGCCAATCTTTCACGCTTCTACTTTGTTTATTATTTCTTTGTAGGTGCGTTCGTTCCCTATTGGGGTTTGTTTCTGCAATCAGAGCAGTTTTCGGCAGCCGATATTGGCATTCTGATGTCTTTGTTTCAAATCAGTCGCATTTTTGCGCCCA
>CAYXHH010000085.1:4059-7359 GCA_964464725.1 uncultured Methylotenera sp. | reverse complement strand
ACTTGATTTGGCGTAAGATTTACGCGCTTTTGGTGTCATTGTGATTAATGAGATTAATTTTTCTGCTGCATTTCTTGCCCAATCACGATAATCTTCGCTAAGTTTAAGCACAGGAATATATGTCGCCACTTCGCCACCCACCTCATTCATAGGGGCGGCGTCTGTAGTCAACACAGGACAACCACAAGCTTGCGCTTCTGCGATAGGCCAGCCGAAACCCTCTGCTAAGCTTGGGAAAATAAAAGCTGCAGCCATGCTATAAGCGGCCTGCAGGGTTAGATTATCAATGCCTTGAATAAAGATTACTTTTGCATTTGTAGGCATAGATGCAATTAAGTTTTGTATGACATCACTAGGCTGAGGGCTAATGCAAACCAAAGGTAATGCTTTCGGTGTCATTGTCGCGTACGCAGTATAGATATGCATGACCCCTGCAAGGTTTTTATACCATTGGCTACCACCCAAATGCAGTAAAAATCCATTTGCAGTCATTGGCAAACCAGCCTTGACTAGCAAAGGTTTTGCTTCAGTCTCTGAGATGGGTTGATATGGAAAATTCAAACCGTTATAAACTACTTCAGAGATTACTGGATTCACCTGCCCATAGCTTATTAAATCGTCACGTGTTTTCTTTGAAACTGAAATGAAATGTTTGGCTTGTTTAAATCCATGTCGAATACAACGCTGATATAAACGACCACTCCATGAAGTTGGGTTTTCTGGAATTTCACCTAAGGCTGATCGTAATGCTAACAAATCATGTGCATGTACCACATGTGGCTTATTTTTAACTAATGGGACCCATGGGCCGAGCGCTTGGTCAGCAAAGACATAAATAGTATGTTGTGACTGATGCTTTAATTGAGCGCGCACCCAAATAGGAAACAAAATGTATTGGTCAATATACCCTGCCCATTTAGATAACTTTCCACGTGGAATAAAGCTATAAAAATATGCTTTTGGTGACCACACTTGAACTTTATGCCCTCGTTCCAGATAAGCTTGTTCCAACATTTTTGCAAAGCGCGGCATGCTTTGTGATTGCATAAATAATGGATGAGAGAATAAAACGATATTCATGACTATTTATTGTTCGAAAACTATTTCTTGCTGTATAGGTGATTTAGTTTCTGTTCTTTTGTGCTCAAAAATAAACCATGTAATAAAGTAAAGGATAAACATAGATCTGATTGCTGTGATATAGCCTACAACGTCTTGTTCAACAGAGAATAAAGTCTTACAAATTAAAATTAAAATTAACATATAGGTGATATCTGGGCTTATTTTTTGTATTACTCTCATGAGTAATGCAAAAGTAAAACATACAAAAACTGGAAGAATAAAGAGACCCAGTTCACCAAAGTCTCCAATACTTGCCGTTAAAAGACTGTTGGCATTATCTGTGACAGGTAATCTAAAATGCGGATTTAAAAGATGTTCTTCGTCAGAAAAAAGTGGATTTTTATATTTTCCCCAATAAATAATTGCCGGTGTCGCTACGACTAAGGCGCGTTCTAAATTCTTGCCCAATAAAGGCTCTATTGTTGTGGATTTTTCAGACAAAGCTGCGAGATATTCCAGCACAAAAGTACGTGAGCTTAAGTTTTCATGAATTTTTTCGGCAATATACAAGCGTTCACGATCTTGATAAACCTTTATTGCTTCTGGTAAAAGCTCCACTATAGAAGGTTTTTTTGACGAATTTTTGAACGCATAACTAGCAACACGCATAATATAAAATGTAGAGGTGGCTAATTGCACCAACATGGCAATAATGACCAATATGAATAAATTTTTGGTTGAAAATATTTTCTTTGGTCGTTTTGCCAATATTGCAACGATGATATAAATCAATAAAGAAAACACAAAAATGCGTCGACCTAAACCAAACTGAACGAGTAATAAAACGATTGCGATTCCCGTAAACATGAGCTTAATTTTGCCTTTTTCTAATCGTCTGCCAAGGTAAAGTGATATCGCGCCCGCGGGCGTGATTAAATCAACCAAAATCGCTGCACTTGCGGATATCCCTACATAACCCTCTTTCGCAGCGAGGTCACCCATAAACCCTAGTTTGCCAGTCGCAATAAAAATAATGGCTGTCAGCATTACTGCTCCAGCAAACCATAAAGCGCGATTAATTTGAAAGTCATTAACATCAAGCTGGGTAAACATAAATCCTTTGCTGTCAAATCTACCCATTACATGCAAAAAACCAGCCGCAGCAGTTGCTAAGCCTAATGTGCGGGATAACCAGTACTCTGATACCGAGGATGTTGATAGTAGGTCTTTATTGTCTATTGCAAAAGAAATAAAGGAATTTAAAGTGCCTACACCATAAGCCAACATAAGCGCTACAGCCAATATGTCATAGACCTTTATTTGACTTGGATTTAGAATACAAAATATGATGCCACCCACACCTGCAAGGCCAGAAAATAAAACCAAGAAGTTAAAGATCGAAATAAAATCAGCAGTCACGGCTGATAAAAGCCCAATACAAACTTCTGCAATACCAAATAGGAAGATTGCCATTTGTAACTGATCTTGATTTTTATCAACCGTATACATCAGACTTACTTAATTTCCAATAAATGACTAGCTAACATAGACTGACTCGAACATTCTTTCAGCACATCTAGACCAACTCACGTTTTCAATCAATTGCTTCCTTGCTTTATCAAATGCCGCTGATGGCATTTCAATCGCCTTTAATATCGCTTCAGCGAGTGCTTCTGGATTTCGAATGGGTACTGTTATTGAAACTTTATTGTTAAGCAAATCCTTAGCACCTACGTTTTCTGTGACAACAAGTGGCAAGCCAAAAGCTAAGGCTTCAAATACAGTCATGCCAAATCCTTCGTCGATAGATGGCTGAACAAATACATCAGCTGCTTGATATAATTCAGCTAATTTATTTGGTAGAACGGGCGGAATTATTTTCACCCTTGCATCATTGATTCTTTTTCTATATTCATCCGGAACATCCCCGCGAATCCATAACTCTGCATCGCCTCTTTCAATTAGCTTAAATGCCTCAATTAGATAATGTGTCCCTTTTCTTAAAAAGTAATTACCTACCATTAAAACAATAAAACTTTGTTTTCTAGTGTTGCGTTCTTTATATTGAATGTTTGAACCAAGCGGATTTATTCTTACTTTCTTAATTAGCTCAGGGTCTCGATAAGTGCCAGCACTATATTGAGATGGCGCAACAATTATATCGGCAAGGTATAACTCTTCTATCTCACGACTTAATACTGAAGTATCTTTGATGTATTCGACATTTAGAAAGTCTGC
>CAYXHH010000085.1:0-3959 GCA_964464725.1 uncultured Methylotenera sp. | reverse complement strand
GCAATCAACAACTCACTTAATAGCATGGCCATGACCACTCCATTTAAATTCAGTTTAGCGCTAAAAGCCCATGCCAATGGAATTGATACCGCAGCGGAAACCAAAGCCACATAAGCCAAACCAGTATGATGATTTGTTGCCATTAATAAGACGCGTGGTATATGCCAAGCACCACAAATGGCAGCGTAAATTAACATGAGTATCATCAGGGAAGGCACAAATTCAATTTGACCGTGTGTCCATTGCTGTAACATCCAAGGAGACAAGACATATAACAGTAGACTGAGTGCAATAGCTTGCACAATACCGATGACTGAGGCACGATTAAACACATGACGAATAGTTGAATAAGCCCCCTCTCCAAATAATCTAGAGAATTCTGGCCAGATTGCATGACTAAAGATTGCCGTCACTTGTACTGCAATACGAACAATCGTGCGGTAAGTATTGAAAATAGCCACGATGATGGGTCCAAAAAGTGCACCCACAAGCAGTGTTAATCCTTGTAGGCTTAAAGCACTACTTAATGGAAAAGCCATAAAAGATAAAGCTGGCTTGACCATGGCACGAATTTCATTTTTATCCGCGAATTTAAAGCTCCATTCAATTCCTGGATTATTGCGTTTTGATAAGTGAATGTTGATTAATGTCCCAATTAAACGAGCAATAAATCCACAGAACGCCACTGCCATAAATGAGCCTACAAAAATAAGCCCGAGCATATAGCCTATCCATTCAGCTAAGCGAGCTAAATTTCCTAGCGTCGTTCCGACTGCGTAGCGTTGAGTAGCTTTATAGATTGCTTGCGAAAGCCCATCGAATAAGGCAACAAGAACTCCAAAACACAATATTAAAAGTGAAATGCGAATATCTGTAGTGTGCAATAAACTTATTGGTACAAATAGAATGACTAGTAGCGCTAAAATTGCCATACATGCGCACACAATTGTCATAAACATAAGTGCGCTTTGAAATACTCTATTGGCCTCATTAAGATCACCTTTGGCCAAGGCTATGGTCATTTTATTCCCAGCAGCTGACACCATGCCAACATCTGCCATCGACAAATAGGCTGGAATTGCTGATAACATAAGCCATACCCCATAAGTGGATGTATTCCAATAGTATAAGTAAATAGGCAACGAGAGCAGTTGAATAAGCATAGTTATTGCCATGCCTAAAGAGTTAGCTCCCATTCCAGCTAATACTCTGCGTTTCACGACAGCAACCCCGTTACAGCTAAAATTTCAGTCAATATGGCTTCATTGTATTGCTTATTTTTCTTAACTCGCTGATGACCTGCCTTTGCAATTTTAACTCTTTGTTTTTCATCGTTAAGTGCTAAACGACACATTTCGGCACACTCTTCAGCATCTTGCCAAAAGAGAGCTTCTTTACCTTCAATATACATTTCCAAGTGTTCACTTGTACGTTCTGCACATAATAGCCCTCCTAAAGCAGGTATCTCGAGAGAACGTGTTGTATGTAAATCACGATTTTCTTTCGACAATAATCCTAAGTTCACCTTAGCGCATTGAATTGCCTTGGCATAGTCATCACCAGTAATGTTGCCACCTTTCCAATGACTCTTTAATAATGGCCATTCTGGCGCCTTATGCCAATTAGCGCCTCTAATCGTTAACGGTATACCTAATTGAATTAGCTGAACTAGAAATGAACCGCGTTCAGGAAACCAAGTACCTAAAAACAGCACATCTGAATCCCAGATTTTATGATCTTCAGCAGTGACTTTTCTCGGTGCATGTGTTACCTCATCAGCTGACATAAACACTCTTAACACATTTTTTGCACCTAAATTTTTGGCTTCTTGCACGTTTATATTGCGCATGACTACAGATAAATCATAATAAGGCTGACTTTTACGATACGCGTTGTAACGTCTGCCATCTCGACATCCAAACGGGTCATCAATATTGTAGTTGATGATTTTTTTTGAATAGTTTCTTAACATTGAAATTACTTTTGGAGTCACCAATTCACCACCATCCACATAACACAAATCAAATGGTTTCTTAGAAAACCGAAATTCATGCATTTTTATTGTTAACTTTTTCATTAACAACGGTGCTAAACCTTGTCCTCCAAAACGCCAAATGAAACGGTCTAGCCATGATGTTTTGGGGAGTAATTGTCTTGGGTCAATATGATCTACATAATGACCTAAACGACGTAAAGCATTTGCACGATCAAGACAAGTGCCTGCATTAGGACCTAGGTAAAGTATAGATAGAGAGTTAGGCATATCATAGAACCAGTTTCGTTCACGGTCCAATCATCATTGCCTGTTGTTCAGAGCTTAGCGCAATGAGAAAATCATTGATAAATTGATCTTGGAAAGGATTAGATTGCTGTCCATCTTCACTTATTTCTGAAACTCTAAATAGTAGACCGTCAGTCACAAAGCCTTTCAAGCCCATTTCTAAACGTGCAAAGTTCAAAGCAGTCGGAGGCCCACCAATAACCCTATCTCCAATACGAATCCAATACGTGACTTGCTCAACTCTTGGTCCAATATTGGCATCCATACGGTTAACCATCAAAGATTTACCCGCAACCTCTAATTTTTCTTCGTACAACTTATTAATTTTAAATCCCTGCGATGAATAGCAAGACTCTGGTCGGTGTAATTGTTTAGAAAAGGTTTGATTGTCACCATAAGCTAAGGACAAAATGATTCGACGACCAGTTGGTTTGTGTTCATATACGCGACTAACCACTTGCGTGTACAGGTCATTAACGGCTTCTTGCACCTCTGGATTCACAATGGTATTGCTATTGGCTTCAGTTACCTCAAACCAATCTCCAAATTGTGTTGGGACAATCTTCTCAAACTGAGGGCTTCCGATGTGTTCATACCAGCTAATACGTGGTGTTAGCCATGAGCTTAGTCCAAAACAAACCAGAAAAAAAATTGCTGTCAACCAATGGTTAAGTCCTGGTCTTTGCATAGGATTCAATATGGATTCACTTGTCATAAAATTTTTTACTTATAAATCTTAGCATTGAATCAGTTGCCAGCATGAGCAATAAGCCCGCTAAGAAAAGCACCATTCCAGCAAAGCCGTGCATAAAACCTTGTCCTGCAGCTACACCCCAATAATAGGTGATAAGCGCTAAAGCGATGACGCGAATGACATTGGCAGTAAACGAGATAGGAATAATTAAAATTGGCAAAACTATGTTACGCAGCATAGATGGGTGATGCACAAGATTCAGATACAAAATGCCAAGTGCTTCCAACATAAATAAGGTGCGCATGCCTGCACAAGCATCCGCAACAAGCAATTGGTATTGTTCCAAATAAATGACCACACCTGTTCTACCAGCTTGAAAGCCAGCCCAACTTAAAATATTGACTGTTACCGCTGAAACAGCCTCTTTCATAAAACTTGCTAAAGGACCGACCAAAGAGTTTGGCAATGGCACCATGAATAGCATGAATAAAAGAGGAAACATCAGCTTTTTGAAAAGCGGTAATCCTCCCACCATAAAAACGACACCAATTAGCATTAATATAAATGCGCCAACTTCAAAATAGATAATATCTAACGCTCTACCAGGGATATATAAAGCCGCAGCACTGAAAAATAGTATCCATGCAATGGATGGCGAAGACTTAAATCCCTCAAAGCTCGGTATTTCTAGCCAGCGTTTCCAAAGTAACCATAATGAAATTGCTAAAATAATTGGTCCGTGCGCGTGTTCATCATCTAACCAAATGCCGTTAACAACAAAAAGATCCCATAGTGTGGGTAAAAACAAGATTGCTAAGGCACCAAACATTAGCCAAATACTAGTGTTCTTAGTAAAGTGAGCATATATTTGTTTAGCGCCGTGCATGCTTAAGTTTATTTGGGCTGAAGTATTCATCAGTTGCAAACTTTACTCGTGATAATCCATTGCCTGATAGCCGTGCTGTTTCACCAGCTCATCACGTT
>CAYXHH010000084.1:0-7389 GCA_964464725.1 uncultured Methylotenera sp. | reverse complement strand
GCTTTTGCCCAGCTTTCCATGAGTGCTTTGGCGTGCACATTGCCCGCTTTCATTTTTGCATCTACATCATGGAACGCATCAAACATTAATATAGTAGTTGATAGTGCTTTGACCGCCAGAGGGGCGAGTTTGCTGTCCAACAACTCCACCAATGCTTGTACATTATAGCCACCTAACATGGTGCCCAATAACTCCACAGCTTTTTCTGCAGAAACTAGCGGTGATTTCGCATTACCTTTAGCCACATCAGCTAAAAAGGCGGCTTTCACATAGGCTGCTTGGTCGACGCCCGCAGGAATACGATTCTCGAGCAAATCCAGCAACAAGGTTTCTTGGCCGACTGGAGGCGCTTTGAGTAAATCAACCAAAGCGGCCACTTGTTCTGCATTGAGTGGTAATGGAGGAAGGTTTAGTGCAGCTCTTTCTTGCACATGGATTTGATACGCTTTTAACATAGTGATATAAGACTCATTTAATAATTAACAAATTAACCTAGCAAAAAGTGGCGTCATTATGAAAAACGCAGACGCAAACACTAGTTTTTACTTTCAGTATAAAACTCTTTAGCAAATGGCACAGGACATCCGCCACCTAGCGAATTAACCTCCCACCGATCCAGCACTGCTTTCTGGTAATCTTTACCATGTCTAAGTGCTAAAAATGCACGCACTTCTGTCACGTCAGCAAAGCCATTTTTGTCTGTATCCATGGCGAGGATATTATCTTCGACCGTTGGGCCAGTATATTTACCATTCTGATCTGTTAAGTAACCTAAGAGGCTATTGCTGTCAGCACTGACTGCTGTTTCAACAGCTTGCAGGCTAGCACTCATCAAAACAAACATCGTGCCTAACAAACCTTTATACACTATTTTCAACATAAACTTGCGCCTTTAATATCAGTATGATCATAATACCTAAGACGTATCATATGTCAAAAAGTGCTTTTTAAACGGTGACTTAAAGCACACTTAACCAATTTATTTGCTTAAAATTGTAATCGTTTGGTGTTGTGCGATTTTTTCCTGCCAATACGCAGGACCCGTTTTGTGTGCAGACTCACCATCTGCACTGACTGCCACCGTCACCGGCATATCCACCACATCAAATTCGTAAATCGCTTCCATGCCTAAATCTTCAAACGCTAATACACGCGCTTTTTTAATCGCTTTGCTCACCAAATAAGCTGCACCGCCAACTGCCATTAAATACACTGAGCGATGCTTGGCGATGGAGGCTAAGGCTTCATCGCCACGTTCTGCTTTACCAATTGACCCTAGCAAGCCAGTATTGAGCATCATGTCGCTATAACTATCCATGCGCGTAGCCGTGGTCGGTCCGGCAGGGCCAACTGCTTCGTCTCTCACTGCATCGACAGGGCCCACGTAATAAATAAACTTATTCGTAAAATCCACTGGCAATGGCTCACCTTTGGCTAACATCGTCGCAATACGTTTATGTGCCGCATCGCGGCCTGTTAACATTTTACCAGTCAGCAACAAGGTATCGCCCGTTTTCCACGTTTGTGTCTCAGCCTTGGTCACTGTGTCTAAATTGACTCGCTTGGCTTGCGCGCTTGGCGCCCAATGCACATCGGGGTAAATGCTTAAATCAGGTGGTGCTAATTCGGCGACACCTGAGCCATCTAACACAAAATGCACATGGCGCGTGGCCGCACAGTTGGGGATAATCGCCACTGGCAAGCTCGCCGCATGGGTTGGATAATCCAATATTTTCACATCTAACACTGTGGTCAGCCCACCCAAACCTTGCGCACCGATGCCTAACTGATTCACCTTATCAAAAATCTCTAAACGCAATGCTTCTATCGTACTTAATGCTTCATTGCGGCCAACTTTTTCTTTTACTTTGTGGATATCAATCGATTCCATTAACGATTCTTTGGCCAATAACATCGCTTTTTCTGCACTACCGCCAATGCCTATGCCCAACATGCCAGGTGGGCACCAGCCCGCACCCATTTGGGGCACAACCTCTAAAATCCAATCCACAATGCTCTCGTTTGGGTTCAGCATGGCCAACTTAGCTTTATTCTCAGAACCACCACCTTTGGCCGCTACACTTACCTCTACCGTGTTGCCCTGCACCAACTCCACGTGCACCACTGCTGGGGTGTTATCACGTGTATTGGCGCGCTTTCCAGCAGGGTCATTCACAATAGATGCACGTAATTTATTCTCTGGCAACAGGTAAGCTCTGCGCACACCTTCGTTCACCATCTGCGTAATATCGAGCTGTGCATCCCATTGCACCTGCATGCCTACTTTAACAAAAGCAACAACAATGCCAGTGTCTTGGCAAAGCGGACGTTTACCTTCTGCACACATGCGCGAGTTAGTTAAAATCTGCGCAATGGCATCTTTTGCCGCAGGCGATTGCTCGCGCGCATACGCCTCACCCAAGGCCAAAATATAGTCCTCGGGATGGTAATACGAGATGTATTGCAGCGCATCAGCGATGCTTTGAATAAAGTCTTCTTGTTTAATCACTGTCATGGTTTATCGGCTGCTTTTACTGTAAGCAATAGATGGGCTCACGTCTTTACGCAATATTTTACCATTCTTGGTGCGCGGGAAGTCTTTAGCTAAATAGACCGTTTTGGGCGATTTATATGCCGCTAAATGTTGCTTGCCAAATTGCATCAACTCATCAGGCGTAATGGTCGCCTCAGGTTTAGGAATCACATAAATCACCACTAGCAATTTATCTTTTTCGATTTCCTCGCCCACCGCGGCACAATCGGCTACAGCTGGGTGGCCTTTATACACGCGTTCTATTTCATACGGGGATACACGGTAACCAAAACTTTTAATAATGTCGTCTTTACGGCCTAAAAACCAAATGTAGCCATCTTCGTCATATTTAGCATAATCGCCAGTGAAAAAGTAGCCATCATGCTTATATTTAGCTGTTTCTTCATCCAAATTCCAGTAACGTAAAAATACGCCTGGGTCGTTTAAAGGCACGCAAATCATGCCCTCCTCCCCTACTGCCACTGGTGCTAATGTTTCTGGGTTGAGCAATTGGATTTGATGCCCAGGTTGTGGAAATCCTGCCGAGCCAGCACGTATTGGTCGATAAATACTTTGCGACAAATAATACGAAAACTCACTCATCCCGACCGCTTCATAGATATTCAAACCAAAACGTTCATGCCATTGCGTCAGCACTTCATCTGACAAATGCTCGCCAGCACTCATAAAATGGCGCATGCTGGGCAAGTCGGCTTTGCCTGCAGTGGTTTTTTGCAGTAACTGCCTGTAAATCGTCGGCACACCAATAAAAATGGTGGCTTGATGTTTTTGTATCAAATCCAACCATTTTTGCGCATCGTTTTTACCTTCATGCACAATCACGGTTTTTCCCAGATAAAGCGGATCCATCAAGCCAGTGCCCAACACATAGGTCCAATTAAACTTGCCCGAATGCATGATGCGGTCTTGCTGCGTATCACTGTAATGAAACCAAAATTTTGCCGCTGGCTGACGCCCCAACAATGCGCGGTGCGCATGTAGCACGCCTTTGGGGTAACCCGTTGTCCCTGAGGTGTAGACCAAATATGCGGGATCATCAGATTTTGTGGCGTAGGCAGGTTCAATTTGCTTAATTGCCGTCATACAAGCCTCTAAACGCTGAATACTTAACACCGAATTGACCTCAATTTTTTCATCGGCTTGCGTCAACAACACATGCTTGAGATTAGGTGCTTGGTGTAAGTTTTCGAGCATTTGCTCCGCCATCGTTGCCCACGCTGGTGCGTCAGTCACCAATACCATTGCGCCAGAATCTTTCGCCAAATAGGCCACTTCTTCTGCGGTGAGTAAGGTCGAGGTTGGCACTGAAATCGCACCCATTTTCATGGCACCTAAAAACGCAATCGGATAATCTAAACTATTGGGTAAACGAATGAGTACACGGTCGCCCACTTTCACGCCCAAGTTGCGCAACACCTGCGCAAACTGGTCAGTGCGAAGCGCCAACTCTTCAAACGTGATGGTCGACGTGCCCAATGCATCGTCTTCGACGATCATGGCAATGTCGTGCGCTTGTGGCGTGCCTAAATGCCGGTCAGAGCATGCCACACCAATATTAAAGTGGCTGGGAATATTCCATTGCCATTCTGGATATTTTTCAAACATTATAGAAGTACTCCATATGGCCAGTTTTGTCTTACTACTTGTTCTGGTAACTGCTCCAACACAAAAATTGCAAAATCGATATCGTTTTGCTTTAAAGCACGCAGAGCATGTGCACGTAACAATGTTTGCAATGCTTTACCAAACATCGGCGGGTCGAGCATCTCACCTTCAAACTTAATTGCACCACCCAATAAAGCATCTGCATCTATCGCGGCTTTTAAAATTGCCACTTTTTGTGCGATGTCAGTAGGCGATGGCGTATAAGCGGTCTTACATAAATGAATATGACCAGGATGAATCACTTGCTTGCCCGTTAAACCCATCGCAGCCTCTTTGCAGGCGTGTTTGTAAACAATGCGTGATTCGTTATCGCCGTGTAAGTCTAACCAACGACGCACATCATGCGGCTCGACAAATTTTTCAGGCATCACATTCGTTCCGATTAAAGTCTCCACGCCACCGATTACGCCTTTACCCGCAATACGTGCTTCAAAAATCAACTGATTCATGAAGTAAAACAGTTCTTCTATCCAGTTTTCTGGTGTGATATGAATACCAACTGCTTTTGAGAAGTCGTGAATACCAAACACCACATGTTGAACTGTGCCGTATTGCATCAGTTCAGGGGCAATTTTGAGCGACTTTGGGTGTTCAATAATGGGCTGTATGGTAATTTTCGGGTTGATGCTCAGCAACAAACTCGACAAATCTCTTACCTCAGGCGCACCATAAACCTCGCCCGCTTTGGCTAGCATCACCACATCAATATAGTCACCCATTTCACGCACAAGCTGCATATCGAGTTCATACTCATCGGTGCGGAAGGAGTTACAACGTATTGCAACTGTCACGCGCTCATTCATTTTGCGTAGCAGTGGCAACTCTTGACGCAACAGTGCACGACTCATCTCTTTTTGACGACAGCCATCTTCTAAGTCAAAAATGAGGGTATGGGCAATGGTGTTATGCGCATGTTTTTTCATACGCGCGCTAGCCTGCTCCATGTCTTCATAAATACCTAAGCTAGGTGCGTATTTAACTGGCGGATAATACAATTGAATACCTGGCCAGTAATCGCCTAAACTGGTTTTTTTGATGTGTTCTTCACTCATTATTCGCCCTTTTTAATCCCCTGAAACTATTAAGCTTGGAGAGCATGTAATTTATCTATAATGGATTGCTGTGAGGCGTCTTTCACGTGCAAATTTTTAAACTGTAGCGTGTTCCACAAGTCGTTATCTGGCATGCCTAACAAGACGTCAAAGGCTTGCAATTCCTCTAAAGTAAGCGCATAAAAATATTTGGCAACAAACCGTTGCAACACGATATCAAGCTCTAGCATGCCACGGCGACAACGCCATGCAAGGCGCCGCTGTTCAGCATCTTTAATCATTTCTGCGTTTATCATCATGAATCCTTAACCAATCTTAATGCCAAATATTTTTTTGGCAGGTTTACTATCAGCATTCTCTTTAGCGCGCTCAATCTTCAAATCTTTAATATTGGCAATTGCCGCATTCGGATTGAGTTTTTTCGGGCACACTTCGACACAATTCATAATGTTATGGCAGCGATAAAGTCGGTACGGGTCTTCTAAGTTTTCTAAACGTTCTTCCGTGGCTTGGTCGCGGCTATCCATAATGAATCGATTGGCTTGCATTAAACCTGCTGGGCCGACAAATTTATCGGGGTTCCACCAAAAGCTAGGGCATGAGGTAGTACAAGCCCCGCATAAAATGCATTCGTACATGCCATCTAACTTTGCACGATCTTCTGGGCTTTGTAAGCGCTCGGTTTCAGGCAAAGGGTCGTTATTTACCAAGTATGGTTTAACAGAGTTATAGGCCTCAAAGAACTGTGTCATATCGACCACCAAATCGCGAATCACGGGCAAACCAGGCATGGGGCGCAACACAATCGGTTGCTCTAGATCAGCAATTTTAGTAATGCAAGCCAAGCCGTTTTTACCATTGATATTCATGCTATCAGAGCCACATACACCTTCGCGGCATGATTTACGCATGGTCAATGTATCGTCTAGCTCCTTAATGCGAAGTAGCGCGTCCAAGAGCATATTGTCCTCGTCGGCCAACTCTATGCTGTAATCTTGCATATAAGGCTTTTTATCGACATCTGGATTAAAGCGATATATGGAGAATTTAACGTTTTTAGCCATGTTTAATATCCTGTAATATCGATTAGTACACGCGCTTTTTGGGCTCAAATGAATCTACTGTTTGTGGTTTAAGATTCACTGGCTTATAGCGTAATGTATTGTTTTCTTTATAAAAAAGTGTATGTTTTAGCCATTGCGCATCATCGCGCTCAGCAAAATCTTCACGCGCGTGTGCGCCACGACTTTCAGTTCTGGCATGTGCCGAATGCATGGTAGCCACAGCCACTTCAACCAAATTATCTAATTCAAGCGCCTCAACTCTCGCCGTATTAAAGACTTGGCTTTTATCTTTAATGGTGATGTGTTGCACTCTGTTTGCCACTTCGTCAATTTTCGTTACACCTTTTGCTAAATCATCTGGGAAGCGGAATACACCACAGTGATTTTGCATGGTGTCACGTATCGCGTCGCCGACTTCGGTCACACTTTCACCACTTGTATTTTCGAGTCTTGCAACACGCGCCAAAGTGGCATCGGCCACGTTAGCTGGCAATGCTTTGTGCGTATTATTTTGTTTGATTGCAGCTGCCATGTGGTCACCTGCCGCTTTACCAAACACGACCAAATCCAATAGTGAGTTCGAGCCCAAGCGATTGGCACCATGCACTGAAACGCAAGCGCATTCGCCGACAGCATATAAACCATTCACAGGCACGTTTCCCTCTAAAACAACTTGGCCATCGATATTAGTTGGGATACCACCCATCATATAGTGTGCCGTTGGTACAATAGGGATAGGGTCTTTAACGGGGTCCACATTGGCAAATGTTTTTGCGATTTCGCGGATTCCCGGCAAGCTTTTGTTAATGCGCTCTTCACCCAAATGGTCAAGTTTTAAATAAATGGCATCTTTGTTTTTACCAACGCCACGCCCTTGCTTAATCTCGGTAGCTGACGCACGAGAAATTACATCACGGCTGGCCAAGTCTTTTGCGGTAGGCGCGTAACGTTCCATAAAGCGCTCACCCTCAGAATTGACTAAATAACCACCCTCACCTCGTACGCCTTCGGTAATCAACACACCTACGTGCTGCATACCTGTTGGATGGAATTG
>CAYXHH010000083.1:4880-7475 GCA_964464725.1 uncultured Methylotenera sp. | reverse complement strand
TACTTTCAGACAAACGCATCCAAGCGATTAGCTTTGTTGGCTCTACCCCCATTGCAGAATATATTTACACCACAGGCACCAAAAATGGCAAACGCGTACAGGCGCTAGGAGGTGCTAAAAATCATCTCGTTGTCATGCCAGATGCCGATATCGGCCAAGTAGCAGATGCCTTGATTGGCGCAGGTTATGGTTCTGCAGGAGAGCGCTGTATGGCGATTTCTGTCGCTGTCACGGTGGGCGATGTGGCAGATAAGTTAATTGAAAAATTGCAAGAAAAAGTGAAAACAATAGTGATTGACCAAGGCCTCAATGAAAAAGCTGACATGGGGCCACTGGTGACGCCACAACACTTTGCCAAAGTTAAAAGTTATGTCGACTTAGGCGTGACTGAAGGCGCAAAGCTGGTGGTTGATGGTAGAGCTTACTCACACAAAGGTCATGAAAAGGGTTTCTTTTTAGCACCTTGTTTGTTTGACCATGTCACCAAAGACATGCGCATTTACAAAGAAGAAATTTTTGGGCCTGTGTTGTCAGTTGTCCGCACCAATTCGTTTGAAGAGGCTTTAACACTGGTGAACGACCACGAATTTGGTAACGGCACAGCTATATTCACACGTGAAGGCGAAGTGGCGCGCGAATTTACCAATCGTGTGCAAGCAGGCATGGTGGGGGTAAACGTCGCAATCCCTGTGCCGATTGCGTTTCATAGTTTTGGCGGTTGGAAGCGCTCACTCTTTGGTGACCATCATATTTATGGCATGGAAGGTGTGCGCTTTTACACGCGCCTAAAAACTACCACCTCTCGTTGGCCCGCAAACAACAAATCACAAGGCAGTGAATTTGTGATGCCCACCATGAAATAATTTATTTTTTGCTATAAAAGTCGTTAAGTTTTTAAGCAACTTTAAAGAGTGCAACAAAAAAGGGTGCCTAAGCACCCTTTTTATTCATCTAAATTAAATTACAACTTAAATTAGAATGAACGGCCAACAGTTAACACCACACGGTCATCCGTTAAGTCTTTTGAGCCAGGTGTTAAAGTAAAGCTTGAGCCACCGTAACCACGTGTACCCCAGTAACCATTATTGCCACCGTTTGATCCACCAACGTATACCAAGCTCGCGTTATAGCCAGCAGCACCAGCAATTTCAAATGCTTTACTTAAACCAATTTTCCAGTCTGTCATGTCTGCTTTTGATTCTACGATACCAAATGCATTAGCGTTGGCATTGGCATATAATGGATCTGAGCTTAACTCACCTTTAACATCTAAGCGACCCACGTGGGCAATTAGATTTAGACCCCATACAGGCAATGGTACCAAAGCATTCAATTCATAGTACAGTGAACCATCACTATCTTCTGTCCAACCTGTGGTCTTATTTGCACCATACCAATCTGTTAATGTGTAAGATACTTTTGCACTTACCCATTTGTAAGATAAACCGAAGTTAGCTTCCCAAGTATTAAAATCTTCATTCGTTTTTCTGCCTCCATTGGCTGGATTGTTATCAACACCAGTACCACCATTAGCAAGACTATTTGTTAAATATTGATATTCATCCCAACCACCACCTGGATAGATATAGCCAATCACACCAACGGTATAACCCAAACCTTCAACCGCAGAAATCGTACCGTTGTAACCACCGTAAAAGTCAAACTCTGTTTGACCGCCAACATAAGTACGCTCAGAAATGCTAGAACCCCATACACCCGCATAAAAACCACTCGCGTGGCTTACATCAAAACCACCTTGTACCGCAGGCATATGCCATGATTGTGACACACCACGTGCATAGTAATCAGATGTAAAGTTAATGTTTGCAGATAATGTCCATGGCGATGCTGGCTCTTTAGCAGGTTCAGCAGCTGGTGCAGCCGCTTCTACAGCTGCTGGTGCAGCTTCATCAGCAAATGCTGTTGCACTTAACAACATTGGTGCAGCTAAAAGTGCACTTAATACTTGGCGGTTTAATAACCAATGAGTAGTTTTCATATGTTTCCCTTGTGAATTAAAAAATCTTACAACCTAAGCTACATCTAATAATTCTGATTTTGATGCACCAAATCAGTGAGCACATTTTTTCAAAAGTTAACTTAAACTTGCTAGCTAACAATATCGTCACCCATAGATTCAACCTAGCAACTGAATTGGATTTAATCAAACACAAAAGTGAATATTCTTATATACAAAAGAGATGAAATTAAGTAATTTGTATTTTTACAACAAATTTTAGGTAACAAAGCTAACTTATTGAAATATATATGAGTTTTGCACCTTTATCGTGCGCTATTCACTAATTTGGTGCAATAATTACCACTATCTTAAAATTGGTACCAATTATGGCCTGTTTTTTAAATTTAATTGGTTTTGTTTGATTTGTTGTCTAAGTTGAAAAGTCAACAGAAGTGGTGAAGGCAATCAATCATCACATTAAATTTAACGGATGAGTAATTTCATTAATTTTGAAGAATTCAAAGGGGTAATTAACAAATGATGTGGTTGGTCGGGACGGCAGGATTCGAACCTGCGACCACTAGTCCCCCAGACTAGTACGCTACCAGGCTGCGCTACGCCCCGAGCCGCACTGC
>CAYXHH010000083.1:0-4780 GCA_964464725.1 uncultured Methylotenera sp. | reverse complement strand
TTGCAATGTGCGAGCATTATAAATGAAAAGCGCCAGCCTATTAGACTAGCGCTTAAAAAATAATAAAATTGAATTTTGCTTGAACGCTACTTGACTAAAACTTATGCGCGGAGCAATTGAATGACTTCGCTGAGTTCTTTTCTTAATGCTAGAAAGTTAACCACATTTGTAGATTCAGTTTTTATTGGTCTTACTGATGCACTCGCTGAAGTTAGCGGTATCTCTGCAGTTTTAACATCTGCAACATCTTCAGCACCATCTAATCGGTTACGTGCACCACTAATCGTAAAGCCTTGCTCATACAACAAATCACGAATTTTACGAATCAACAAGACTTCATGATGTTGATAATATCTGCGGTTGCCACGGCGTTTAACTGGTTTTAACTGCGTAAATTCTTGCTCCCAATAACGCAACACATGCGGCTTAACGCCACATAAATCACTGACTTCACCAATAGTAAAATACCGCTTGGCGGGTATCGGTGGTAATTGTGTTTTTGCGACTGGTTCTGACATGAGTAATAAATAGTAATCGTTAATTATGCGTTAGCGTAATGCTCTTCAACCTTGCTTTTTAATTTTTGACTTGCATGAAATGTCACCACGCGACGGGCTGTAATTGGTATTTCTTCGCCTGTTTTAGGGTTGCGACCAGGGCGTTCTGATTTTTTACGTAGTTCAAAATTTCCAAAACCAGATAATTTAACGCTATCGCCTCGCTCTAAAGCGGTACGCAACTCTTCAAAAAATGCTTCGACCATATCTTTGGCCTCGCGCTTATTTAGCCCAACTTGCTCAAATAGTAAATCAGCCAAATCTGCTTTTGTTAATGTCATAAAAATCCCCTGAGCGTTAATGCTTTTTTGTATTATCTTAAGTTATTCAGTTCATTAAAACTGTTAGTTTCGTAAGCTGGCATCAAATTTTTTCACTAACAGATTGAGCAGCTCGGCCATTGCAGCTTCCACCTCATTATCCACCAGCGTTTTGTGAGTATCTTGCATAAGTACAAGAAATGCAAGGCTTTTTTTATTTTCTGGCACACCTTTTCCGACATAAACATCAAATAATTGTATTTGATGCAACAGAGGTATTTTAGCCTGAGTAACTGCTTCAACAATAGTCTGAACGGGTAAATTAATATCCACAAGTATCGCAATATCGCGCCTAATCGGCAAAAATTTAGAGACTTCTTGATATTTTGCGACTTTGGTTTGCAGTAAATCGCGCAAACTTAACTCAAAAACGACTGTATTTTTTGTGAGTGCGTATTGTTGCTGCCATTTAGGATGTAACTTACCTAACCACCCAATGGCTTTGCCATGCAAGTAGATTCGCGCAGATTGTCCTGGATGCAAAGCTGTGTGGGTTTCAGCACGATACTCCGCTTGTCCATGTGTCAGAGCATCTACAGTAGACTTAACATCATAAAAATCGACATCTCTGCCATCTGTACTCCATTGTTCTGGCTGGAAAGCACCGTAACATAAGCCCGCTACACGCATTTCTTCGCGATAATTGGGCTGTGCTTCAAAGTAGGATGCGCCAATCTCAAACAACATGGCTCGCTCTTGCTTGCGATTCAAATTGTAGCTAAGCACATCCAACAAGCCACCCCACAAACCGCTACGCATCACATTCATATTGCTAGCAATCGGGTTTTTAAGCTGAATCGCGTTTGCGTTGCCCATCAAATCACGCTCCCAAGTTTCATCCACAAAACTATAGGTGACTACTTCTTGATAACCTTGCGTACTTAAAACATCTGCCGCCCAAGCCTTATTTAATGAGGCTTCTGGGGCAGGCAACATGATAAGTGATGCAACAGGTGCAATGGCTTCGATTTTATCGAAGCCATACAAACGCGCAATTTCCTCAATTAAGTCTTCTTCGCGGGCAATGTCAAACCGATAGCTTGGCGCTTGCACCGTATAAACGCCGTTTTGCTCACTAAACTCAAAACCTAACTGTGCAAGTAAAACTCCAACGGTTTCTTGCGGGATGTTAATCCCCAACACTGATAACAATCTGTCGTAACGCAAACTCACCGATTTACGCGCTGGTAACTCACTCACCGCTTGCGTAATAGAGCCAGCCTTACCGCCGCAAATATCCAACACGAGTGCGGTTGCACGCTCCAATGCATTGATGGTGTTGCCAAAGTCTACACCTCTTTCAAACCGATAAGACGAATCAGTGCTTAAGCCTAATCGACGGGCTTTACCTGCAATCACATCTGGGGTAAAAAAGGCGCTTTCTAAAAAGATGTCGGTCGTTTGTAAGGTGACCGATGTCGGCTCTCCACCCATAATGCCAGCCAATGCAACAGCGCCTTTGCCATCAGCAATCACCAAATCATCGGCTTTTAATTTCACTTCAGTGTCGTTAAGCAACTTAAGTGTTTCACCAGCTTTTGCAAAACGTACTTCTATATTGGAATTTAACTTATTTAAATCGAATGCATGCATGGGCTGGCCAAGCTCCAGCAACACATAATTGGTAATATCAACTATCGCGCTGATGCTGCGAATACCGCTGCGCTCGAGGTTACGTTTCATCCAATCAGGGGTTTTAGCTTGGGCATTCACACCCTCAATTACTCGCCCGTAATAGGCTGGACAATCTTTTGGCGCATTCACTAACACCGCCATCGTACGTTGCGATTCCAACTTAGCAGCTTCAATTTTTGGCGCACAAAGCGATGCTCCAGTAATTGCGGCCACATCACGCGCAATCCCTAAAATGCTTAAGCAATCCGCACGGTTTGGCGTGAGTTTCAATGTAAGCAAGTTATCATTCAAGCTAAGATATTCGCGAATATCTTGACCAGTAAGCGCTTCATTTGGCAACTCTAATAAACCTGTAGCTTCTGCCGCCAAACCTAACTCTTTGGCCGAGCACATCATGCCAAACGATTCTACGCCACGTACTTTTGCTTGCTTAATTTCAATGCCTGGTAAAGCCGCGCCCACTAAAGCACAAGGCGCCTTTAGGCCGACACGGGCATTGGCTGCACCACAGACTATTTGTAGCGTTTCATGACCAATATTGACGTTAAGTACTTGTAAGCGGTCTGCATCAGGATGCTTTTCAGCCTTGACGATTTCACCAATCACAACCTTGGTAAATGCAGTGCCTGCAGGCAGCATTTCTTCGACTTCAAGACCCGCCATCGTCAATGCGTGACTAAGCGCTTCTGCATCTAGTTTTGGGTTTACAAATTGGCGTAGCCAGTTTTCTGAAAATTGCATAAGAGTTTGTTATTACTTATTAAATTGACTTAAAAAGCGCAAATCATTATTAAAGAAATGTCGTAAATCATTGACGCCATAACGCAACATGGCTAAGCGCTCAACACCCAAGCCAAAGGCAAAACCACGATATTTTTCACTATCAATATTTACATGCTTGAACACTTCAGGGTGCACCATACCGCAGCCACCAATCTCCAACCAGCCGCCGTTCCAGCTCATGTCCATCTCAGCCGATGGCTCAGTAAATGGGAAAAATGAAGGTCTAAATCTAACGGTCAGATCATCGCGCTCAAAGAATTTTTGTAAGAAATCTTGCACAACGCCTTTCAAATTAGCAAAGCTGATATTTTCATCCACCCATAAGCCCTCTACTTGATGAAACATCGGCGAATGCGTTGCATCAGAATCTACCCTGTAAACGCGGCCTGGTGCGATAATCTTAAGAGGTGGCTCGGTATTCTCCATATAATGTACTTGCACAGGAGATGTGTGGGTGCGTAATACATTCTGCTCATCTACATAAAATGTATCGTGCATCGCACGCGCAGGGTGATTTTCTGGAATATTTAGCGCAGTAAAATTATAAAAATCCGTTTCAATCTCAGGACCAGTCGCCACATCAAAACCAATCGAGTGAAACAGCGTTTCAATGCGTTGCAGGGTGAGTGTGACTGGGTGCAAACCGCCCTGTGATTGGGTGCGTGCAGGTAACGTAATATCAATGGATTCATTCGCCAACTGCTTAGCTTGCGCAGCATTAAGAATTGCGTCTCGTCGCGCATTTAAAGCTGCTTCGACCGCCTGTTTAACCACGTTAATTTTAGCACCTGCAGCTGGTCGCTCTTCTGCAGACAGCTTACCCAAACCCTTGAGAGCATCTGTAAGCGACCCTGTTTTACCTAAGTATTTTGCTTTCGCATTTTCTAACGAAGGCATATCTTCGCAAGCTAGGAAGTCTGCTTGAGATTCTGCGATTAAATGTTCTAAATTTTCCATGCGTTATCTTAACTTAAAGTAATCGCTTTGTTGATGATTAACCAATTGATTATAAATAAAAATATGACTTAACTATATAGAAAGCAAAAAAAAGAGGCCGCAGCCTCTTTTTGATGTTGATTTACTTAAGCAGCTAGGCCAGTTTTTGCAATTTCTACAAACTTAGCAAATGCTGCTTTATCAAATACCGCTAAGTCAGCCAATACTTTACGATCCACTTCAACTGAAGCTTTTTTCAAGCCATTCATAAAGCGGCTGTAAGTTAAGCCTAACTCACGTGCACCAGCATTAATACGTGCAATCCACAAAGTGCGGAATTGACGTTTTTTCTGACGACGGTCACGGTATTGATATTGACCAGCTTTCATTACCGCTTGCTTCGCAATGCGGTAAACGTTTTTACGACGGCCGCGATAACCTTTAGCGGCGTTTAATACTTTTTTATGTCTTGCGCGAGCGATGACACCACGTTTTACTCTAGGCATGTCTTTCTCCTTATTGTGTTGGCATCATTGCGCGAACGCGTTT
>CAYXHH010000082.1:0-7497 GCA_964464725.1 uncultured Methylotenera sp. | reverse complement strand
CTTTTTATGTCAATGGACCAAACGATCAAGGTATCGGATGGAACATACTGAACTCGCTTAAACGAGTTGCTACTGGCTTTGGTATGGCCGCGCTTATTGGAATTCCTCTTGGTTTTATGATTGGGCGCTTTAGTTTTTTATCAAGCATGACTGCTCCAATTATTAGCCTGCTTCGTCCAGTGTCACCGCTTGCTTGGTTACCAATTGGCTTGTTGGTATTTAAAGCTGCCAATCCTGCAGCGATATGGGTGATTTTTATTTCTGCCATTTGGCCCATGATTATTAATACGGCAGTCGGCGTAAGCAAAGTACCACAAGACTACATGAACGTGGCCAAAGTACTCAATTTAAGTGAGTGGAAAATCTTAACCAAGATTTTGCTTCCAAGTGCACTGCCTTATGTGCTCACTGGGGTGCGACTTTCAATCGGTGTGGCTTGGTTAGTCATTGTGGCAGCTGAAATGCTGACTGGTGGCGTAGGGATTGGCTTCTGGGTTTGGGACGAATGGAACAACTTAAACGTGGAGCACATCATCATCGCAATTTTTGTGGTTGGTATTGTTGGTCTGCTTTTAGAACAAGGATTAATAGCGATTGCTAAGCGCTTTAGCTATGACGAACACAGTAGTTAAGCGCATTACTTAACTCAATAATTAGCCCAATTTTTGATATAGAAAGATTAAATCATGAATGCTGTAGCAGATAGATATGTGTACTTAGAAGACGTCAACATGACGTTTACCACCAAAAAAGGCACGTTTGAGGCGCTTAAGAATATTAACTTAACGATAAAAGAAGGCGAATTTATCTCAATTATAGGGCACTCTGGATGTGGAAAATCTACGGTGCTTAATTTGATTGCAGGTTTGTTAAAGCCGACCACAGGAAATTTGTTTTGTGCTGGTCGCGAAATCCATAAGCCAGGTCCAGAACGTGCGGTGGTATTTCAAAACCACTCATTATTACCTTGGTTAACCTGTTTTGAAAATGTGCATTTAGCAGTAGAACGCGTCTTTGGTGACGAATCACGTGATAAACAAAATCAGCGCACCAGTGCTGCACTTGAGATGGTGGGCTTAAGTCATGCGATTGATAAACGCCCAAGTGAAATCTCTGGCGGTATGAAGCAGCGCGTAGGAATTGCACGTGCACTGGCGATGGAACCTAAGGTTTTATTGTTGGATGAACCCTTTGGTGCGCTAGATGCATTAACGCGTGCTAGCTTACAAGATGAGTTAATGAAAATTATGGCGAAGTCTGGTGCTACGGCAGTCATGGTGACGCACGATGTCGATGAAGCGGTGCTGCTTTCTGACCGTATTGTCATGATGACCAACGGTCCCGCTGCTGGTATTGGCGATATTTTAACTGTGGATTTACCAAAACCACGTAACCGCTTGGCATTGGCAGAAGACAAGCATTACAACCACATTCGTAGCGAGATACTTAAATTCTTATATGAGCGCCACGCGAAAAAAGCCGCTTAACAAACACTTTTAATCATTTTAATTTTAAGGAAAATTGAATATGCAGAGTTTTAAAACAAAACATTGGCCAATAAAAAGCATCACATTGGCGACATTGTTAGCAATTTCTAGCCTTAACGCGGCCTATGCAGAGGACGCTGTAAAAGCTGAAGAGGCCGAAGAAGAATATACCCTCTTAGAAGCGATTAAAACAGGGAAATCTTTAAGTAGCATACGCCCACGATATGAACATGTTGAACAAGATGGATTTGTTCAAGGTACTAATAATGTTCAACTTAAAGATGCATATGCTTTTACAACAAGGTCATTAATCGGCTGGCAAACAGCACCTTTTAATAACTTTAGCTTTGCAGCACAAATTACTGACGTGCATGAGTTTAATGATGACTTTAATGATAGACGTAAAAACATACCAGAGCATGACATTATACTTGCTAATGGCACAGCGATTTCTAACACATTTAAGCGCCAATATGCCAATATTGTCGACCCAGGCTTTACTGACATTAACCAACTATTCGTTGAGTGGACTGGAATAAAAAATACTAAGTTAAAACTAGGTCGCCAAATTGTGAACTTAGACAACGTGCGTTTTGTGGGTGATATTGCATTCCGTCAAAATACACAAGTGTTTGACGGTTTGTCGGTGGTAAATAAAACGATTCCGAATACAGAAATTTTTGCGGCTCATTTTTCAAAAGTACGTCAAGTCAATACAAAGTTACGTGATGGTAATATCGATTTAGTGAACATCAAATATCGCTGGTTGCCTACAGAGTCAATCACAGGGTATGGTTATTTTGTTGATGTTGAAAACCTAAGTCAAAATGGCGGCAACCCTACTGCTGCAGGCACTGCTGCGCAGGGTGGTAACGGCCTAGGGGGCAGTGATGATATTCCAGCCTCTCCAACTAATTTTAACCCAACTAGGACCGATTCAAGCAGTAAAACCTTAGGCTTACGTTTAGATGGCGTACATGTCATTGATCCTAACTGGAGAAGTCTATACACCGTTGAGTATGCTAAACAAGATGACTACAGAGGTGGTAATCCACTCATTGACGCACATTATTTAAAAATAGGAGGTGGTGCGGCTTACAACGTATGGTCTTTAAGGTTTGATTACGAAAAACTCTCTAGCAATGACGGCAAATATGGCTTTCAAACCCCTTTAGGCACAAATCACTTATTCCAAGGATGGTCAGATCACTTTTTAACCACACCACGCCAAGGTATAGAAGACTATTACTTCACCTTCGGTGGCAAAATTGAAAAAGCAGTCTTATATGCTGAATACCATGTCATGAAGGCTGATGAAAAATTCGTATCAGAAAGAGCTGGTAATTTTGGTGACAAATACGGTACAGAATTTGATGCGAGCGTCATGTATCCGTTTACAGATTCAATTTGGGGCAAGATTGAATACGCTAAGTTTAATGAAAGTGATGTTTATGGCACTTTTGCCACGCCAGCTGGAATTGCTGCACGTAAAGGCGATAAAGAGATTGTCTGGGTAACTACGCAGCTCACTTTCTAACATAACGGCAATGAGCGGCCTGATGTGATGCTAGACAAAAAACATCAGGTCAACTCAACAATACTTAACTGTTTTTTTAATTAAATAGTGTAAAAAATATGCAAAAAATGAAGTTGGTCGTAGTGGGTAACGGTATGGCAGGCATGCGTGTAGTTGAAGAACTGCTCAAAATATCACCAGATTTATATGACATCACGGTGTTTGGTGATGAGCCTTATCCCAACTACAACCGTATTATGCTTTCACCTGTGCTTGCCAATGAGCAAACCATAGAAGACATTATTTTAAATACACGCGAGTGGTATGCGGAAAATAACATCAAGCTTTATACCAATGCGCGCATCAATAAAATAGACCGCAAAAATCGTTTTGTCACTGCAGAAGATGGCACGACTGCGGAATATGACAGATTGCTATTGGCAACAGGTTCTAAGCCCTTTATGTTGCCAGTGAAAGGCGCAGATTTAAAAGGCGTGATTGGGTATCGCGACATTAAAGATACCAACGAAATGATAGAAACCGCAAAAAAATACAAAAAAGCGGTGGTCATTGGCGGTGGTTTGCTGGGGCTTGAGGCTGCAAATGGCTTAGCGATTCAAGGCATGGATGTGACTGTTATTCACCGCAACGAGTGGTTGCTAGAGCGTCAGTTAGATAAAACTGCAGGAAAAATGCTGCAAAAATCCTTAGAAGCCAAAGGCCTAAAATTTCAATTAAAGCAAAATACTAAAGAACTCACTGGTGAAAACGGTCGCGTGACCACCATTCACTTTGTGGACGGTACATCGTTGTCCGCGGATTTGGTGGTAATGGCGATTGGCATACGCCCCAATTACGCATTGGCCGAGTCAGCAGGCATTCATTGCGACAAAGGCATTGTCGTAAACGACACCATGCAAACATATGATCCACGTATTTATGCAGTGGGCGAATGCGTCAACCACCGTGGTATTTCATATGGATTGGTGGCCCCTTTATTTGAAATGGCTAAGGTGTGCGCCACACACTTAGCCAACTTTGGTATTGGTTTATACAAAGGTTCTGTGACCTCAACAAAATTAAAAGTCACGGGCATTGATTTGTTTTCTGCAGGCAATTTTGCAGGTGGGGAAGATACTGAAGAAATAGTACTACACGATGCGGTTGGCGGGGTCTACAAAAAACTCGTCATTAAAGATGACAAAATCATCGGTGCTGTGTTGTATGGCGATACTGCCGACGGAGCCTGGTATTTCCAGATGCTCCGTGACGGCAAACCAATACATGAAATTCGCGATAACTTAATGTTTGGGCAAGATAGTCTTGGCAACACAGGTCACCAAGGCAATGATAAAGCATCCTTAATGACCAATGAAATGGAAGTCTGTGGGTGTAACGGTGTATGCAAAGGCACCATTGTCAAAGCCATTCAAGATCAAGGTTTGTTTACCATTGATGATGTTAAGAAACAAACCAAAGCAGGTTCTAGCTGTGGCAGTTGCGTGGGCTTAGTTGAGCAAATATTAGCCAGCACGTTAGGTGGCGGATATGCGCCGCCTAGCACAAGCAAGTCAGTGTGTGGCTGTACCGATAAAAACCACGAAGAAGTGCGTGAAGAAATTCGTAAAAACAAATATCTCAATATTCCTGATGCCATGAAAGGCATGGGCTGGCGCACGCCCAATGGCTGTGCAACCTGCAGGCCAGCATTAAATTATTACTTACTTTCTACATGGCCGCATGAAGCGGTCGACGACCCACAATCGCGCTTTATTAACGAGCGTGTGCATGCAAATATTCAAAAAGATGGCACTTATTCAGTAGTGCCGCGCATGTATGGTGGCGTGACCACGCCAGACCAGCTGCGCAAAATTGCTGACGTCGCAGATAAATATGCGGTTCCGATGGTTAAGGTGACGGGTGGTCAGCGTATAGATTTATTAGGCGTAAAAAAAGAAGATTTGGTCGACATGTGGAAAGACTTAGACATGCCGTCTGGCTACGCCTATGCGAAAGGCATTCGCACCGTTAAAACCTGTGTAGGTTCTGAGTTCTGTCGTTTTGGTACGCAAAACTCTACGCAAATGGGCATCGATATTGAAAAAGCCTTCGACCATATGTGGGCGCCACACAAAGTGAAATTTGCAGTTTCTGGTTGCCCAAGAAATTGTGCAGAATCTGGCATTAAAGATGTAGGCATTATCGGCGTGGACTCTGGCTGGGAGATTTATGTAGGCGGTAACGGCGGCATTAAAACCGAAGTAGCGCAGTTTCTATGTAAAGTCAAAACGCATGATGAAGTGCTTGAGTACTCAGGTGCGTTTATTCAAATTTACCGCGAAGAAGCACGCTACTTGGACCGAACAGTGCATTGGATTAATCGCGTTGGTTTAGACTACGTGAAAAAGCGGGTGCTAGAAGATGCTGAAGGTCGAAAAGCGGCATATGAGCGCTTGTTATATGCCTTGCAAGGTGCCGTCAATCCTTGGGCAGACCGTGTAGAAAAACGCGATCAACATAAAGAGTTTGAAACCATCACGGTTTAATCAGACGGCAATAATTTAGGATGTTTAGTTAAGGAAGACGATGCAGCAGTGGATTAAAATCGCACCATTTGATGACTTTCCCAAGTTAGGTGCGCGTGTAGTGCGTACAAAAAATAAAGAATCTCAAGAGGTCGAAATTGGTATTTTTCGTACTGAGGATGACCGCGTTTTTGCCATTAATAATAGCTGCCCACATAAAGGCGGGCCATTATCACAAGGCATCGTGTACGGTGACAAAGTAGCATGTCCACTCCACTCTTGGAAAATCAGTTTGGTTGATGGCAAAGCAGAAGAGCCAGATGTTGGCGAAACCGCATGTTATCAGGTCAAAGTGGAAGATGGTGTGGTTTATTTAAGTCTTTAATGTCGCAAATGAAACAACAGCAACAATATCAGGCAAAATTAATACCTATCGATAATAGGTTGGATATTAGATTGCAAAATCAAATAACAGCGCCAATACTTAACAGTCCTCGCGAAACAAAATCTACTTGTTGTTATTGCGGTGTGGGTTGTGGTGTGATTATTCATAGTCAAGGCAATCAGATTGTAGATGTGAAAGGTGACCCCAATCACCCTGCTAACTTCGGACGCCTATGCACTAAAGGTGCAACGCTACATTTATCTACTAAGCCTGATAATCGCGCACTTTATCCAGAAATGCGTACTCACCGCGATTTACCTAGAAATCGCGTTTCTTGGGATGAATCACTTGAATATTTAACAGAGCAGTTTGCAACAACCATCGAAAAATATGGCCCAGATTCTGTAGCGTTTTATATCTCTGGTCAACTGATGACTGAAGATTACTATGTATTCAATAAGCTCGCCAAAGGTTTAATTGGTACGAACAATGTAGATACTAATTCGCGGCTATGTATGAGTTCTGCGGTGACAGGTTACAAAGCAACGTTAGGAGCTGATGCACCGCCTGCTTGTTACGAAGATATTGATCATACCGATTGCTTATTTATTGCAGGTAGCAACACTGCGTTTGCGCACCCAGTTATTTTTAGGCGCATTGAAGATGCAAAGGCTAAAAATCCGAACTTAAAAATCATTGTGGTAGACCCACGCAGAACTGATACCGCGCAAGCCGCAGATTTACATCTCGCCATTTTACCGGGTACAGATGTTGCGTTATTTAACGGCTTATTGCATGTAATGTTGTGGGAAGGTTTGCTGGATATGGGGTTTATTCAAGCACATACCAATGGTTTTGACGCACTTAAAGATACTGTACGTGAATACACGCCTAAAATGGTTGCGGATATTTGTGGTATTAAGGAAAAAGATATTATTCAAGCAGCAAAATGGTTTGGCAAAGGCCCCACTTTAAGTATGTATTGCATGGGTTTAAACCAGAGCATTCATGGCACTGAAAAAAATGCGGCCTTAATCAATTTACACTTAGCTACAGGCCAAATTGGCAAACCTGGTGCTGGGCCATTCTCACTCACAGGTCAACCTAACGCCATGGGCGGGCGCGAGGTTGGGGGCATGGCGAATTTATTATCTGGCCATCGCGATTTAGCAAACCCTGAACACCGTGCAGAAGTCTCCAAGCTTTGGGGTGTAGATGACGTGCCAGCTACCCCAGGCAAAACGGCTGTCGAGATGTTTGATGCTGTGAAAAATGGTGAAATTAAAGCTATTTGGATTGCTTGTACTAATCCTGCCCATTCTATGCCAGACCTTAACAGTGTAGCAGAAGCGCTTAATAAGGCAGAGCTCGTTGTCGTGCAAGATGCATTTAACAATACCAGCACTGCGCCGTATGCTGATGTGTTATTGCCCGCCAGTACTTGGGGTGAAAAAGAAGGTACAGTGACTAATAGTGAGCGCCGTATTTCGCGAGTTAATCCAGCAATTGCTCCACCAGCAGAGGCAAAGCATGATTGGCAAATTATGGTGGATTTCGCGCAACGACTGGAGAAGCGGTTAGGTA
>CAYXHH010000081.1:3815-7607 GCA_964464725.1 uncultured Methylotenera sp. | reverse complement strand
CTTAATGTGATGTTCAGTTCACTTTAAAATTAAGTACTCAAATCTGGAATATCTGCGCCGTAAAATTGTGTTTTTAATTTTTTCAGCTGATCTCTAAACCCAGCCGCTTTTTCAAACTCAAGGTTTTTTGCTGCATCATGCATGGCCTTTTCTAAACGCTTCATTTCTTTAAGAATTTGTTTTTCGCTTAAGCTTTCGTAATTGGCTTGATCTTGCGCAGCCTTGCGCTCACGCTTACCATCTTCAATATCATACACGCCGTCGATAATATCTTTAACGCGTTTCACTACTCCTTTGGGCGTAATTCCGTTGGCTTCATTAAACGCCATTTGTACGCCACGCCTACGATTCGTTTCATCCATCGCCAACTTCATACTGCGGGTAATGCTGTTCGCATAAAAAATGACTTTGCCGTTTAAATTACGCGCTGCGCGTCCAGCGGTTTGAATTAAACTGCGTTCACTGCGCAAGAAACCCTCTTTATCCGCATCGAGGACAGCCACCAAAGATACTTCAGGGATATCCAAGCCTTCACGCAAAAGATTAATGCCCACCAGCACATCAAACTCACCTAGCCGCAAATCTCGGATAATCTCCACACGTTCAACTGTATCAATATCCGAGTGCAAATAGCGCACTTTCACCCCATGTTCAGCCAAATAATCGGTTAAGTCTTCTGCCATACGCTTAGTGAGTGTGGTCGCCAATACACGCTCACCTACCGCCACACGCAACTTAATTTCCCCCAACAAATCATCTACTTGCGTATCAGCTGGCTTAACAATAATTTCAGGATCAACCAAACCTGTCGGCCGCGCAATCATTTCTACCACTTGTTGCTGATGATTTTTTTCGTACTCTGCAGGGGTTGCCGAGATAAATACGGTTTGACGCATAATACGCTCAAACTCTTCGAATTTAAGCGGACGGTTATCAAGTGCTGAAGGCAAGCGCCAACCATAATCAACCAAATTCGTCTTGCGCGACCAGTCACCTTTATACATCCCGCCAATTTGCGGCACGGTGACATGGCTTTCATCAATAATCATCAGCGCGTTATCAGGCAAATAATCAATCAACGTGGGCGGTGGGTCGCCAGGGTTGCGGCCAGATAAATGTCTAGAATAATTCTCAATGCCTTTACAAAATCCAATTTCATTGAGCATTTCTAAATCAAAACGCGTGCGTTGCTCGATACGTTGCGCCTCGACTAATTTATTTTCTTTGATATACCAAGCCACTCGGTCGCGCAACTCAGCTTTAATCGTTTCAATTGCTTTAATGGTGGTCTCGCGTGATGTTACGTAATGACTTGAAGGATATATTGTAAATCTTTGTATTTTATTAAATATTTGTCCAGTTAGTGGGTCAAATAAGGTGATGCTTTCAACCTCATCATCAAACAAACTGACACGCACAGCCGTTTCATTATTTTCTGCGGGAAACACGTCAATCACATCGCCTCGCACCCGAAAACTGCCGCGACTAAAGTCAAAATCATTGCGGTCATACTGCATGCCAATTAAACGCAAAATTGCGTCTTTTTGACTCATTTTATCGCCTTGTTTGAGGTGCAACACCATGCCGTGGTAATCCGTCGGGTCACCTATACCGTAGATTGCTGATACAGAAGCAACAATGATACTGTCTTCACGCTCTAATAAAGCCTTGGTAGCAGATAATCGCATCTGTTCGATATGTTCATTAATACTAGAATCTTTTTCAATAAACAAATCGCGTGACGGCACATAAGCCTCAGGCTGATAGTAATCGTAATAACTGACAAAATATTCCACTGAATTATTAGGAAAAAACTCACGAAATTCAGAATACAATTGTGCCGCAAGCGTTTTATTAGGCGCCATTACAATCGCTGGGCGACCAAGCCTAGCAATCACATTAGCCATGGTAAAAGTCTTGCCTGAACCTGTGACGCCTAGTAAGGTTTGAAACTTTAAGCCCTCTTGTATACCTTGTGTGAGCTTGTCGATGGCCTGAGGCTGATCACCAGCGGGAGGGAAAGGCTGAAATAACTGATATTTACTATTGGGATAATTTACAAACACGCCGATAACACTTTTAAGTTAATTAACAATTCTACATTCTTTTTTGCATTTGTTATGTCGAACTTTACTTTAAAGTACGAGTCATTAACTTAACATAAAATATTAAGCAAAAAAATTTAATCACTTTGGAGATGTTCATGCGTAAAGCGCTATTAGCCTTCGTCACTTGTTTTGCCTCATTAGCGACCACCCAAGTAAGTTATGCGATGGATAAGCAAAAAATGCTCGACGCTTATTTTGGTATTGTGCTGATTCGCGGTCACAACAACAGTGGCGGTTTGGCTTATGGTTCTGGTGTCGTGGTTGGAAAAGACAAAGTCATCACCAATTGCCATGTATTTCGCTCCACCAAAGAGCCATGGATTTCACGCGGCGAAGACACCTACCAAATCACCTCTGTCAAAGCTGACACTTGGCATGACCTATGTTTAGTCACCACCAGCCCGCTCCCCTTCAAACCTGTGATTATCGGCAAAAGTACGGATTTAAAACGTGGGCAGGAAATTGTGGCGTTTGGACATTCTAATGGCGTACCTGCACCGCTTACCTCTAATGGTAGCGTAAAAGCATTATATAACGACGTTTCTGGCAAAGTGATTCGCAGTACCGCCAAATTTGCCATGGGCGCAAGCGGTAGCGGTTTATTCGATACTGAAGGCAGATTAGTCGGCATTAACACCTTTAAAACTGCAGGCCGCACTGGCAGTATTCATTTCGCTTTACCTATTGAATGGTTAGATCAGCTAGAAAAACAAACAGAAACTTCAACTTTTCCAATAATTGGCAAAGCATTATGGGAGGAAGATGAAGACAAAAAACCATTTTACATGCAAGCGGCTGTACCAGAATCTCGTGCAGATTGGCCAAAATTAGTCCAAATCGCAGAGAAATGGACACAAGCCGAACCAAAAAACACAGAAGCTTGGTACGCTTTAGGCTTAGGCTTGGATGGTTCAAGCAAGACTGAAGAAGCTATCAAAGCTTATAATCAAGCTGTTAACCTAGACAACACGAATTTTGAAGCACTATTTAAATTAGGTGCTCTAGCTAAAACGCGCGGCGACACTGCAGAAATGCATCGTATTCAACTTGTATTAGCTGAAATGGATAAAGACATTGCAGCAGAATATAGTGCGACTCTAGAATGTGCGGCGAGTTGTTGAGCTAACTCTCCCAACAGGCTTGTGGATTAGTTTAAACGTGTACAAAAAACTTTAAGCCTATGCTTAAAGTTTTTCTATACGCGTTCCTAGTAAGGAATGTTCCTAAAATTGACATTTATGCGTAAAATGTCGCCTTTCACATATTAAAGCAAATTCCTAGGATTTATTTTGAGTCAGCCTGTTTCAAATATCTTGTCGCAACGCGTGTTAGCGATTAAAGAATCCCCTACCCTTGCCATTACTGCCAAGGCAGCCAAATACAAAGCCGAAGGCCGTCCAATTATCGGCTTGGCTGCTGGCGAACCAGATTTTGATACACCTCAACACATTAAAGATGCCGCTATTGCCGCTATCAACGCGGGATATACAAAATACACGCCTGTGAGTGGTATCCCCGCGCTTAAAAAAGCCATTGTGAATAAGTTTAAAAATGAAAACGGCTTTGATTACGCAGTCAATGAAGTGATTGTAGGCGTAGGTGGTAAACAAACCATATTTAACCTATGCCTAGCCGTGCTAAATGCTGGCGACGAAATGATTGTGCCAGCGCCTTATTGGGTAAG
>CAYXHH010000081.1:0-3715 GCA_964464725.1 uncultured Methylotenera sp. | reverse complement strand
AAATTCTACAATATACTTAACGCCACACCAGCATTAAAAAATCGTTGCATCGTGCTTAACGGCGTTTCTAAAGCCTATTCAATGACAGGTTGGCGCATTGGTTATGCCGCAGGGCCTGCCAACATTATTAAAGCGATGGAGATTTTACAAAGCCAATCGACCAGTAACGCAGCTTCCATCTCGCAATACGCGGCGGAAGCCGCACTGAGCGGCCCACAAGAATGCATTCAGCCTATGGTGACAGCATTTAAGGCGCGTCACAAATACGTAGTTGATCGCTTTAACACGATGCCTGGCTTACATTGCATTATGGCGGGAGGTGCATTTTACGCATTCCCTGATGCGCGCGAGGCGATTACAACCTTGCACAAAGCAGGCAAAATTGCTGCTGCAAACGATATGGCATTTGCAGAATATTTGCTTGAAAAGTTTGATGTTGCTGTGGTGCCAGGTTCGGCTTTTGGCGCAGAAGGTTACTTCCGCATTTCATTTGCTACATCGATGGAAAATCTACAAATTGCTTTAGATCGAATTGAAAAAGCACTCAATTAATTAAGCAAATCAAAACCATTGCCCTGTAAGCCTCATGAACATTGGCTCGCAGGGCATCAAAATTCGTTCGGCAAACTTATTGCGGCAAAAAAGCTAATTGCCAAATAAACCTTTGAGTTTATTGAGCGCGTCATCGGCCTTTTGCCCTGCCTTCATGCCTATGCCTGTGCCCACGCCCGGCATCACGGCTGAACCCGCAATTGCACCTGCCAGCGCAGCTTTGTTGGGTAAAACCATCGGGTTACTCAACGTACCAGTAACATCTAGCGGAATTTCCGCTAATCCCATGCTGTTTTTAACATCTACAGTGACCGTGCCATCGAGCGCTTTATTAGACTTCACTTTGACTTGGCCTTTTGCAACCAGCAAGCCTGAACTGATGAGTAAATTGCGCAAATGATATTGTTTGCCAGCACTATTTAACTCGCCAGAAAACGCATCAAACTGTGTTTCACCACCACCCTGTTTCTGCTTAATTAAAATGCTTGCGATTTTCACCAAATCTAGCCCGTGAAGTACGCCGCTATTTACTTTAAACTTAAAGTTGGTCTGCAAATTGTCTGATAAATTTCCAGCCTCTTTAGCCGCGCTAGAAAAATTGCCATCAGCAAATAAATTCCCGCTTAAATATACCGATTTACTCAGCAATCGGCTTGGTTGCTCCACCGCCAATTGATCAACATGCAATTTTCCGTTCAGTTTCCAATTTTTGGTCCAATTGAGGTTTGCATTGCCAGTTATTTTGCCCCCATACATCGCAATATCGATGCTGGGAACCTCCAATTGACTGTCTTTAAGACGCATTTCAAATGTTGCTTTATCAATCAACAGAGGCAAATCTGAAGGCAAGGTCCATTGTTTAATATTCAGCGCAATTAATTGCTCATGCCCATTCGGGATTACATCTACTTTGAGCGCTCCATCGGTACTTGCTAAGGTTGCAAACTCAAGGGCATGTGCTGATGAAAGCGTCACATCTGCATTGATGATAGGAAGCGCCATATCAGGCCATATAAGCTCGAGTTCATCTATCTCGATATGTCTCACATGTATAGTGCTAGGCTCGCTGCTGTCTTTCTTATCTGAGGAGAGTGCTGCTATAAAATCTAAAGCTGATTTTTTTATTACTGGCTGACTAATTTGTAAATCTATGGTTTTGGTATCAGAGAGCAAACTCGCCAGCGTGGGTGTAATTACTATGGCATTTACTTTAAGTTCTTGGTTCTTACCCAATACAACATCTTGAGCAGTCACATGTGGGCTAGGCAGGAAAAATAGATGTGCAGAAGCAATGCTCACTGGCTGCCCAAGTTGCTCACTCGCCAACTTTTCAGCCTCACGCACATAGGTTTGCATTGGAATCAAAAACGGAAGAATCAGCAATAAGCCAATGACCGCGATAACCGCAATTGCAATTTTTTTGTATTTTTTCATCATATAAACGCTAATTATACCGCTTAATGATTGACCAAAAAGCGCTAAGCCAGTATTATCACGCCTTCATTAGTTCCACCGATTCCTCAATAGCTCAGTCGGTAGAGCAACGGACTGTTAATCCGTGTGTCCCTGGTTCGAGCCCAGGTTGAGGAGCCAAATACCTAAAGCCTTGCAGCGATGCAAGGCTTTTTACATTTACCCCAATTTAAAATGTCTATTTACAAAGCTTACGTTCAAGATCATTCCACTTAATATTACAGAATGCATCAAACTCTGGCCAATATTCAGGACTTAACGTAATTTCTCGAGGAATATCTGTGTGAAGCCTTTCACCAGAAAATTCCTGATGAATTATCAATTTCGATTGGGGCGCTCGCACGACCGTTAAGTTAGTCATTGGGGAAAATTGACTGTCATTTGATTGTTCCATATTGACAATTAAATTCTGGCTTTCATGGTCAAATACAACATAGGTGCGCTTTTTTTCATCAAGAAGAAAATACATTAAGCCACCATGTTCTGGTTCACGAAAGCATTTAGCTGCAGAAAAGTAATGTTGCTCTTCAACAACCATACCGTCTGATATATCTTTTGAAATCAATTCACGCATATTGGGCGCCCGATTAAACCATTGCCAATTTTGAAATGCAGACCATATTGCGGTGATTAAAATAAAGATTTTAAGTACTACAGCTCCAATTGAGGACTTCAAGCTAAAATCAAATGTTGTAAAGAAGCTAGCAAGCCAAGAAAGTATGAACCATAAAATGAGGATCACTGCCATGCTACCCAACCATTGTGCAAAAAAGCCAGCAAGCATAATCAAAAATCTATTTTTGCGCGTTTGCGTGGATGAATGTAAGCGTTCTAACTCGGCAAGTTCTGAATTAGCGATTGGTCTCTGAATGGTTTTCATAACAATACAATTTAACCACAAGAATCTTGGTTGTTAAATTGATTGGTTTTATTTGTCCATCCAGTTTTCCCTGCGCGATTTTTTACTTTAGCCCACCACACATAACTTGGGCTACTGATTGTCTTAAAGCTTTCTGAATTTGATATAGAAAGTTCATCACTGTAGGTTTTGCCTTGATACCAAAACACTTCGAAGCCTTCGCCAGCATAATGCAATGTGTATACAATATCACCTGGTTTTAAAGATAGCTGAGGCTTATCACTTATGGATGTATAGCCAATTTTGACTGGCTTAAGAATTTCTGTAACCCCTAACTTATGTGTAGCAACAACACCTGTGATCGCATGAGCTCGCTCATCTTTTTTAAGCGTAAATACCACACCACTTTTTTCATTACGGCTTTTGTATACATTTATAGGTGCATTAGCCACCCATTCTCGATAGGTGCAACACTCAAATGGGCAAGCACCCCAGTCAAGATAAGGTAATGGTGGCTTAGTTTTTTCTTTACTAGACACCTCAAGTGATTGTACTAATAAGAAAATGCACAGAAAAAAACGAACCATCATCATAAATTAGCCATATTTAAATTCGTCTGAAAATTTCAAGCAGTTGTAGCTTAAATTGAATAATGACTAGATACAAGTAGCAAGATTAGGCATAAAAATACGAGTAAACAAAAAAAATGGCCCTTACGGGCCATTTTTATGAATTCTATGTTTTAGAATTCGCTAGTTTGAATTCTAGGAGTTAAGCTTTCTGAATGTTAGAAGCTTGTTTACCTTTTGGTCCATCAGTCACGTCAAAACT
>CAYXHH010000080.1:0-7631 GCA_964464725.1 uncultured Methylotenera sp. | reverse complement strand
GTCTTTGCCAAAAAAACCAAGGCAACGCTCGCCATTAATCAGGCAGATAGCGGGTTAACGACGGCAAAGCGCATCCCCGCCAAAATTCATAAAATAGATAAAAGCTTAATTAGCAGTTCAGCAATCAAAACTTGTGAAGGTTTGCAAAGCAAGGGCTTTGAGGCATTTATTGTGGGCGGCGCTGTGCGTGATTTATTGATGGGCTATAAACCTAAAGATTTTGATGTGGCGACCAATGCCACACCAGAAGAAGTGTATAAAATATTCCGCCGTTCACGCATCATCGGCAAGCGCTTCCGTCTAGTGCACGTCATGTGGGGTAGCGAGACGATAGAGGTTTCCACCTTTCGCGGTCATCATCAAGCGGACGGCGATGGCAAAACCACGGACAGCGGACGCATTATTCGTGACAACATTTTTGGCAGCCTAGAAGATGATGCTGTGCGCCGCGATTTTACGGCCAACGCGCTGTATTACAACGCAGCGACACAAGAAGTACTGGATTTTCATGATGGAGTAGCCGACTTAAAAGCAGGCTTGTTGCGCATGATTGGCGATCCGACTACGCGCTATCAAGAAGACCCTGTGCGCATGCTGCGCGCGGTACGATTATCTGCCAAATTGGGCTTAAAAATAGAAAAAAACACCCAAGCACCCATACACAAATTAGCCGATTTATTACACGATGTGCCGCCAAGCCGTTTGTTTGATGAAATGCTCAAATTGTTTTTGTCTGGCCACGCGGTTGAGAGCATCAACGCACTGCGCGCACAACATTTACATCATGGTTTGCTGCCCTTACTCGATGTAGTGCTAGAGCAACCTTTAGGTGAAAAATTTGTGATGCTCGCGCTTAAAAATACCGATAACCGCATTTTGGCAGGCAAATCATCTAACCCTAGCTTTTTGTTTGCCACCCTACTTTGGCACGAAGTGCTTAAAGCGTGGGAAGGCTACAAGCAAACTCAGCCACCTATTCCAGCCTTATATAGTGCGATGAATGAAATTATTGATTTGCAAGCCAAAAAACTGGCAATTCATAATCGTTTTACCGCAACCATGAAAGAGATTTGGGCGATGCAACCGCGTTTTGAACAACGCGCAGGCAAACGTCCGTATGCGCTTCTCACGCATCCGCGCTACCGCGCAGGTTATGACTTTTTGCTATTACGCTGCGAATCTGGCGAAATGCCATTGGAGTTAGGCGATTGGTGGACAGAATTTGCCGATGCCAGCAGTGAACGTCGCACGGCCATGTTACTCCCTGACACCAGCCCCAAAAAACGCCGCCGTAAACGCAAAAAACCCGCTACTCACTTGGCAACTAACGTACATGAGTAAAGCATATGTCGCTTTGGGGAGCAATTTGCAAGACCCTGTTTTACAAGTGAAAAATGCGTTTATCGCGTTGGAAAATCTACCTAAAACTAAGCTAGTAAAAGCATCTAGCTTATACATCACTGCGCCTTTGGGTTATCACAACCAACCAGATTTTATTAATGCAGTGGCAGAACTTAACACCGAATTAAGCCCAAAAATCTTGTTAGAGGCATTACACGAAATTGAAAATGAAGCTGGTCGTGAACGGCCATTCCCTAACGCGCCGCGCGTGCTAGATTGTGATTTATTGATGTATGACGATGTATCGATGCAAACTGAAAAGCTCACATTGCCGCATCCACGCATGCATGAGCGCGCTTTTGTGTTGCTCCCTTTAGCAGAAATTGCACCCGATTTATCGTTACCAGATGGCAGCAATGTTGTAAAATTAGCGCAGCAATATAAAAACCAAGGCATAAAAAAATTACAAGAAGGATAAAACTCAGATTTCTAAATCTGACGAGGCGCGCGCCAAAAAAATTGACGCCGCATATTGATAATATGTAAGGAGAGTTTTTTGAAGCTGCAACAAAGTCAGATAACGAAATATGAGTTTTAGGCATGACCATTTTTGATAAATATCCATACATCGTCATTGAAGGCCCTATCGGCTCTGGCAAAACTACGCTAGCCAGCATGTTGGCAGAAAAGTTTGATGTGCAATTACTCAGCGAAAAAGCTGAGGTGAATCCGTTTTTACCGCGCTTTTATCAAGATGCGCAGCGTTATGCCTTGCCTACACAGTTATTCTTTCTGTTTCAGCGCTCTCGCCAAATTAGCGATATGACACAGCGCGATCTTTTTTCTGAACCCACTGTGGCAGATTTCTTTTTAGATAAAGACCCACTATTTGCACGCCTGAATTTAGATGATGAAGAATATGCCTTGTATCATCAAATCTATGCACACTTGCAATTAAAATCCCCCAAGCCTGATTTAATTGTGTATTTGCAAACGCCTGTAGATGCGCTGGTGGAGCGCATTGAAGAGCGCAATATTTCCTATGAGCAAGAAATCCCCCAAGAATATGTAGAACGTTTGGCTGATGCTTATAGCGAGTACTTTCATACCTACGATGCATCACCCGTGCTGATTGTGAATAACGAAAAGCTCAACATCATTAAAGACCCCAGTGCACTGGATTTGTTGATTGAGCGCATTGGTCAGATTAAAAGTAGCCGCGAATATTTCAATCCAAACTTTGAGTAAACCAAAAACTTCATGATTGAAAATATTCTGAACAAAGCTGCTAGTGGCGAAAAAATTGCCATGCTTACTTGCTACGACGCCACATTTGCAAAGTTAATGGAGCTAGCTGGAGTAGATATTCTACTGGTGGGTGATTCACTTGGCATGGTGATGCAAGGCGCAGAAAACACTTTGAATGTGAGCATGCACCACATGACCTACCACACCAAGATGGTTAAAAATGGCGCGCCAAACACCATGATTATTGCCGATATGCCGATTGGCAGTTACGAGCAAGACAACGAAGCGGCTTATAAAAATGCGCTATGGCTCATGAAAAGTGGCGCGCATATGGTGAAATTTGAAGGTGGCGGTAGCAAGCGTGTAGAGACTGCGCGCTACTTGGTTGAGCGCGGTGTGCCAGTGTGTGCGCATTTAGGCTTTACGCCACAAGCTGTTAACCAACTTGGCGGTTATAAAATTCAAGGCAAAACAGAAGAATCTGCAACACAGATTATTAATGACGCAAAAGCCATGAGTGATGCTGGCGTAAGTTTTGTGTTGCTTGAAATGGTACCTGCGGCATTGGCTAAAACCATTACCGAAAGCATTAAAACACCGACCATCGGCATTGGCGCTGGCGTAGATTGCAGCGGACAAGTGCTTGTTTTGCAAGATTTATTAGGCATTTATACTGGAACAGCCAGCAAAAAACCTGCTGATTTTAAAGCGCCCCGCTTTGTGCGTAACTTTTTAAAGGACACGCACAGCATCCAAGAAGCAGTTGCACTCTATGTTAAGGCGGTGAAAGAAAAAAGCTTTCCTGCGGCCGAGCACAGTTACTAAATTAGCGCTTGATATGCAAATCATCCAAACTGTATCTGAGCTCAGAAAAGCCCTTAAAAACCATGCTAGCATTGGCTTTGTTCCTACCATGGGCAACTTACATGCGGGACATATTGCTTTGGTAGAAATTGCCAAACAACATGCAGACATTGTTGTTGCAAGCATTTTTGTGAACCCACTACAATTTAGCCCGACAGAAGACTTAAGTACATACCCACGTACGCCAGAAGCAGATTACGAAAAACTCAAAGCAGCTGGTTGCGATATTGTATTTACACCCAGCGTGCTAGAAATGTATCCCGACTTTGATGGCAAAAACATCAACCAAAGTATGACCATAGACCCGCCACCTATTGCAAATGTGCTTTGTGGCGCAACGCGCTTAAAGCATTTTGCAGGCGTTGCCACCGTGGTGATGAAATTATTTAATATGGTGCAACCTGATGTGGCGGTATTTGGCAAAAAAGATTTTCAGCAATTATTTATTATCAAAGAAATGGTGCGGCAGTTTAACTTACCGATTGAAATTATTGCGGGCGACACCGTGCGCGAAGCCAATGGTTTGGCGTTGAGTTCGCGCAATGGTTACTTAACGGATGCGCAGCGCGCACAAGCTGCCCAATTAAATAGCGCATTGCAGAGCATCGTGAATAACATTAAAAGTGGCAATAAAGACTTTACGCAACTTGAACAACAAGCCTTAAATAACTTAGCACAGCAAGGCTGGGAGGTAGATTATATTTCGATTCGCTCATCCAAAACCTTGCAGCCTGCAACTACAGTAGATGACAACATTATTGTGCTTGGCGCCGCCAAAATCACCAATAAAACGGGTGGCAAAACTCGCTTAATTGATAATATAGAGTTATGCTTAACTAATTGATTAGTATATAATAATCGACTTTTTTACTTTTCACTAAAACTTTATGCAAAGAATCATGCTTAAATCTAAGCTGCACCGCGTTACAGTCACGCATGCAGAGCTAGAATATGAAGGCAGTTGCGCGATAGATGATGCATTGCTAGAAGCTGCCAATATTAAAGAATATGAGCAGATTCATATATACAACGTGAGTAATGGCGAGCGCTTCAGCACGTACGCAATGAGCGCTGAACGTCACTCTGGCATTATTTCAATCAATGGTGCGGCTGCGCATAAAGCCAAACCAAATGACATTATTATTATCGCCAGTTACGCTCAATATAATGAACTTGAGCTTGATAAATTCTCTCCCCAACTGATCTACGTCGACGAACAAAATCGCATCAAGTCTCAACGTAACTATATTCCAACGCAGGCCGCTTAACATGACCAAAGATTTAAACAACCAAACCATAGAATCAACGAGCTTAGAAAATATGAAAGCAGCCGTGATTGATGCAATCGAAGACATCAAAGGTTTTGATATTAGCGTGATGGATGTACGAAAACTTACCAGTATTACCAATTATATGATTGTGGCTTCTGCTACCTCTAGCCGCCAAGCAAAAGCCATTGCTGACAATGTGCGCGAAAAAATCAAAGAAAAAGGCTATGAAATCCGCAGCACCGAAGGCGAAAAAGATGGCGAATGGGTCTTGGTGGATTTGGAGGACATTGTCGTGCATATTATGGTGCCTGCCACCCGAGCTTATTACAACCTTGAGCAGCTTTGGAGTGAGACTGAAAGCCGCAAAGGTCATATCAAAGCCAGCTAATGAAATTACGGATTATCTCCGTAGCACACAAAATGCCAGCCTGGGTAGTAACGGCTTGTGAAGATTTTACCAAGCGCATGCCACGCGAATTAAGCATAGAAATCATTGATATCAAACCCGAGAAGCGTGCGGCTGGCAACAGTACCGAGAACATTCAACTCATCGAAGCAAAACGTATTTTAGAAGCCGCTGGTAAAGACTTTTTAATCGCTTGCGATGAGCGCGGCCAGGAAGTCACCACATTACAGCTGGCCGATAAACTTAAGCTCTGGCAAGAACTTGGTCGTGATGTGAGCATTGTCATTGGCGGTGCAGATGGTTTGCACGACACACTCAAAAAACGTGCTGACTGGATGTGGGGCTTATCTAAACTTACTTTGCCACATGCCTTTGTACGTGTGTTGCTATGTGAGCAACTTTATCGGGCTTATAGCGTCACACAGAATCATCCTTATCATCGCGAGTAGTTCAGTATGCAATATCAAAGCAGCCTTGTTTGGTTTAGACGCGATTTACGCGATTTTGATCACGCAGCGCTTTATCACGCCCTTAAACATACAAAGCAAGTACATTGTTTGTTTGTATTTGATACTGAAATTTTAGATAAACTCACCGACAAACATGACCGCCGCGTAGAATTTATTTGGGAAAGCGTGCGTGAACTGAAATCTGCTTTACAAAAAAATGGGGGGGATTTAACCGTTAAGTATGGGCCTGCACGCGAAATTGTCATTCAACATGCCCTAGAGACCAAGGTTGAAGCGGTATTTTGCAACCATGATTACGAACCAAACGCTATAGCACGCGATGCTGAGGTCGCAAAAAAACTCGCTCAAAGCAATGTTCAATTTCACACTTTTAAAGACCAAGTGATTTTTGAAAAAGATGAAGTGCTGACTCTTAACAACAAGCCTTACACTGTATTTACGCCATACAAAAACGCGCATCTTAAAAAGTTAAACGATTTTTACTTAAAACCTTATCCTGTTGATTTATATGTAAAAAACCTAGCTCATACAAATCCTACTGATTTAATGAGCCTTGAGGAAATGGGCTTTGTGCGCACCAATTTATCTGAAATGCGCTTGCCAACAGGCATGAGTGGCGGCAAACAACTGCTTGAGGATTTTGAACATCGCATGCATCAATATAAAGAGGCACGCGATTATCCTGCAGTAAAAGGCGTATCGTATTTATCTGTGCACTTGCGTTTTGGTACGGTCTCGATTCGGCATTTAGCAAGGCAAGCCAGGAACCGCGCAGATATTGGTTCTCAGGCATGGTTAAATGAACTCGTATGGCGTGACTTTTACTTTCAAATATTACATCACAATCCGCAAATTGCTTTAGGTCGCGCCTTTAAACCAGAATTTGAAAACCTACCTTTCCCAAATGATAAAACACTTTTCAAAGCTTGGTGTGAGGGTAAAACAGGTTACCCATTGGTGGATGCTGCTATGCGCCAGCTCAATCAAACAGGCTTTATGCATAACCGCTTACGTATGGTGGCAGCAAGTTTTTTAGTCAAAGATTTGCTCATCGATTGGCGATGGGGCGAGCGCTATTTTGCAGAAAAACTCATCGACTTTGATTTAAGTGCCAACAATGGTGGATGGCAATGGGCTGCCAGCACAGGTTGCGATGCGCAGCCATGGTTTAGAATTTTTAACCCAGTGACGCAATCTGAGCGCTTTGACCCCACTGGCAAATTTATACGTAAGTATGTGCCAGAATTGGTCAGTTGTAGTGACAAAGAAATTCATGCCCCTTGGCAAATTCCACTATTACGTCAAAAATTCATCGGCATTCAAATGGGTCAAGATTATCCCTTACCAGTGGTTGACCATGCCACGCAGCGAGTATTGGCGCTGGATTTATACAACAAGGCAAAAAAATAATATTTTAATAATATTGCTGGTCTTTGTACGGCATACTAATTGCTTACATCATTCACTGGGAAGGCTTTTTAATGTTGTTTTTAGACAACATGCTCCCCAGTATTGGGGATGCCGTTTGTTAGCCCTAGACAAGCCTAGCTTGCTCGGTGATAATAAGCGAAATAAAAATTGCTTAATTTATTCAAAGTTATAGAATAGAAAACTTATAAGAGAACTTAACAATGCAATCAAAATTAAAAACGTTTCTATCGGGGTGTGCGCTTGTACTAGCAGTCAGCGGTTGTGCCACGCAAGCAAATAAAGATCCGCTTGAGGCGATGAACCGTGGCATCTATAAATTTAACGATGTCGCTGACACATATGCAATTAAACCTGTTGCTACTGCTTACAAAACGGTTGCTCCAACGCCAATTCGCAAAGGTATTAATAATTTCTTTAATAATTTAGGCTCAATCACCACTGTTCTTAACGATTTATTGCAACTTAAATTCGCAAATGCTTTTACTGATGCTGGTCGTTTTGTGATTAACAGCACTTTTGGTCTAGCTGGATTTATTGATGTGGCTAGCATGGACAATATCCCTAACCATAGGGAAGACTTTGGTCAAACACTTGGCTATT
>CAYXHH010000079.1:0-7908 GCA_964464725.1 uncultured Methylotenera sp. | reverse complement strand
CCAAGATGCCCACACATTAAGCAACCATACTTGGCCTTTCATCTCATCAATATTAAAGGTTTTACCAGCCTCACCTAATACTGGCGCTTGAAATTTTGGCGCTGGTTTTCCCACTAAGGGTGAAGGGATTGCGTGTGGATCTAAAAAGAGACCTTTAAATAAAAAACCGACCGCGATGATAAATATCAATAATGGCAGTAAAAATTTAAGTTTCTTACTCATTTTTTTGACTTCTTAGCTGTAGTGATGGTTTTTTCTACGGCACGGTAACGACGATCGCTTAAAGCGAGTAGCCCGCCCAAGGCCATAATAATACAACCCGCCCATATCCATTGTACAAACGGCTTAATGTAAATTCGTACACTCCATGCCCCGTTTTCGAGTGGCTCACCTAAGGAAACATACAAGTCTTTAAATACCCCTGGGTCAATATCTGCTTCCGTCATCGTGGCGCCTTGCACTGGGTAAAACCGTTTTTCAGGGTAGAGCGTTTCGATGGTTTTATCCCCACTATTGACTTCAAATGTCCCTTGTGAGGCTACGTAATTGGGGCCCTTAACCTCTTTTGCACCTCTAAACACAAATGCCAAATCATCCACTTTCGCAACATCGTTGATTTCCATTCGCAAATCTTGCTCGGTCTCGTAGCCTTTTACCAATGTCACGCCTAATATAAACACGCCAATGCCAAAGTGAGCGATTAACATGCCATAAAAAGCCAACGGAATGCCTTTTATGTTCTCAATAAAACTTGAACTTGCCGATTGCCGTGAATTAATTCTATTTTGCAACAAAATGAGCGTGGTACTTAACACCCAAACACCCATAAAAACGCCTACAGCCAACATTAAGGTGATTTTACCCATTACGGATGGCACTAAAACAGCTGAAACGATACTGATTACCGCTGCCAGTTTTAATCGTGTACCAATTTCTGGCATGCTGGCTTTTTTCCATTTGGCCAATGGCCCCAAGCCCATCAAAAATATACCTGGTGCCATAATCGCAGCAAATACTGCATCAAAATAAGGCGGTCCTACAGAAATTTTTCCACCGCCGATAGCGTCTATCAGTAATGGATACATCGTGCCGAGTAGCACCGAGCCAGCCGCTGCCGCCAACACCACATTGTTGGCTAGAAGAAAGGATTCGCGTGAGACCACGTCAAACTTCTCGCCCAAGCCAACGGCAGGCGCCCGAATAGCAAATAGTAGCAATGCACCACCAATCACAATCACCAAGTACAGCAAAATAAATAAGCCGCGACTTGGATCAGTCGCAAACGCATGAACCGATGTCAGTACGCCTGAACGCACTAAAAAAGTACCTAACAAACTTAACGAAAAAGCACAGATAGAAAGCAACACAGTCCACACTTTAAATGCGCCACGCTTTTCAGTGACGGCTAAAGAGTGAATCAGCGCAGTGCCCACCAGCCACGGCATAAAGGAAGCATTTTCAACCGCATCCCAAAACCACCAACCGCCCCAGCCCAGTTCGTAATAGGCCCATTTACTGCCAAAGGCAATGCCTAGCGTTAAAAACACCCAAGCAATGGTGGTCCAAGGTCTGGTCCAACGCGCCCAAGTGTTGTCTAAGCTACCATCTAAAAGCGCCGCAATCGCAAATGCAAATGCAACAGAAAAGCCCACATAGCCCATGTATAGCACTGGCGGATGGAATACCATGCCTGGGTCTTGCAATAGTGGATTTAAATCGCGCCCATCCACAGCTGCTGGAATCAGTCTATCAAATGGGTTTGAGGTAAATAATATAAACGCTAAGAAACCAACACTGATTAAACCCATCACTGCTATGAGCCTGATTCTGAAGCTATCGGGCAAGTTTTTTGCGAACATAGTGACGGCTATTGTCCATAAAGAGAGTATGGTAACCCACAGCAACATCGAGCCTTCATGCCCGCCCCATACCGCAGCTAATCTGTAAATGGTTGGAAGTTGAGAATTAGAAGTTGATGCTACATAAAGTACAGAAAAATCGTTTACATAGAATGAATATCCCAATACAAAAAATGCAAGGATAATCAACGCAGACTGCGCGCGCGCGACAGGCACAGTTAAATTAATGAACGACTTTTTGTTTTTCCATACGCCAATTAAGGGAAAAGTCCCTTGAATAATTGCCAACAAAAACGCAAGGATAAGCGCCAATTCACCGATAGATGGAATCATTGAGCGCCTCCCTCGGTGACTACATTTGCCTTGTTCGCCTTAGCGGCCTCCAAAGCGGCAGCCGCTTCTGGAGGCATATAATTTTCATCATGTTTCGCTAATACTTGGTTTGCGACAAACAATCCGTCTTTGTTGAATTCACCTTCTGCAACCACGCCTTTACCTTCCTTAAATAAATCTGGCAAAATGCCTTTGTATTCCACTTGCATCGTCTTAGCAGTATCTGTCACTTTAAATTGCACACTTAAGCCATCTGGCAAACGTTTTAAACTGCCTTCTTCCACCATGCCACCAATTCTAAAGTTGCCTGTTTTAGGCGCTTCACCATTTTCTACTTGCGTTGGTGTAAAGAAAAAAACCAAATTACTACGGAAAGATTTGGTGATTAATACAGCAGCAATGACAACTAATGCCAAGCCGACTGCAATTAACGCAAACCTTTTATGACGTGCTTTCATACCATTATTACCTTTAAGTTAATTCGTTTCTTGCTCAACCATTTTGGCTGCATTTTTACGACGTTGATTGACTAACCATAGTTCAATTGCCATAGCGACAAAAGTTAACGCAAACGAGCCCCACACATATAAGGCATAGCCACCCATCGCAAAAAATTCATCTATGCTGTTCCAATGCATTTTAATCCTTGTAAAAATTACCTAAAATTTATTCTAAAAAACTTGTTAAGTTCTAGTACTTTTTAAATGCTTGCGCTTTGTTCTCACGTTCTATAATTTCACAACGCACGCGCATTAAAATCACGGTAATGCTGTATAGCCAAAATCCAATCGCCATCACCAGCATACCTTGCAACATAATCGCCGCCATTGCTGGCGCTTTTGTTAGACTGACTGATGAACCTTGATGTAGGGTGTTCCACCATTTCACAGAAAAATAAATAATTGGCACATTTACAGCGCCCACCAGAGCGAGTACCGCGCTGGCTTTGTCTGCGCGATTTTTATCGTCTATCGCCGCTTGCAGCGAAAAATAGCCAATGTACAAGAACAACAATATAAGTTCTGATGTTAATCTGGCATCCCACACCCACCATGCACCCCACATAGGCTTACCCCAGAGCGAACCCGTCACCAGAGCAAGGAATGTAAACATGGCACCAGTAGGGGCGATTGCAGTTGCCATCATGTAAGACAATCTAGCATTGAATATCAAGCCCATGGCGGCATACATGGCCATGAGTAAATATAAAAACATGGAAAACCATGCGGCAGGCACATGTACAAAAATAATACGGTAGCCTTCCCCTTGTTGAAAATCCGTAGGCGCAACAAATAAACCAATATACAAACCGTAAATAATTAATATCGCCGCACCGACAGCACACCAAGGAATCATCTTGCCAGCGAGAGGATAAAAGGTTTTAGGAGATGCGTACTTAAACCAGTTAAAGCTTAATTTTTTTTCCATATGATCAAATTTCAAAATCCAATTTTATTCTAACGCGATGCGCAGTGCCGCGGCTGACGCAAGAGGCGAAAATACTAAGGCCAGCGCCAAAACAGCGCCCAATAATGAAAGTGCACCACTAGGGCTCATGCCAATTGAGACTGCATTGACTGCACCCGCCCCAAACACCAATACAGGAATATAAAGTGGCAACACTAAAATTGCAATTAGTACCCCTGTTCCACGGATGCCTAATGTAAGCGCCGCGCCGATACTGCCGATTAAACTAAGAGCCAATGTGCCCATCATCAATGATAACGCCAGCACCTGCAACTGCTCAGCAGTTAAATTAAACTGTAATCCTATCAATGGCGCTACGATGACTAAAGGCAAACCTGAAAGTACCCAATGCGCCAAAATTTTCATCAACACAATGAGTACTGCGGGTTGATTAGAAAGCAACATTTGCTCTAAGGTGCCATCTGCATAATCACTTGCAAAAATTCTTGAAAGCGAAAGCATGCAAGAGAGTAATGCGGTCACCCACAACACACTTGGTGCCATTGCGCTTAATAGTTTTGGGTCTGCCCCAGCACCTAATGGAAACAAACTCGCTGCAATAATAAAAAAGAAAAATACCGCCGCCACATCTGATTGTCGCCGCAAAGCCACACGAATATCTCGCTTTAAAATTTCAAGCAAAATGGAATAGGTACCTAGCAAATGCCTGCTCCTGATGTTTGCTTTAAGTTTGCTTCAGTCATGTCAAATAACACCACTATTACGCTACTTTGTTTAGTAGATTTTCATCGTTTACTTGGTTTTCACCTAGGCGTAATTGTGAAAATTTTGGCACATTAAAAGCTATTTCCTGATGCGTCGTCAAAATCACCATGCCACCCGCGCATGAAAATGTTTCGATTCTTTGCTTTAAAAACGCCGCTGCATTTGTATCTAAAGCAGTAAATGGCTCATCTAAAATCCAAAGCGGGGCATCTTCTAGCCACAAACGCGCAAGTGCAACGCGGCGCTTTTGACCTTGCGATAACATGCGCGTGGGCAGATTAAGTCCTTTAGATAATCCAAGCGATTTAAAAACTTCTATGACTTCTTTTTCTGTCACCCGCTTACCCTTTAGCGCAATCGAAAATTGTAAATTTTCAACTGCCGTTAAGTCTTCTTTAATGCCTGGTAAATGCCCAATATAAAGCACATGTTGATAGTACTCTTCAGCTAGTTGATCAATTTTTTCACCACACCAGCTGATATGACCAGCGTAAGGCTTTGATAAGCCACATAACATGCGCAGTAGCGTAGTTTTGCCAGCACCATTTGCGCCCTGCACATACAAAACCGAGCCCTGATGCATCTCTAAACTGACATTTTCAAACAATAGCCTATCACCACGAACAGCTACCAAGCCATCCGCTTTCAGCACATTAATGTTTGCAATGTTATCCATTTTTAAATAATCAACTTAACTCAGTTTATGCATCAAAATAACATCTAGTATTATGCCACATATCCCCTAAATCGCCTTTCATACTCTACCAGCACCCCAACTGAAATATCTGATTTTTAATTACAATGGTTACTTTATTCAGGCTGTAGATGTAACAAAGTATAATAATGCTTGCAAACCTGAATGAGAATTACTATCATTAACAACCTTTTAATTTTAGAGTAATCTCATGCGTAAACTTTTAGCTTTGGCTTTTTTACTCCCTGCATTAGCGTTTGCTAATAGTGAGGTTTATACAATCATTATCAAAAATCATCGATTTGAACCCGCTGACTTAACTGTTCCTGCAGGCAAAAAAATTAAATTGCTCATCAAAAATACTGATAGCACGCCTGAAGAATTTGAAAGCCATGAACTTAAACGAGAAAAGGTAATCCCAGGCAACAGCAAGGCAACAATTGTGATTGGTCCACTTTCTCCAGGAAAATACCCTTTCGTGGGCGAATTTAACGAAGCAACTGCCAAGGGCACCATCACCGCACAATAGCAATAACCGTGAATTTAAATAGGTTTTTATGAAGCTCATTAGTTTAATTATTTTTTGTTTTTTATCTTTGCAGAGCGTTGCCGCAGAGTCTTATTACACCATTATTTTAAAAAATCATCGCTTTAATCCTGCCCAAACGACCGTACCAGCAGGCAAAAAGGTGAAGCTGTTAGTCATCAATCAAGATGCTTCGATTGATGAGTTTCATAGCGATGACTTAGGTGTTGAAAAAATCATTGCAGGGAAAAGCAAGGCTTTCATTAATGTAGGTCCCCTCAAACCCGGAAAGTATTCCTTTATGGGCGAGTTTAACGCGAGCACTGCCCAAGGCAGTATTATCGCCAAGTAATTATCTTTTAACTCAAATTTAGCAGTAATAGAAAGTAACTATGTTTGGAACCGCCGTTATCGTTTTTCGTGAAGTATTAGAAGCCGCGCTCATCATCAGTATTGTCACAGCTGCTACACGTGATGTGCCACATCATCAGCGCTGGATAAGCGCTGGCGTCATTTTGGGTTTATTGGGCTCTGTGTTAGTGGCTGGCTTCACCGATAAAATTTCTGAACTGGCGAGCGGCATGGGGCAAGAATTATTTAATGCGCTTATTTTACTCACAGCAGTATTGATGTTGGCTTGGCATAATATATGGATGGCAAGTCATGGCAAAGAGCTGGCTGCGAACGCACGCAATGTAGGAAATGCAATCAAAGATGGTGTTAAGGAGTGTTCCATACTGCTCACCGTGGTTGGCGTTGCGGTCTTACGTGAAGGTGCTGAAACGGTATTATTTTTGTACGGTATCGCAACATCCGACCAAGTCGACTCATCCTCATTACTGTTTGGTGGTGCATTAGGTGTATTGGCAGGTGTTGCCGTGGGTTACACCCTTTACAAAGGCCTGTTGCGCATCCCAATGCGTTGGTTCTTTTCAGCTACGAGCATCTTGGTGTTATTACTCGCCGCCGGCATGGCCTCGCAAGCCGCAGGTTATTTGATACAAGCTGACATCATTCCGTCATTGGCTGCTCCGTTGTGGGATACCGCAGATGTCTTGCCAGAAGATTCAGTGCTTGGCATGCTCTTACATAGTCTGGTTGGTTACGACGCACGTCCCGCTGGAATGCAATTGGTGTTCTATGTGGTGACTTTAGTGAGCATTTTTATTGGTATGAAGATAATAAATAAGCCGCCAAGTAAACAAAAACTACCAGTTGTTGCTTAAATACTTTGAAAATTAAATACTTAACACTTACTTAACGCTAAATTTGCTTGAAAATTTTCAAGCTAGCGATTTCTTCGATACTCTAAGGCCAAGCTGACTAGCTCGTGTTGTTTGCGTACGTCCATTTTCTTGAACATACTTTTGATGTATTGGCGCACCGTTTCAACGGATATTTCCATTACCTCTGCAATTTCATCGACATCACGTCTTTCTGTCAATAAAACCACGCATTCAATTTCTCGTGGCGATAAATCAAAACTTGATTTCAGGCGGTTTGCCCAGCGCTCCGTATTTTGGTTGAGGTCTTTAATTAAAATAAAAACACTGTGGCCTTCTCTGCGATCATCTCCAGGCTTAATCAAACGCGTGAGCACCAAATAAAATGGTCTTGGATATTGTTTGCGATGAATATAAATACCAATTGAATTTTCTTGAGTGCAATTGCTGTCAATTGCCGACTGAATCGCATCTTGCAAACGCACATTATCTGGCGCTAAGTCAGCCACTAATTTCTGCTCAACAATACTTAATCCACAGTCTTTAGTGAGCATCATTTCGGCAGATTCAGATGCAAACTGCACCTCACCACGGCTTGAAACCAGCAATAAAGCATGGCCAAGCTGCGTTAACCCTTGCTCCAGCATCCTAGTTCGCCAGATATTATCGTTCAAAGTTTTAGTGTCACCCAAGTTAAGATCCGTTTAGTCGATTTGGATATTGTCAGGATTTTATTTGACTACATCATGAATTCAAAATTGGCTGCATTGATTTAATGCAATTTCACCTTGCGTGCAGTTACGTTCTGCACCCTTTGCCAACCCTGCTTTAAACGATTCCCAACCAGACTTTTCTTTTTCAGCTGACTTTTCTGATTTTGATTCCGAATTCTTTGCAGTCACCATTGGCTCTTTGTCAGTCGCCTTAGTTGCATTAGTCGCTTTACTTTCAGACGATACTTCTGCATTTTTACTAGTGGTAGGTGCAGATGATTTTTCTGCATGCGCCACCGTTAACTTGGTGCTAGATTCAGATTTTTCCACAACTTTATTTTGTTTTTTAACATGATTATTCGTGGAT
>CAYXHH010000078.1:6562-8050 GCA_964464725.1 uncultured Methylotenera sp. | reverse complement strand
GCAGATTTTAATACGCCATGCTATGTGTACTCTAAAGCGATGCTTACCCAAGCATTTCAAAACTTTGAGGCTGGCTTAATTGGCACCAATCATCTGATTTGCTTTGCTGTAAAAGCCAACCCAAGCTTGGCGATTTTGAACACCTTTGCAAAATTAGGTGCAGGTTTTGATATCGTTTCTGGTGGCGAATTGGCGCGTGTTTTAGCTGCAGGCGGCGATGCAAAAAAAGTGGTATTTTCTGGCGTAGGCAAAACCCGTGATGAAATGCGCATGGCGTTAGATGCGGGTATTTTGTGTTTTAACATTGAGTCCATCAATGAGCTCACGCGTTTGAATGCTGTCGCTGCTGAAATGGGTAAAGTGGCACCCATATCGCTGCGAGTTAACCCGAATGTCGATGCAAAAACTCACCCATACATCTCCACTGGCCTAAAAAACAATAAATTTGGCGTGGCATTTGAAGATGCAATTGCACTCTATGAAAAAGCGGCCGCGATGCCCAATATTGCGGTACATGGTGTAGATTGCCATATCGGCTCACAAATTACCGAGCTTTCACCTTTTTTAGATGCATTGGATAAAGTGCTTGGCTTGGTGGATGTGCTTGCAGCAAAAAATATTGTGATTGAACATATTGATGTGGGTGGAGGTGTAGGCATTACTTATAGTGATGAAACACCGCCAGACTTTAAAACCTATACGCAAGCGATTTTAAGCAAGCTCTCTGGGCGCAACGTGAAAGTCTTATTCGAGCCAGGCCGTGCTTTGGTAGGTAACGCAGGTGTGCTGTTAACTACGGTGGAGTATTTAAAATTAGGCGAAACTAAAAATTTTGCCATTGTCGATGCCGCCATGAACGATTTAATGCGCCCTGCGCTGTATGATGCTTATCATGAAATTGTGGCTGTTTCGCCGCGCGAGGGCGAAACCAAGATTTATGAGATTGTTGGCCCAGTTTGCGAAAGCGGTGATTTTTTAGGACATGACCGCGCGTTAAGTTTGCAAGAGGGCGATGTGCTAGCCATTAAATCTGCAGGGGCGTATGGCATGAGCATGGCAAGCAATTACAATACAAGACCACGCGCGGCCGAGTTATTGGTAGATGCTGATAAGGTTTCGGTGATTCGTGAGCGTGAGACTATCGCCAGCTTATTTTCCTTAGAAAAAATTCCCGATTAAATTGGAGTGAATACAGCATAAATCTTGCACTATTTTGAAGTTAAGCGTAAATTTATACACGGCATATAACACACAAACATTTAGTATGCTTTTTATTATTTATCGTTAACAAGGGAGATTCAAAAATGCAAAAATGGATGCTTGCTTTAATGGTTTTTTTAGCTTTTGTTGTTTCAGGTTGCGCTTCTTCAGGCGGTGCTTCTAGTGCGAGTGCTAACGATGGTGGTGGATTGCCAGAAATTGCTGCTTATGATGATGAGCCGGTTGAGTTGTTGCCAGACATGGTTGCAGCAGAAATTTAAAAATATA
>CAYXHH010000078.1:0-6462 GCA_964464725.1 uncultured Methylotenera sp. | reverse complement strand
ACGCGTTCTAAATCACGTCCTTTTTGAATCAAATCTTCCACTTGGTCGCGATGCGAAATCCGGTCAATATCTTGCTCGATAATTGGCCCTTCATCTAATACTTCGGTCACATAATGGCTGGTTGCACCTATCAGTTTGACACCACGTTCAAACGCGCGATGGTAAGGTTTGGCGCCAATAAAAGCTGGTAGGAACGAATGATGAATATTAATAATCCGTTGTGGGTAACGTTGCACAAAGTTGGGTGATAAGATTTGCATGTAGCGTGCGAGCACGATTAAATCAATGTTGTATTGTTCAAACAGTTTAAACTCTGCTGCCTCAACCTCAGCCTTGTTAGCTTTAGTTGTAGGGCTTTCTTTAGTCATAGGCAAGTAATGGAAATCAATGCCATAAAACTTCACTAGCGCTTCTGTGTCTTTATGGTTGCTAATCACCAATGGAATTTCGCACGCCAACTCGCCACCTTTGTGTCTGTGCAACAAATCGGCCAAGCAATGGTCATACTGTGAAACCATAATCGCTACTCGGGTTTTATGTTGCGACATTTTGAGTTGCCATTGCATGCTAAATTGGTTGGCGACTGGCGAAAACGCCTCAGCAAAATCAGGCTCGGTTAAATTAAAATTAGCAATATCCCACTCGACGCGCATTAAAAACAGATTATTTTCTGCATCTTGATGCTGGTCTGCGTGTAAAATATTGGCATTGTGTTCAACCAAAAAATTGGCAATCGCAGCCACAATACCTTTGGTATCAGGGCAAGTAATTAAAAGAGTTGCGGTGTTTTTCATACAAATTTGGTGTTAAGTAGAGTAAATTGCGGCAATTATACCCGATGCTGAAACACACTGATATTAAACGAAAGATTTAACAAGCATGAGTGAAGCAAACCCGAATATAAAGGCAGATGTTGTTTTGGCGAATCCACGCGGCTTTTGTGCTGGCGTAGACCGCGCGATTATTATTGTCGAACAAGCCTTAGAAAAATTTGGCGCGCCTATCTATGTGCGCAATGAAGTGGTACATAACAAATTTGTGGTGGATGAACTACGCAATAAAGGCGCGATTTTCGTGGATGAACTGGATAAAATTCCCACGGGTAGCACTGTCATTTTTAGCGCACATGGCGTATCTAAAGCGGTGCGCGCCGAAGCAGATGCGCGTGGCTTAACGGCCTTTGATGCAACTTGCCCGCTGGTGACCAAAGTGCATATTGAAGTCGCCAAAATGCGCAAAGCTGGTTTAGAAATTATTATGATAGGTCACAAAGGACACCCAGAAGTCGAGGGGACAATGGGGCAAGTAGATGCTGACGAAGTTGAAGACACCAGTTTAGCCATGTATTTGGTAGAAACCCCGGAAGACGTTGCAAACTTAACGGTTAAAAACCCTGAAAAGTTGGCTTTTGTGACCCAAACCACACTTTCCATGGATGATGCAGCGCAAGTCATAAACGCACTAAAAGCCAAGTTTCCGAATATTCAGGCACCCAAAAGCGATGACATCTGCTATGCCACACAAAATCGCCAAGATGCCGTTAAGATTATGGCGAAAGATTGCGATTTAGTGATTATTGTCGGCTCACCCAATAGCTCCAACTCAAACCGCTTACGTGAAGTCGCACAAAACCAAGGCGTAGAGGCCTATATGGTCGATAACGCCAGTTACCTAAAACCTGAATGGCTAGTAGGTAAAAATAAAATTGGCGTTTCTGCTGGTGCATCTGCCCCCGAAATTTTGGTGAAAGAAGTCATTGCCAAACTGCAAAGCTTAGGTGCAAATGAAGTGCAAGAACTACAAGGCGTGGTTGAAAATGTGGTGTTTCAGTTACCTAGAAATCTAACATCTGCTACTAAAAAAACGGCTTAGTTTATGTACAAAACGCCTATTTCTGCGCTGGTGTTGATTTACACGCAAGATAGCCAATCTAAAGATTTGCAGGTCATGATTATGGAGCGCGCCGATAAAGCAGGCTTTTGGCAATCAGTGACGGGCAGTATCGAAGCTGATGAAACACCATACCAAGCGGCACTGCGCGAAGTCAAAGAAGAGACTGGCTTAGACGCACTGGATTATGATTTTCAAGATTGGCATGCCAGCAACGTGTATGAAATTTATCCTCATTGGCGGCACCGTTACGCGCCTGGCGTGACTGAAAATATTGAGCATTTATTTGCGTTAAGTCTGCCCAGCCAATTACCGATTACGCTTGCGCCAAATGAACATCAACGTTACGAATGGGTCGATTGGCGTGAGGCTGCACAACGTGTATTCAGCTGGACCAATGTAGATGCACTTAAAAGACTTGGTGAGAAATACCAATTAACGTTATAAAATATACCTTTAAACGCCTGTATGCGTTGACATAAATTTGAGCGAAACCTATGCAAACTGCAACGATTAAATTTGAAAAATTCCAATCCGCCAAAGATGACGACTGCCAAGCACGCATTTTGGCTGCGCGTGAAAAACTTGGTAAACGTTTGGTGATTTTGGGCCATCACTACCAACACGAGAGTGTATACCGCCATGCCGACTATACAGGCGACTCGCTCAAACTCTCTAAATATTGTGACAGTTTAGACGCTGAGTTTATCGTCTTTTTAGGCGTGCATTTTATGGCAGAAGTTGCAGATATTTTAAGCCGCCCTGAACAAATCGTGATTTTGCCAGACCTCGCCGCAGGTTGCTCAATGGCAGACATGGCCAACCTTGCCAAAGTGGAGCGTAGCTATCGTGAACTGAGCAAGGTATTGAATTTTGACGAGACAATAACGCCTGTCACTTATATTAACTCAGCGGCTGATTTAAAAGCTTTTTGCGGTGAACACGGCGGCATCGTCTGCACCAGCACCAACGCGCCCAAAATTCTGGAATGGAGTTTCAAACAACGCGAAAAAGTCTTGTTCTTCCCAGACCAAAATCTAGGTCGCTGGAGCGGACATAAAATGGGCATTCCCCTTGAGCAAATGCCAGTATGGGATCCTGACCAACCACTAGGTGGCTTAACTGAAGAGCAGATTAAAAATGCCAAAATCTTGTTATGGAAAGGGCATTGCGCGGTGCATCAAATGTTCCGCCTGCAAAATATTGAGCACTTCCGCAAATTACACCCCGATGGCAAAGTGATTTCGCACCCTGAAGCGCCATTCGAAGTATGCTTGAACTCTGATTTTGTGGGGTCTACTGAATATATTTTACGCACTGTGAGCGAGGCTGAGCCCAATACTAAATGGCTGGTAGGCACAGAGTTGAATTTGGTCACCCGATTAGCCGAACAAATGAAACCGCAAGGCAAACATGTGCAGTTTATGAGCCATGTCGTGTGCGAATGCTCAACCATGGCACGTATCGACCCGCAACATTTGGCGTGGTGTTTAGAAAACTTAGCAGAAGGTAATATCGTCAACCAAATTAAAGTGCCAAAACATGAGGCAGAACTTGCCAAATTGACGCTAGATAGAATGCTACAAGCGTCATAACATGAGCGATTGCCCGCTTTGCCAACCAAGTCCTTACCAAGTCCTATGGCAGGATGATTTTAGTCGCGTCGTCTTGTTAAGTGATACTGACTATCCTGCCTATTGCCGTGTTGAATTGATTGCGCATGTAAAAGAAATGACCGACTTATCTCCGCAAGACCGTTCCCGCACCATGAAGGTGGTGTTTGCGGTAGAAACAGCGATTCGAGAAGTGATTAAACCCGATAAAATCAATCTCGCCAGTTTGGGCAACAAAACCCCGCATATGCATTGGCATGTGATTCCGCGGTTTGAAAATGACAAACATTTTCCGAATAGTCATTGGGGCGAAGCACAGCGAGTCAATCTTTATCTACCGCTTGGCGATGAAGTTAAAACAAAATTAAAGGAAAAAGTAGCTGAATTGGTAATATGCGCTTTAAAGCACTAAGCGTTCTACGATTTTGCCTTGCTGCAGGTGGCTATCAATAATTTCATCGATGTCTTCGTTATCCACAAAGGTGTACCACACCGCTTCTGGGTACACCACCATCAGCGGACCTTCGCCACAGCGGTCTAGGCAACCAGAGCGATTGATTCTGACCTTGCCTTGACCTGATAGCCCTAATTTTTTCACGCGTGATTTCATGTAATCGAATGCGGCTTCAGCGCCTTTATTCATGCAACATTCTTCACCATTATCGCGCTGGTTTAAGCAGAAAAATACATGATGTTGATAAAAGTTCATTCGTTAACTCACTGTGTAGAAAGCAAATCTTCTTGCGTAAATGTCCAAGTACGGGTGATGCTTAGTATATCGGTGTCTTTTTTAATATCATCCGGAAATGGTGCGTAGGGTGCTGCCAACTCAACAATCCGTTTTGCCGCTTCATTCAAAATAGCATGTGGTGATTTCTGATCAATTACCACGCTCTCTAAACTGCCATCTGATTTTATCGAGACCGTCATGCGAAGTTGACCGTACACTTTGTCTGCTTTTGCGGCCTCTGGATAATTCAAATTACCAATACGCTCCACTTTTTGACGCCATGATTCTACATACATCGCGAAGCGATACTCTTTTGTACGCGCTCCAATAAATTTTCGTTTAGGTCGTTTTTGATATTCCTCTTGTTGTTTATCAATTTGCGCTTGCAGTCTATCCATCTCTAAACTTGCAGCTAACAACGCTTCACGATCTAGCGACTTAACATTGTTCTTTTCTTGTCCTTCTTCTGGCTCTGCCGAGGCGGTGTTTTGTGTGGGGTTGGAATCTATCTTTTTGGTCGCTTTCAATTGCGTCATCAGCTCTTGCGCTTGTCTTTCTAGCTCTTCAACGCGCTTTTGCTCACGAGATTCTTTTGCTTTTAACTTGGCTGATTTAGCCGCGCTACGCGACTCAGAGTTTGGTTGTAATTTAACCTCTGAGGTTTTCTCTTTCGGCGCTGGCAAGGCCGTTTTCATTTTTCTATTTTCTTCGGTATTGCCGCCACGGTCTAAATTTGCTTGCGCTAATACTGCATTTTTATCGGGTGCATTTTTGGTTTTTGCATTAACTAGCACCACCTCTAGCGAGGGCATTTGATTAGCTAATTTTTTAAGTTCTGGCTCAAAATGTACTGACAAAATGACCGCGTGCGCCACAACAGAAAGCCAAATTGCAACACTCATTGCGCTCATAGACGATAATTTATCAGCCAGCGCTACAAATTCAGTTTGTTTTAGTGTTGCACTCAAACCAAGCATTTCCTAATCTTATTTTTTAAACCAGCGCATCTAAAATCTTTTGGTGTATGCCACCAAAACCGCCGTTACTCATGACTAAGATATGGTCGCCTGATTTAGCGGTTTTTGCAATGGCTTGCACCAGTTTTTCTAGGTCGTTAAAGCATTGTGACTTATTGGCAATTGGTTTAAGCGCTTCTGCAATATCCCAACCTAAGTTTAAGCCGTAGCAAAATACCAAGTCAGCATCTTTTAAACTGGCGGGTAGCGCATCTTTCATCACACCCAATTTCATGGTGTTTGAGCGTGGTTCTAATACTGCTATGATTTTACCATCGCTGTAAGCCGCATCCAGCTTGGCTCGCAGACCTGCCAAGGTAGTCTCGATAGCGGTAGGGTGATGCGCAAAGTCATCATAGACCGTGATGTTATTCACCACACCTTTGGTTTCCATGCGACGCTTTACGTTTTTAAATTCGCCTAAAGCCTCAATTGCGATGCATGGCGCTACGCCCACATGGCGGGCTGCAGCAATCACCGCAAGCGCATTCATACGATTATGTTCGCCAAGTAAATCCCAGCTTAAATTACCTTGTCGCTCACCTTTAAAAAACACATCAAAACGGCCTTCTGCATCTACATTTTTAACCTCCCAGCCATTAGGCGTGCCGAATTTTTCCACAGCACTCCAACTGCCTTTTGCTAACACTGCATCTAAACTATTTTGGTTGTTACTGACGATTAAACCTTGCTGCGGTACAGTGCGCACCAAGTGATGAAATTGTTTTTGAATCGCAGCTAAATCATCAAAAATATCGGCGTGGTCAAACTCTAAATTATTCAGCACGGCAGTGCGTGGACGATAGTGAACGAACTTTGAACGCTTATCAAAGAAGGCGGTGTCGTATTCGTCCGCTTCAATGACGAAGAAAGGTGAAGTGCTCTTTGCATCTTGTTTTGGTGTCTGCGGCAAACGCGCAGATACGCCAAAATTTTCTGGCACACCGCCAATTAAAAAGCCTGGTGCTAAGCCAGCATATTCTAAAACCCAAGCCAACATAGAGCTTGTCGTCGTTTTGCCATGCGTACCCGCAATAGCGAGCACCCACTTACCTTGCAACACATTCTCTGCCAGCCATTGTGGGCCAGAAATATACGGTAAACCTTGGTTTAGAATCTCTTCCATCAACGGGTTGCCGCGCGAAACTACATTACCAATCACATACATATCGGGGTTAAGTTTCGTTTGTTCGGGTGCAAACCCTTCAATCAG
>CAYXHH010000077.1:0-8144 GCA_964464725.1 uncultured Methylotenera sp. | reverse complement strand
TTAGCTTCTAGCTCTGCCTTGATACGTAACTCTTCAGCTTCTCTAGCTTCAGCTTCAAGAATTTCTTTCATTTTAGCTTCAGCTTTTGCTCTAGACTTAGCTTCAATAAGCGCTTTCTCTTCTTGTGCCTTGCGTTCTTTTTCGCGCTGTGCAGCGGCTTCAGCATTGGCTTTGCGGTCTGCAGCCAATTTGGCCTCTTGCTCCGCTTTAACACGTGCAATCTCCTCCAATTCTTCTTCACTTTGATACTCTTCTACGACCATTGGCGTAAAGTGAACCGTTGGGGACCATTCTTGATTTGGGCGTGTATTTCCTGAAACCTTGATGTAACCCTCTTTCTCAAGTTGAGATAGCTCCATCAACAGGTTGTCTGGTGTTAAATGGTCAAATTTCAGTAAGATATCTTCCGCTTTCGATGTGCCATCCACATGCGACAACACCTTCATGAGATGAGAAGATAAGCCACCAACAAGCGATGCGCGCGCGCGCAATCCCCTTGGCGTTTTGCTGTAAATAATGGATAAGTCAGTCATAACCAAATTGGATTTGGGTATATTGTGAGGGTTTTCCTCTGTGATTCACTATGCCGCAAGCGATGCTCAAATCCGCTCTCCTTAACGTAAAAACGCCATCAAGCGACCAAACTAACGAGGATTTATCTCGTATCAGATGGGATTTTTATACTCGCACGAATATGAAATGTCGTCAATATAACTATTCGCACAAATGCACCGTATTGATTGAACTGTATCTAAGTAGCAACAAAAAAATGTACTTGAAAATAAACAGATTTCGTATTTGAAAGCACTGCTTTTAAATTAACCCAAAGATAATGCCTTTACTCTTCAATTTGATTTTGACTTGTTGATGTAATACTTCTCTTCAGCTTAATTTAAATCGACTGATTTCCATCAAGGAGCTGACTGATGATTATTTATCAAGTACTAAATGAGCAAAACCAAGTCTATACAGAATTTACCGATTACAACAAAGCGTTAAACAGCGCGCAAGATCTCACCTTGTGGGATGAATATCACTATTACCGTGTCGCCAAACTAGAGTTAGAAGAACTACAGGCTGCGTAGTTAACGGTTCTATCATGAAATTTTTCGCTGCTCTATTTTCACATTTTGGTCTTGCTTTACGGTTAAAGCATGATGGCCAAGGTATGCCAGAAGATATGCCTGCCGCAGTTGCACTCATTAGCATTTACGCCATACTTGGTTTAATCAATTACAGCTATCTAGGTAGCATTAATTTGAATGCTTTATTCGGGCTATGCTTTGTAGCGCAATGTTATCTATTCTATTTAAGAGACAAACTCATCGGGCTGATTATCTTAATTAGCATTTTGATGAATGCCATTACGATGATTTTAAATTTGCTGGTTGGTGTCACTGAACAAAGTATCTTTGCCTTAAATATGATCGAATACGTTCTGATATTTGCAGCGATTATCAATGTAATTAGAAGAGAAAGCCGTACTGTTTAATCTTTGGCTATGAAGCAGATTTTGCTGCTATCCAATACAAAGGCATACCTTCAGACGACTTGAAGTTATACATCGCCTGACGCCTTAGGGATTCGTAAGCCTCATCATAAGAAATATGCTGGGCTTCTGCATCTTTTTTTGCCAAAATTGTGGCAGCTTTGACCCAAGCTGGGTTTTCAGTATAAGCCCTATCTTGCATACATTGATTTAATACACGTGCTTTTCTTGCTGCCTTTTCTAATTTTTGGAATGGAAGTGTTTCTGGTAGATGCATGGCTGCTTTTTCTGAAATAAAGCTACATTCATCACCTGTTTTTTCTAATGCCGTAAGGCTTGTAATTTGCTCATCACCGTAAAAATTAAAGTACCAATAGGTTGCACCAACAAATACAACAATTGGCAGGGCAACAAACAGTACTTTTTTCATACTTAACTCCTCAAACTACTGAATTTTTGAGTCAATTCACTACTGATGCGTATCTAAATCATCTATCAACAAAGGATTGATTTCCTTTAAGGTGATAAGAAGTTTATCTGCCTGTTCATGATTGCCAGCTTGTTTCGCGAGCTGCGCCATGGCTTGCAATGTACCTGGATGATTTGGATGCAAACTGAGTGCCTTATGATAATGTTCAATCGCCACTTGTTTATTATTCATATATTGCATGGCTTGGCCTAAATAATACCAAGGTTCCGCATGGTTAGGCTCAACTACAATCCATTGATTGGCAATTTTTTCTACCTCTTGCCAATCATTATTTTGGTACGGCAACACGATTTGCATAAAAAATGGTCTTGCCTTTTCAGGGGCATCCCAAAAAGGAATACCGTGCTCAGAATTTAATTTTACCAATGGAGTTTCTAATAAGGCTTTCACCCAATTGACAGGCATATTATAAAAATACGCTTTTTTGCCAGGACTTTTAAAGGTGCTGATGCCAATTAGCATGCCTGCATAGTCAAAAATTGGGCTGCCACTGGCGCCTATCGAAAATGCCGCCTGACTTCGAATCACTTCTTGTCCATCAAGTGGGTACAGTGCTTTGATTGTGCTAAGCGCTACATAAGGTGCCGGTGAATCATTAGGCATCGAGATTGAGATGATTGGCTGCTCATAACTCAGTTTAGCAGAGTCACCCATCTTCACTGGCTTTAAATCTGCATATTGGACATTCAGTATGCATAAATCATGTTTCCAATCTGCCTGTAGGGAATCCACAGGGTACTCTGTTCCCCATTTACTAATTGAAACTCCATTTGCATTGCTTAATACATGGCAATTGGTGACAACTTGCTCTTTACTAATTGCAATACCTGTTCCAAAACCATGACCGCCAGATTTAGTGGTGGTGCCAATTTTAACCATTGACTGCTTTAAATCATACAAAAATTCTTCTGTTGGTTCTGGCAAAGTGCCCGCTTTGGCGTGACCCAAAAAGAGACATGACAGAGCCAGTATGTGTATATATTTCATCGCGAACTGACTTGTTAGTTCAGATATGGTTTAATCAGTTTGATAATTGCTGCATCATCTGGCTGAGTGGTACTAGTAAAACTTTGAACAGATTTACCGCCTTGTGTAATCACGTATTTATGGAAGTTCCATTGTGGCTCTTGACCTGCTGCAGTAGCGAGTTGCTTATAAAATGGGTTGGCGTTCGCGCCAGTAACTGAGCCTTTTGACACCATCGGAAACTTAACACCATAAGTCAGCTTACAAAAACTGCCAATTTCAGAATCACTTTTTAGCTCTTGGCGAAAATCGTTAGACGGAAACCCGATGACTAACAAGCCTTTGTCTTTATATTGGCTATACATGCCTTCAAGCTTTTCAAACTGTGGAGTAAAGCCGCACTTACTTGCGGTATTGACCACTAAGATTGGTTTATCTCGGTAATCGCATAAGTTAATGGTTTCTCCCTGCAAGGTCTTAAATTGGTGATTAAATAAAGCAGGGCATTCACCCGCAAGGCCAGTAAGTGGGGTACTTAACATGATTGAAAGACCAAATAATGGTAAAAGTTTAGCAAACAAGCGCATTTTCGTTTCCTCAAAATAGGCTATGTTTATCATAGCCTAAATATGAGTAGCACGAATTGCTTAAGTTCCTGAACAGATAACCTGAAAAGATGATTAGTCTGCAGTGGTCGATAAGCCTACTGCAAGCTTAAGTTGATTAGCGGTAGTGATATCTAAGATATCGAGCTTCGCAACTTTATCTAAGGCTAGATGATGCTGACCAGTATGCTCTGCAACCAAACCCAAATAGTAAATTGCATGACTGTGCTCGTGATTCATTGCGACTACTTTTTGTAGATGTGCTTCAGCTTTCTCATAATCTTTTACTGCATACTCCGCAGCAGCCAAATAGAACCATGACTCAGCAGTATTCGGTTCAGCTTGCGTCCATTTGCTGGCAACAGACATGAGTGCTTGCCAATCTTCAGTCAGGAAAGGGTGTACAACCTGCATAAAATAAGGCCACTTATCGAAAGATGCCGCCCAAAATGGCTTTTCACTTTTTGCGTTAATCGATTGTTCTGGGGCTTTCATTAAAGCCTCCACCCACTCGACTGGCATATTGTAGTAGTAGGAATTTTTGCCAGGACTTTTAAGCGTAATGATTCCAACCAAATTACCCGCATCATCAAATACGCCACCACCGCTGGCCCCCACACCAAACGAACTTGTAGCGCGAACAATCACACTGTCGTCCATCGGGTAAAGCCCTTTTACCACGCCATATGTGCTGCTAGGCACCGCTTGAAAATGCGGGTAGCCTATTGTAAAAACAGATTCCTCATATTTAAGGTTTTTGCTTGAGCCTATTTTGGCAATAGGCGCATCAAGATTTTCTACTTTTAAAATACATAAGTCATGACGCCAATCAGGCTTAATCGCCGTTGCAACATGAGGCGCGCCATTGTTGACCACTACAATATTGTTGGCATCGGCAACCACATGACAGTTAGTCACCACTTGATCTTTAGCGATTACGACCGCAGAACCTAGACCATAACCACCATTCGCTAGACTAACTTGCACACGCAAGACCTGAGCATTTAATTGATGCACCAATTCGTCCGTTGGTTTGGCTTGCAGTGTTGTCACCGTACACAAACCAAATAAAGCCAATAATACTGTAATGTAGCGCCCTGTCATGATAATCCCCTATCTTTAAGTCATTTCATGTTAAGTCATTGCCTATGTATCTTGCCGATCTATGTTTTTGCTTTGTTCAACCTCACTAAAATTTCATTCGTCAATACTGTTATGTAATTAAAAGCAAATCTCGTTCCAGATTTTTGCTTTTGCCTGTAAATACAGCCTATATACCTTTATTACGACTGATTTCAGCTTAAGTTTAGCCTACAGGCAGTGATACTTAATGAGTAAGCACAGGCAAATATTCGCTTTAATTTGGGTGTTTACAGTGTCTTTGCACAAAACTGGTGCGACATCATTTTTATTTTTCTAGAATTCACATTAACTAAAAATGATAAGACCGTGATTATTTGCTGATGCCAATTTTTTAGTTTAAATGTATTTATTGGCTTGATTATTGCAGCTAGGTAACTACAAAAAGTTAATTGGCGTAAATGTTATTACTTAACACATACAAGGGGCGAAAAAATGATGATCTACAAAGTAATTGACGAGCAAAACCATTCGATATACGCGTTTCAAAGTTTAGAAATTGCACAGCAAGAAGTGGAAATGCTCAATGAGAGCCGAGAAGACCACTACTTTTTTATTGAACCTGTAGAAATAGACCCAACGAATTAGAAACTACTAAACTCCGGCAAGCATGTTTTCTAATAGCGCTTTGCTGAAAGCGTATAAGAGCTGTTAGCGTTTAGTAGCCTCGAATTTTTGTTGCATGAATTCCGCATAAATATTTTTGTCTCGTAAACAAGCGCTACTATTTTTATCATCGCAACTAGTTTTTAGTTTACAAAAACATGTATTTGCCACCAACGCTTCTAGCGAGCTAATAACCGCTTTGCCAGTATTTTCATCTTTAATCATGCCAATTTGCTTTCTTTACTTTATTAAATCATGTACTCATGGATTAGTATAAAGCACAACGCATTGTCATGGACATAGTTTGTACAAATGTCTAAATTTGCACAGTCCTGTCGAACCTTCATACAATTTTCTCCCTAACTTAAGATTAAAAATTAGCAATAAAATTTAATAAATTATTGATTAATAACATTATTTTAAAATTTTAATTGAGTTGGTCTGCTTTATGCTCTTTGTTAACTGTAGTGAAAATTAAACACTTTAAATAAGGAGCAATAAAATGACTATCTACCAAGTAATCAACAAACAAAACCAATTAGAGTTTGCTTTTTTAAACTATGAAGTTGCCGTTGAAGAAGTTGCCTTATTAAATGCTAAAAATAAAAATAATCGTTACACAATTAATGTAGTTAAAAACGTGGCGATTTAGTTGCTTGCCTGCTTAATTGTTATCTAATTAGTATCGGGGAATATAAAATGGAATTGATTACTTTAGCTTATAACAATTTTTGGTTTTTTCTGAGCTTTGTAATGGCGTTTGTAGGGCTCGCTTATGGCATGAAAAAAGTCATTAAACCGATTTAATGGCTGCGTGACTGAATTAAGTGTTTAAGAAAAACCCATACTGCGGGCAAGCTTGGCACAATAATCAACGCTAATGCAACGATAGAAAAGTTGGCTTTTACCCATGGGTGATTACCCACTAAAAAGCCAATACCCGTTAAGCCACACACCCAAATCAAGCCACCTATCACGTTATAAAAAGCAAATCTTGGATATGTCATCTGAGCAACCCCAGCAACAAAGGGGGTAAATGTTCGAATAAAAGGCAAAAATCTGCCAACAACAATTGTGATTGGTCCATGTTTTTCGTAGAAGGCATGGGTTTTATTAAACGCATCCTTATTAAACCACCGAGAGTTTTCCCAAGCAAAAACCTTATTGCCTGTCCATCTCCCAATTGAATAATTAAGCGCATCTCCAGAAATCGCTGCAGCAGAAAGCAACAGCATTATCACTGGCAAACTTAAGCCACCAACCGCAGCAATTGCACCAGCAACAAATAATAAAGAGTCACCAGGTAAAAATGGCATCGCAACCACGCCAGTTTCAATAAAAATAATCAGAAACAAAAGCGCATAAATCCACACACCCCATTCGCCTGCAATTAAAGCCAAATGTTTATCTAAGTGTAGAAAAATATCTATAAAGCTTTTTATATCCATGCGCATTGATTTCCAGTTGGGTTGTTTTAAGCCATTTTAACAGCAGAAGTTGATGATGATACGACTGACCTTATGTGAATTTGGGCTAATTTAGGTATTTAACAAATAAATATGCGTTTATTCTAAAGTTTATTTAAATGTTGCCGATGTAATAATTAACACATCAAGCTTAACTCAATTGCTTGGGCAACAAGTTGAATCAATGCCGATTGCAGACAAAATCTGCTGGCAAAGATGCAGTATTTACAGTTGTTTGTATTGCGATTTCATCTCCTCCCCCTGGGGCTTGTAACTTCGGTTATGAGCCCTTTTTTTTAAGCATAAAATACCGTTTACTATCTGTAAAACATCAAATAAATCATCAAGCCAAAATATAAAAAAGCAAAAAAACCTACAATCCAAAACACTTTTAATAAGTTTTGATTGATAGCGTTTAATTGATCGTGAATTGCCTGTAATTGCTTGCTGCTTTCGGTATCATGTTGCATGGAACTTCCTTTTTTAAAATAATCGACGAACTAATGACCATGAAAGATGTAACAAATTCATCCTTACGCCAGTTAACGCAGCAGTTTAAGCAAGCAGGAAAATTAGAGGCTATTTATTTAAGACCTGCACGTGGAGTAGATTGTATAGCGGTGCAAAATACACTAGCAATAGCTCAAACAGGTCTTGCTGGCGATAGAGCAAGTAGCACTCCATCTCGCAACCCTTTAGGTAGTAATCGACAAGTCACCCTAATTCAAGCAGAACATATCGCTGTCATCAGCGCGTTTACTGGCAAACCTGTTGATGCTAGTAAACTTAGGCGCAATTTGGTCATATCTGGAATTAATTTGTTGGCCACGAAAAGTTTATTTAAAGACCAAATCATGCAAATCAGGATTGGCGAGGTGATATTACAAGTGACTGGACCATGTGAGCCATGTTCTAAAATGGAAACCACGCTTGGGCAAGGTGGGTATAACGCCATGCGTGGCCATGGCGGTGTGAATGCTAGAATCATTAACGGTGGCATACTTAAGACTGGCGACTCTGTTTTCTGCGTAACTATGCCGAATGAAGAATTGCTGGTCTAAACGATGAAACAACTTTGCCCTTGTCACAGCGGTCAATCATATGCCTCATGTTGCCAAAGTCTACATCTTGGCAAGTCTGCAAATAGCGCTGAACAATTAATGCGTTCACGCTATAGTGCATATGTTTTAAAAATGGCAGATTACTTAAACATGACTCAATATGCTTTAGGAAACGCCAAACCTAATCAAAGCGAATTACGCCCAACTGATTTACTAGGCATTAAGTGGCTTGGCTTAGAAATATTAGAGTCTCAAACGCTAGATTTAAATCACGCCACAGTCACTTTTAAAGCGCGCTTTCGTAAAGGAAAACAAAAAACG
>CAYXHH010000076.1:0-8265 GCA_964464725.1 uncultured Methylotenera sp. | reverse complement strand
GTATGGTCTGACCCTTGTTCAAAGTAATCGATACTACGCGTACAGCTTACAGTGACCGAAAATCCATCTAGGTTAAAAGTGCTGGGGCTAGCAGGACAATTTGCAAGATTTGCAGTGCCAGGTGCAAGTACTTGATAGGCTGCCCACTCGACACCCGCGCGAGCCATTTGGTAAGCGCGGGCACCTTGCACATCTTGCGTACTACCCGCATTTTGTAAGCTAGTGATATTCAATGCATACGCACCTAGGCCTGCCAAAATAACTAACAGAAAAATAGCGGCTGGCAGTAAAAAACCTTTATGCAGGGTTTTCTTTTTTAATAGTTTATTCATGGCGAATTCACTACATTGACTTGGTGCATTAGATTCACTTTTGCTGAGTCTTGGTTAAGCCCAAGATAAATGGTGACAATACCACTCCGCTGTAAGACGCCTGCAGTGTAGTTAATTTGGCAAGTCGTGACATTATTCGCCAACACACGAGCGCTCGCGAGCGCATTTAAAGCGCTAATGCTGCTAGGTTGCGTTGCGCTGATGGCATAGCCGCTATACATCAGTAATTGCCTATTTGTTAAGTCGCATGCATAACTCACTGGTGTAGCCACTACGTAGAATCGGCTAGACGGAGACTCTAGTGGAAATGTGCCTCCACTAAAACTCAGTGTGCTTAATGTGCCAGTGGTTTGTAACGGGCGAATATTTGTGCCTTCGTAAGCGTTAGAACCAGAAACCCCCAAGTTATAAATGACTAACTGATCACCTGTGGCAACATTGACTGACGGACCTAACACATCGAAAGAGTCTGCAGTTAAGCTAAAATCGAGTGGGTTGTCAGCTGCTGAGTTACCTACAGCGGCACGGTATCTTCCCGCAGACTTAACGGGTATAAACTCAATAAAACTATTTGCACCGTTTGTGGTAACGCGCACACTGTTAGGTAAGGCGTTTCGAATATCTCTAGCCATGCGCCGCAAGGCGGTATCGGCGCGATCAGACAAGTTGGCATTATTTTCACTATCAAGAAATGCTTGCGTTGGGTTTCGTATAAACAAGGCTGCGCCTGCAGCTAAAATAGCCACAATCGTGATGACAACCACCATTTCTATTAATGTAAAACCGAAAGATTTAGAGATTTGGCGCATATCTCAACCTATAACCTTTCAGTGTGACTGATGTACTTGCAGGGCCAGTGACCGTGATGGCTATTTGTAAAACAGCATCTAGTGGAAAAGATGCAAAAGGTGCACTTCCACCAGCGCGAGTAATCACAACACTGGCGGCATACCCTGTGAGGCCAGCAAGTGGGGTGTTATCACCAGGGCTACAAATACCCGCACAGTTGGCATCGGGCATACTAAAGCCGCCATAATCGGCAACGTTGTCGAATGGATTGGTCGCACTGTAGCGTGATTCGGTGCTTGGAGTGGGCGATGTGAGTGCGGCGCCACCTTTATCTTGTGAATTAGTGCATTCAGTTGCAGCACTTGCTGTACTGGCTGTTGCATCATCTGGGTCACAAAATGTAAAAGGCTGTTGTTGGATTTCTAACAACAGCGACTCTGCGATTGATAACGCCTGCTTGCGAACAAGCGGGTCAGCGCTACCGCGATTTGTTATCTCTAATGTTTTAAGCACACCAACCAATGCCACACTTACAATGACAATAAAAATCACTAACTCCACGAGCGTGACACCAGCGGCTTTATTAAAGGTTATTTGCTTTTTATCTAACATAACCCGTGTCTTGCTCTATGGTGATGGTGCGCGTAGATTCACTGGGGACAACAGCGTTCTGAATGGTGAGCGTAGTCGTTGTGTTAGGTACAGGTCTGCCTAAGCCGTCAAATCCAACGGTTGTAGCAGACCCACTGATACTCACATTATTTGAAAGTGTTTTTGTATAAGCAGTTTGCGTTGCAGGATCTAACACTGCTGAGTTACAGTTAGTGGTGTATCCAAGACAAACAATGCGTGTGGATGTGTTTAAGTTCGCATAAACAGTTCTTCGTTGTGCAATCGCAGTCTTTTGCGCATAACGCAAGGCGGCAGTTAAGGTGCCATAACTGCCCCGCGCTTCAAATGCATCCACACCCACAAAGCGTGGTGCACTAATGGCTGCAATAATGCCAACAATGACCATCACAGCGACGAGCTCTACGATTGTGAATCCATACTCTCGCCGCATGAGATTTACCTAACAATAAATATCCCTAAACTTGTTTCGTATTGAGTGCTGCAAGCTTAAGGGTGATGATTAACAGCCAGTTGTCACAACATCAACTGCACCAGTTGTACCATTGTACCTAGCACGACATGTAGTCGCATTGCCACCAGATGTTGGTTGAAATATCACTGCTGTTGCCGTTGTATAGTCAGGTGTAAAGCCTTCAATAGATTGCAATGCATTGCCGATACCAGCGGCTGCGCCTGTTGGGATGCCTGTCGATGTGCTTACTGCTACAGTTGTACCATCTACCATAGTGACTGGACTAGAATTAGTACCAGTTGCAAAAAAACGTGCTTGTACTACGCCAACAGCAGAACGTAATCCGCCTGCCATGCCATTTACTGATGCAATACGTGCATCACTTGTTAGATTAATAAATCTTGGCAAAGCAGTTGCTGCCAAAATACCTAAAATGACAATGACAACCACTAACTCAACCAGCGTAAAGCCTGATTGTTTGCTACCAAATTGATGCTGTTTCATGTTAATCACTCCTTAAAAAATAAAAATACGACTTCAAAAAATACAAAAACTAAAAATTAGCAACCTGTCGTCACAACAGGTGCAATGACTGGGGCGCTATTTGCAACAACTGCCTCGGTGTAAGTAAATTGGCAAGTCGCAGGTGCGGTTGCCCCTTGAATTTGAAAAGTAGCAACTGTCGCAGTGGCTAAGTAGTTATAACCTTCTGCTTGAAGTTGCGCCAAAGTTGGATTGAATATGGTTGTTAAGCCAGCAGCAGAAAGCACGCCTGCGTTACCAATGGCGGTGACATCTGGGTAGCCATTGACCAAGTTAATGACCCCATTTTCAGTACATAAAGTGCCTGTAGCACCATTGCTATTATTTGCAATAATAGCCGTGCCTGGGCATGCGGCTGGGTCGGCAATGTTATTCTTTGCGATTACGGTAGCATGAATCAAAGCTGCTGCTGCCGCGACACTGCCTTTAGCCGCATTTAGCTTGGCAATCCGAGCATCTCGTTGCAAACTTGTAAAACGGGGTAAAGCTACGGCAGACAAAATGCCAAGAATGACAATCACCACCACCAACTCAATTAAAGTAAACCCTTTTTCTTTGTTCAACATATTGTTTCCTTTTGTAAGATTTCTTAATTTCCCATGCTCACTAAAGTGAGCCCTGCTACGCCAGCCAGCTTATATGCGGCTTGCTGACCATCCTTAAATACATAAATCAAACACTTTTTTTGTGTATCGAAATACCAAATTTCCTTCTCATTTGTTGGTGCTTGTGCTCGTTCACCAATGTAGTTGCTAGGTTTTTCTGCAATCAACAACATCGGGTTGCTACCTTTTAAAGCCGCTAAATTAAACGGCTGATTTGCAATACTTTTTTGCACTAAAACTTCAGCTATGCCAAGTTGCAAATGACTTAACTCAGTTTCAAGCACAATTTTTTCAATTTCTTTTTGCGCATCATGCAAGCTATGCAAAAGCCAAGTAGCTAGTATTCCAATCACACTTAATGTCACCAAAAAGTCGAATCGATGTGCAGTAGGCGCATACCTTGATAAAGGGACTCTCTGCATCATTGTTCTAATTTTTGTGCAAAGCGATATTGCCCAAATCCCATATTGGCAAGAAAATTCCCAACGCTAACACCAACACCATGACACCTAAGAACACGATTAAAATGGGCTCAATCTGTGCTCCCAAGGTTTTAATCTCGTATTCCACATCACGTTGGTACATATCAGCGACTTCTTGCATCAAATCATCTAGCGAGCCAGATTCTTCGCCCACAGCAATCATCTGCAACACCACTGGATTAAACACACCACTGTTAGTCGCAGTACGTAAAATGCTTTCACCACGTTCTACGTTCGTGCGCATTTCCTCAATTTTGCTCGAGATATAATCGTTATCGGCTGTTTGAGCGACTAACTTTAGTCCTGTGGTAATCGGTACGCCGCTTCTGCTAGAAAGTGCAAAACTTCTAGCAAAGCGCGCCATCGTCGCTTTGTGAATAATTTTTCCAGCAAGTGGTGTTTTTAATTTAAAACTATCCCAGTTGAATTTTCCTGCACTGGTGTTAATGTATTTTTTAAACAGAAAAATTGCACCAATAGTCCCTATAAGCATGAACGGCCAACTGGCGACCATAAACTTAGAAAAACTGAGCAGTGCGCGGGTGAGTATGGGGAGCTCTGCGCCAAAGCTTTGAAACACTTTTGCAAAAGCAGGAATTACAAAAAGATTCACCACAATAATCGCGACAGCCATCGCAATAATGACAAAAGTGGGGTATCGAAGTGCCGACTTAATTTGGTCGCGCATAAAGCGCTCGAATTCTAGATGGTCGAATAGGCGCAAAAACACTTGATCTAACATGCCCGTGGTTTCGCCTACACGTACCATATTGACGTAAAAATTAGAAAACACTTTTGGATGTTGCGCTAAGGCAGAGGATAGCTCGCGACCACTGCCTAGGCTTTCGCGAATTTCTCCAACAACATTAGAGAAAGCTTTGTTATTTGTTGAGGCTTGCAAGCCGTTAAGTGCACTCATAATCGGTATGCCGGCTTTTAGCAAGGTGTACATTTGCCTACTAAATAACATCACATCAATGGTTTGTATTTTTTCTTCAAACAATGCAATCGAGATATTTTTAGAGGAAGATTCTTCAGTTTGAAGATTAATTTCAAGCGGAGTAATGCTACGGCTAAATAGCACATTGGCCAGTGCGTTACTATTTTCACCTTCTAGTACGCCTTGCACTAAGCTGCCGTTTCCATCTCTACCTGTATAGGAATATTTAGGCATGATTAGTTTTATTCATCAAACTCGTTACTAATTCGCATTGCTTCTGAAACGGTGGTGCGTTTTTGAATGACGAGATCAACTGCGCTCTTGCGTAGTGTTTTGCCAACCATTTGCTGGCGAGCGAGTTTAATAAATTGGTCTGGGTCTGGTTGATTTGCGGCATCCACCAGCGCGTTATTCATTTCAAGCAACTCATATACACCTACGCGACCGATGTATCCAGTGCCATTACATTTGCTACAACCTTTTCCATGCACATAAAGATGCTTGTCGGCATCTTGACCTAACTCTTGGTGCAACCAAGCATGTTCGGCTGGCGTGAGTGTGTGTTGCTCTGCGCAACTTTCACATATGAGTCTTACCAAGCGTTGCGCAATCACAGCAGCGATTGACATGGCCACCATATATCTTGGCGCGCCCATGTCTATCATTCGAATTGGTGAACTAATTGCATCATTGGTGTGCAAGGTTGATAGCACCAAATGGCCAGTCATTGCGGCGCGAAGACCAATTTGAGCAGTTTCTTGGTCGCGCATCTCACCAATCAGAATAATGTCTGGGTCTTGCCTCAGAGTAGAGCGCAACACTTTAGAAAAATCTAAATCAATTTTCTCGTTAACTTGTACTTGATTAATCCCAGGTAGGCGATACTCTACTGGATCTTCAACCGTAATAATTTTGTTTGCGGTAGAGTTAAGTTCATTCAATGCTGCATATAGCGTGGTCGTTTTACCGCTACCAGTTGGACCTGTGACTAACACCATGCCGCTTGGGCGATGAATCAGCTTGCGGAAACGTTCTAGCATATCCTTAGGCATGCCAAGGCTTTCGAGGGTAAAGCTACTGGTATTTTGAATCAACAAACGCATGACGACAGACTCGCCATACTGCGTTGGCATGCTTGAAATACGCACATCAACCGCTTGCTGTTTCACTTTGATGCCAAAACGACCATCTTGTGGCAAGCGTTTTTCTGAAATATCTAAGCCAGACATCAGTTTTAAGCGCAACACTAAGGCGGATGCAATTTTTAGATCAGCCTGGGTTTGTAGATGCATGACGCCGTCGATTCTAAAACGAATGTGCAATTTACCTTCTTGAGGCTCAATATGAATGTCAGAGGCTCGAACTTGAACCGCATCTTCAAAAATAGTCTGAAGTAACTTAACAACAGGCGCCTCTTCAGCGTTTTTAGCGTCGCCTATCGACGTGAAGTCGATTGTGGTGTCACCTAAATCCTCCCCAAGCTCTTGTGCGAGAGTAGAAATTTCGCTAGTGCGTCGATAACTACGGTCTATCAGTTGTAATAGTGAGCCTTCTTGAATGACGGCAAGCTCAATATCTTTGCGCAGAATACGTACGATTTCGTCATATGCAAAAATATCGGTAGGATCCACCATACCAACCAAATAATTGGTACCTCTGTCTTCAAGCACTGCACATCTAAATCGCCTAGCTTGTGCTTCGGGTAATTTGGCGATGATTTCTGGTTTGGTGTTGTATTGCTGTAAATCGATGTATTCGATTTTTAATTGACGTGCCAATGCCTCAGAAATTTGCGTTTCTGTGACGTAGCCGCCATCCACGAAGATGCGCCCAAGTTTTTTGCCTGTGCGCTTTTGTTCGTCAAGTGCTTTATTTAGCTCGTCAGCTGAAATTAAATCATTCTGGACGAGTAGTTCACCGAGGCGTATTTTTGCAGGAGCCGCCATTCCAACCTCAATTTCATATAGACATACCATCAATATATATTGGTGAACATCAAATCAATTGAGAGAACAAAGCGAGGTTTCGCCTCGAAATCTGAAATCTGAGGCCTAAAATCAACTACTTAATTTAGTGCTAAGGTTGGTTGGAGATGTAGTTTGAGATTGCCACAAACTGCTGTGTAGAGAGGTTTTCCGCGCGCAATTGTGGATCTATGTTTAACTGAATAAAGTCATCATCGTTTAAATGCGCTTTTAAAGTATTACGAATTGTTTTGCGGCGTTGACCAAATGCTGCCAGCACAATTTTAGAAAATAAAATTTCATCTTTAGCAATGAAAGGTTTGATTTTATAGGGCACACCACGCACAAATGCAGATTCTACTTTAGGTGCAGGATCAAAACTTTCGGGAGGTACAGTGATTAAGTATTCCATCTGTAAATGATATTGCAACATGACGCTAAGCCGCCCATATGCTGGGGTTGAGGGCTGTGCAACCATGCGCTCAACGACTTCTTTTTGCAACATAAAATGCATGTCGATGATGCAGGCTAGATTGTCGATGAGGTGAAACAGGATAGGTGTAGAAATGTTGTAAGGTAAATTTCCCACAACGCGGATACTGTCGCCTAATGTTGCGAAATTAAATTTCAAGGCATCAATATTGTGTATTGTCAGGCTGCCTTTTGCATATTCATTCTGCATCCAAGTCACAATGTCACGGTCAATCTCAACGACATTTAAGTGATTAATTGTGGCTAACAAAGGCTTGGTGAGTGCGCCTAAGCCTGGCCCAATTTCGACGATCACTTCGTCAGATTTTGGATTAATTGCCTCTATTAAACTAGCAATGATGGCTTGGTCAGTTAAAAAGTTTTGTCCAAACCTTTTTTTTGCGATGTGTTTCATGATGATATTTTTTGAATTATTGGTTCGATAATTCAATCGCCAAATTGATTGCCGCTTGCATGCTGCCAATATCAATATGACCAGTCCCAGCCAAATCTAAGGCAGTCCCATGGTCTACAGAGGTTCTAATGATGGGCAACCCCAGCGTGATGTTGACGCCTGAACCAAAACTGGCGTGTTTGAGCACGGGTAATCCTTGATCGTGATACATGGCGAGCACGGCATCAGCATGGTCTAAATATTTTTGAGTAAACAGGGTATCTGCGGGTAATGCGCCCGTCAGTCGCATGCCCTCTTTGCGCAGCTTGTTAAGCACGGGGTTGATGATTTCAATTTCTTCCATCCCTAAGTGGCCATCTTCTCCTGCATGTGGATTAAGCCCTGCCACTAATATATGCGGATTTTTTTGCCCGAATTTAGTGGTTAAGTCTTGATGCAAAATACGTATCGTTGCTTCAAGGCTACCTTGCGTAATGGCATTTGGCACGTCTTTTAATGGTAAATGCGTGGTGGCCAGCGCGACGCGAAGCGCTTGTGATTGATGACCACCTACCAGCATCATCACGACTTGTGGTGTATTTGTATAGTCAGCGATAAACTCGGTATGACCACTGAAAGCGATACCAGCTTCATTAATCAC